>CAZJKR010000019.1:18622-25649 GCA_964546615.1 uncultured Curvibacter sp.
ATGCGTTTGCGTGCCTCGTCGCGCGATGTCACGGTGACGTTCACATTCAGCGTGTCGCCGACCCGCACCGGATGGCTGAAATGCAGGTTCTGCTCCAGGTAGATGGTGCCCGGGCCCGGGAAGACGGTGCCCAGCAGGGCAGAGATCAGCGCGCCGCCCCACATGCCGTGGCCGATGATGCCGTGAAACAGCGTGGCGTCGGCGTAGTCGGCGTCCAGGTGCGCCGGATTGGTGTCACCCGAGACGGCCGCAAACGCCTGGATGTCCTCCAGGGTCAGGGTCCTGACGATGCGCGCGGTCTGGCCGAGCTGGATCTCGTCGAAGGTGACGTTTTCGATGGTGTCATGCAGGGTCGAGGTGTTCATGGTGTTCAGGCGACGGCATGGCAGCCGGCATCGACATAGATGGTCTGGCCGGTCATGCCCGAGGACGCTTCGCTGCACAGGAAGGCGCTCAGGCGGGCAATCTCGTCCAGCGTGACCAGGCGCCCCAGCGGGGCCTTTTTCTGCGCATGGGCCAGCAGCTCATCGAAAGCCTGCAGTCCCGAGGCGGCCCGGGTCGGGATCGGGCCGGGCGATACCGCATGCACGCGGATGTTGCGCTGGCCGAGTTCCAGCGCCATGTAGCGCACCAGAGATTCCAGCGCGGCCTTGACCGGGCCCATCAAGCCGTAGTGGGGGACGGCTTCGTCGGCACCGAGGTAGCTCATGGTGACAAAGCTGCCGCCCTGGGGCATGTGCGGCACGCAAAGCTTGGCCAGGCGCGCGAAGGAGTGGCAGGAGACTTCCATCGCGCGGGCAAAGCCGGGACTCGAGCTGTCGATGACCGGGCCGTGCAGATCGGCCAGTGGCGCCCAGGCGATGGCGTGCAGCACGAAGTCCAGTCGCCCGAGGTGCTGGATGGCCTGCGCGACGGCGGCCTCCATGTCACCCGGAACTTCGACATTGCAGGTCTGCAGTGGAATGGACAGCGCCTGTGTCAATGGTGTCACGGCCTGGTGTGCCTTGCTGTTGAGGCAGGTGGCGACCAGTTCGGCGCCCTGGGCGTGCGCCTCCCTGGCAAAACCGTAGGCGATGCTGTGTTCGTCGGCCAGGCCGACGACCAGACCTTTGCGTCCACGCAGGCTGCGGTCGGCAGGGCGTGCGTTCATGCGTGCGACCGGTTTTTCAGCTTGGCTGCCCCGGAGGAGGCAAGCAGGGCCCGCCACCTGGCAATCAGCGCCTCGTCCGGCAGCCGGACGGTGGCGACTGCGCCGCGGTAGATGTCCCCATGGTTGCCATCGAGCGTGATCACCTCGCCTTCCTTCAGCGACTGCGCCCCCAGGCGCACGCTACGGTTGTCGAGATCGATCTGCAGGTCGCTGCAGCCCACCAGGCACACCTTGCCGAGCTGGCGGGCCACCACGGCTGCGTGCGAAGTCCGCGCGCCCATCTGCGTCAGCAGACCGTGGGCCGACTCCAGCGCGGCGATGTCGCTGGTTTGTGCTTCCTTGCGCAGCAGAATGACACGGGCGCCGCTGGTGGCGCGTTCCTGGGCACGCTCGGCATCCAGGGCGATTTCGCCACTGACGATGCCGGTGCAGGCCGACATGGCCTGGGCCAGCGGCATCAGCGGTGCGGACGGGTCGGTCTGCGTGGCAAGCTGCTCCGTGCTCAGTGCCTGTTCGTCCAGGCCGCGTGTGCGTTCGATGGCGGTGGCGGCATCGATCACCCCTTCGTCCAGCAGATCCAGGGCGATGCGGGCAGCGGCCAGCGGGGTGCGCTTGCCGGAGCGGGTCTGCAGCAGAAAAAGCGCCCCATCCTGCACCGTGAACTCGAAGTCCTGCATGTCGGCGAATTCTCGTTCCAGGACCCGGGTGGCCGCCTCCAGGTCGCGCCACGCCTCGGGCGCCACGCTGGACAGGGTTTCATGCCCATGGGCGTTGCGGCGGCCCGAGACGACATCCTCGCCCTGGGCGTTGGCCAGAAAGTCCACCCAGAGCTCGGCCGTGCCGGTGCTGGGATCGCGCGTGAAACCGACGCCGGCACCCGAATGGCTGCCGGTGTTGCCGAACACCATGCGCTGCAAGGTGACGGCCGTGCCCATGCCGGCATCGATCTGGTTGAGTCTGCGGTACTCCTGCGCCTTGGGGGCGAGCCAGGAGGCAAACACGGCGCGGATCGCCTGACCGAGCTGCTCCCTTGCATCCTGTGGAAAGGCCTGGCGGGCATGGGCTGCATAAAGTGACAGGTACTGGCGGGTGAGTTCGCGCAACTCGCTGAAGTCGATTTCGCGCTCGTCCCGTCCCTGGGTAGCCTGGGTCAGCGCCTCTTCGAAGAGCGTTGCCGGCAGACCGGCCACGATCTCGCCGTAACTGGCCACCAGGCGGCGGTAGGCATCCCACACCATGCGCGGATTGCCGGTCTGGCGCAGCAGGCCGGGCAGGGTCTGGTCGCACAGGCCGATGTTGAGCAGGGTGTCCATCATGCCCGGCATGGAAACCGGTGCGCCGGAGCGTACGGAGATGATCAACGGGTTGCGCGGATCGCCCAAGGTCTGTCCCGTGGCCCTTTCGAGTTCCGGCAGGCCGACCGTGAGTACCGGCAGCATGCATTCCTCCGGATGGCGGGTGTAGTGGGTGCCGATGACCAGTGCCGGGGGAACGGGCAGACCGAGTTGCGCCATGCGCAGCAGGTTGTAGGCCTTGGAGCCCATGTGTTCGCGGCTGGCCTGCTTGGGGGCCAGGGTGTGGCCATTGGCCAGCAGATAGAGCTGCTTGGGCCAGTGCAGCATGGCGTTCATGTCGATACCCCTGTGTTGGCGAAGACCATTTCACGCAAGGCATAGCCGGTCCGCAGCAGGCTGTCGGAGGCCTGCTCCAGCGTCGCAGCCAGTTCGTTGGCCAGCAGCAGCTCGGTGGCGCGCGTGTGCAGGGTCTGCAGGATGGTCACGCGGGCCTGCCGCAGCAGCTCGTCGCACAGCCGTTCGGCGCGCAGCATGCGCCACAGCGTCTGCAGGAAGAGCTCGCTGTCGGCTGCCTCGCTGTATTCGTTCATGTGGCGCGCGATCTCGATGGCCCTGACCTGGTCCTGGATCGCGGCCAGTGTGGTGGCTGCGAGCCGCTGCAGAACCTGGTTCACGGCAACGGGAAGCCCCTGCATGGGCGGTGTGAGGGTCATCGAATGCATGAAGGCCGCCTCCTCCAGGGCATCGGCCACGTCGTCGGCTTTTTCCAGCAGATCGACGACCGTGGCCCAGTGGCGCTGGCGTACGGCGCGCTGGCGGGCGTCCATCAACACATGGTCGGCCCGCCGTTCCCATGACTTCGCGCGCGCTACCAGCGGGTTGGAACCATCGGCCTGGTAGGCCACGCCGGTTTCGATCGCATCGCACAAGGCCTGCGCCAGCGCGTGGCAGTAGGCCGCGTGTTCGGCCAGCAGATCGAACTCGAAGGTGCGTCGACGCAGGGCCTGCGTGAGCAGCAGCCGGGCCTCGTCCGCGATGAGGGCCGCCGGCTGTTGCTGCAGCAGCATCTGGCTGGAGACGCGCAGCAGATCCAGCATGAAGTCGGTGGCGGCAGTCTCACCGATCACGTCGTCGAGCCGGTCACCGATGCGAAAGGCCTCGTTGTCGACCGATTGCATGGCGCCGAATACCAGCTGTTCTCCGCCTGCCAGCAGCCATGCCATGTGGCCCCACTCGCGCTCGGCGGCGCGCACCAGGATGTCGATGGCCTGTGCCTTGCGCACGAAGTGCTTGAGTGCCTTGCGGGCCCGGTTCCAGTCGATCACGAAGACAATGCGCGATGCCACGCCCTGCAGGCCGGCTTGCAGAGCCTCTTCATCATCGGCCACCAGGCTTCCCTTGCCGACGTGGTAGGGCTTGCCGTCGTTGAGCTGGACGGACGTGACGGGGTCGAACAGCTTCCACTGAAAACCGATGCGCTCCAGCGAATGGCAGAAGAAGCTGAAACGCGCGGCGTGAAGGTCGGAGTAGGTCAGCGTGAGGGTGCGGGCTTCCACCTCCAGCACCAGCACGTGTGCATCGTTGGTGCCGATGTCGTTCTGGATCAGCAGCTTGTCGCCGTCGCGCGTCACGGCGGTATCGAGCCCGGGATGGGAGAACTTCAAAGGGGCCGTGCGGTTCAGGCCGCGCATGAAGGCCCGGATCAGCGGGCGATCCGGGTCCTGGATCTGCCAGACATGGGCGCCGTCGATGTTCTCGGTGGCGATTTCTCCGGCCAGGGTGTTGAGCTGCTTGTGCAGATCCATGACCAGCAGGTGGAAGCTGTCGCCGAGCTGGCGGTTGCCGTGGGTCAGCTGGGCGATCACTTCTCGGCTCAGGCCTTCGTCGCCTTCCATGCCATGCAGCCGCTGCAACCATTGGTCGCGCCGCAGGGCCAGCCCTGCAGCGACATGACTGTCAGCGTCGCAGACCGGGCGCGCCATGACGGCCAGATCGCTCGACAGCGCCGTCAACAAGGCATCCAGCTGCGGCATGATCAGGACGTTGTCATCGAAGTACGCGGTCTTGACCAGATCGCGCAGCCACAGGACGTCGTGCAGGCCGGACTGCGCCAGCTCCTGGCTCCAGTCGGCCGGCGAGACATCGGGCGTGGCAGCGTGCTGAGCCGCCGATTGCAGCAGAGTCAGGTAGAGCTTGAGGCGGTCGTTGGCCGCCAGCGCGGCCTTGACCCATGCCGGCAGGAGCAGGGTGGTCTGCCCCAGTGCGGAAACGGCTTCTTCCTTGAGCATGACGATGCGCCCTCCTGCGAATGCTTCGAGCCATTCTGGGGAGCGCATATGGCAGGCCTGTGACAGTCAGGTTGTCGCCCGGATCTGTCTTGCGTGCCGGATGGAGTCGCCGCAGTCTTGTGCGGCAGGGGCACATGCCGTTGCCCTGCGACCCGTCACACCAAGCAAGCCATGCACCCCAGGTGCACGCCATTGCCGCAGGAAGCCGAACTCAAACGGACGCTGTGGGCATTGCGGGCCTCGTGCCAGCCAGCGCAGGCGTTGCTGTGCGACATCGGACAGGCGACGGTACTTGCGCAAGGCCTGAAAGTGGATGCTGACATGATTCAGTTCCTGCACGACCCGGCCGAAGGTCGAGACGCGTCCGTTCGAGTTGCGTCATCGCTTTGTCATGCGTTTGCAACAGTTGCCGCTGCATACTGCGCACCGAACCATGTCGGCCCCCCGGGGCCTCTATCACAGGAGAGATGTCCGATGCGCGCCATCAAGGAAGCCAGAAAATACATCGCGCAGGAACCGGACAACCCGTCGGCCCGGATTCTGGCCACGCTGGTGCTGGCGCTGGAGTCGGAAGTGGACTTCCCATTGACCGAGATCTACAAGCTCGACTACGAGCGTTTCAATTTGGCCCTGCACATCCTGCACGAGTGGCGCCTGGATCGTTTTTATGCCGGCAAGGCGCGGTTGTTCGACATTTCCCTGCAAATGGTGGAGATGTACCCGAAGCAGCCGTCCTGACGTCACACCCGCAAGCTGCCTGCATAACCCGTCATCTCCAGGTAGCCGCGTCCGACATGCCGGCCTTGGACGTCGAAAAGGTCGCTCAGGCCTTCCCAGTAGATGGCGCCTGTGGAGGCACGGCTGTCGAGCTCCTGGTTGTCCAGAACGGCCTTCAGCGTGAAGGCACCCGCCGGCGTGTGCACCGTCCATTCGACCGGGTAGCGGGCCTGGCTCATCGGGCTGGTCCAGTGGCGTAGTGGTGTAAAGCGCGTTTCACCCGGCCGAAAGATGTGCGCCGGCTCCTGGCCGGCGCGGAGGCCGCTGCGAAACGAGCCGCCGTCCCATAGCGCCGCGCTGCTGCGGTCGCGCAGGCGGAAAGCGGTGAGCGCACTGCCATCGAAGAAATTGATGCCGATCCAGTCCCAGCCCACGGCGTCCGGGTGCAACAGTGCCTCGCTCCATTCGTGGTCGAGCCAGGCCGCCGCGCGGGTGTCGGTATCCAGGTCGAAGCGCCGCCCCTGCAACATGATGTGGCCCTGCACCGCCAGCTGTGGGCGGCTGTAGTAGTAGCTGGCCTGGGCGGGCTGCGGCCCCTTGCGGGACAGCCCCTGTTCGCCCTGCAGCAGCAGGGGCTGGCGAGCGATGAACTGCAATGCCAGCTCGAATTCCTGCGCGCGCAGCCGGGCGCTGTAGCGCTCGGCCGTGGGGCCGGCGTCACGCCGCAGCGTCCAGTCGCGCAGCGCCAGCTCGGTGTCGTGTGTGCCGGCGCGCGCGGTGTCCAGCGACGGGTCGCCGGAGGCGCGCGCGATGCGCTGGTCATGCCAGAGCTTGCGACCCTGTACGTCGGTCAAGGCCGCGTGGGCGAAGATCAGCTGCCGCGCAGCCAAACGTGAGCGCAGGCTCTGCGCGGCATCGACCCGTGAGCGAAAGAAGGTCAGCTGAAATCCGAATGTGCGCCCCTGGGACATGGCGTGGCCGGTGATGTACCACCATTCGGTGCGCAGCTCCGGGTGCAGCCTGCGTGCAGGCAGGGCAGAGACACCGCTGGCACCGCACAAGCTGGCCAGCAGCAGTGCGCGGCGCAAAAAGTTCGGGGAGGTGGGAGGCATTGCCGTGTCTGGAGCGTTGGCAGTTCATCAGGGTTCAACCCTACGACCTGCGGATCAAGAGACGCAAGCGTAGCCGGTCAGTACCGGCTTGCCAAGTTCACTGTGCCTTGAGAACAGACCCCATGGGGTGTGAAAACACGGAAGGCATGGCGCTTCCTTGCGCGGTTGACCGCTTCGCAATTTGCAACAGCGTGTGAAATTTGTCGCCTGCCCCAGTGGCGTCTGCAGCCGACTTGAAGTCAAGGGGTGCGGCGCGTCTCCCAATGAGAAACCTCGGGAGTTCCTGATTTCCCATGCGCATGAAAATTGTTTCTCAGCCAATTCGAGGCCGAAGTCCGGCGGCATCGCCGACTCTAGAATCCGCCCAAAAACAGCCACCGCGGTGGCATTCATGAACTGATGGCCAGCCTGTTTAAGCGATTGCCAAGCGTCGCGACTGTCACGAAATGGGCAGGCCATCTTGAA
>CAZJKR010000019.1:25659-26650 GCA_964546615.1 uncultured Curvibacter sp.
AAGGAGTTCATAGATTCACGTCGCGTCTTGGCGGCCCGTCCAGAAACAACTGCAGCGGGACCTGGTTGCAACAACCATAACAACTGAAGACGCTGTGCCAATGAAGTGCAGCGTCACTGGATACAAGCATGTTCAGGGATTTCGTGCGGCGCTTCGCGTTGCCGCGTTATTTTTGCTGTCTATTCTTTCTCGCCCGTGCCATCTGCAATCCAGGTTGGGCCCAGAGCTCGCCCGATCCGGCCGCTGAGCTGCTGCGCCAACAGGAGCGCCTGCGGCAACAGTCGGGCGGGTTGCAGCCGCAACCGGACGTGCGTCTGCAGGCAGAGGCGGCCGAGCCGTCGGCATGGCTGGGCGGCGGTGAATCGCCTTGCTTCACCATCCACAGCATCCGCATCGACGCGGACAGCGAAGCTTTTCGCGAAGCGTTTTCGTGGGTGACCCAGGCCCTGCATGGCCCTGACGGCAAGGACAGCCCCATTGGCCGCTGCCTGGGCAGCCAAGGCATTGCCATGGTCGTCAGGCGCGCGCAGGACGCCATCACCGCGCGGGGCTTCGCCACCAGCCGGGTGTTTGCCAGACCGCAGGATATCAGCGCCGGCACGCTGACCTTGACCGTGGTGCCCGGGCGTTTGCGCCGCATCTACCTGGACGTGCCAACACCGCCTGCTTCCGCCGCACCCCGGGTGGCTTTGTGGAACAACGTGGCAGCCCGCAGCGGTCAGCCCCTGGACCTGCGTGACATCGAGCAGACCCTGGAAAACCTCAAGCGGGTTCCCACGGCGGAGGCCGGCATCCGGATCGAGCCGGCCGATGCGCCCGATCAGAGTGACCTCGTCATCGCCTACAGCCAGGCATTGCCGGCGCGGCTTGCCGTCTCGGTGGACGACAGCGGTGGCAAAGCCACCGGCCGCTACCAGGGCAGCGTCACCCTGAGCCTGGACAACCTCCTGTCCTTGAGCGACCTGATCTACGTCACCATCAACAACGATCT
>CAZJKR010000020.1:0-1641 GCA_964546615.1 uncultured Curvibacter sp.
GTGACACCGGCCGCTCCAAGGGTTTCGGCTTTGTCGAAATGGGCAGCGATGCCGAAGCGCAAGCCGCCATCAGCGGCCTGCACGGCCAGCAGCAGGGTGGTCGCGGCCTGGTGGTCAACGGAGCACGCCCGATGGAAGCGCGCCCCCCCCGCAGCGGTGGCTACGGTGGTGGTAACGGCGGCGGCGGTGGCTACGGTGGTGGCAACAGCGGCGGCGGTTACGGCGGTGGCCGACGCGAAGGCGGCGGTGGTGGTTACGGCGGTGGCCGCAACTACTGATCGCTGCGCTCTGGCGCCGATCTCGCAAAAGGGCCCCGAGGGCCCTTTTTTCATGCCCCAGACGCTGGTTCTGACCTAGCGGCAACCCCACTTGTGTGAAAAAGATTTCTGTGGCAAAAACCGAATCGCGGTGGCTGGGAGGCCTGCCGCAGGATTGCGGTGATCTGCCGAACTCGCATCGTTGACACGACTTGATTGCGTTTCAGGGACTCCATCGCTTGTTTTTTGTTTATCAGGAGTTCTTGCATGGGCAACAAACTTTATGTCGGCAACCTGCCATACACGGTGCGCGACGACGATCTGCAGCAAGCGTTCAGCCAGTTCGGCACCGTCAGCAGCGCCAAGGTCATGATGGAACGTGACACCGGCCGCTCCAAGGGTTTCGGCTTTGTCGAAATGGGCAGCGATGCCGAGGCGCAAGCCGCCATCAACGGCATGAACGGCCAGCCGCTGAGTGGCCGCAGCCTGGTGGTCAACGAAGCCCGCCCGATGGAGCCGCGCCCGCCGCGCAGTGGCGGCTACGGTGGCGGCGGGGGATATGGCGGCGGCGGTGGGGGTGGCTACGGTGGCGGCCGGCGTGAAGGCGGCGGCGGTTATGGCGGCGGCAACGAAGGTGGCGGCGACGGCGGCTTTCGCAGCCCCTACGGCAACCCGCGTGGCGGTGGCGGCGGACGACGCGGCTATTGATTCCGCAACATCTTCCCCAAGGCCCTTTCAGGGCCTTTTTTCTGTCCAGCCCTTGCTCAACATGCGTTCACCGCTATCTAATTAATAGCGTTTCAATATTTCTCCGGCCGCAGCACCGCCACATCGCTGAAAAAGAGCGTCACGCCGTAGTGGGGCGCATAACTCGTCAGCACATGGGCGGCGATGGCATCGGCCACGGACGCTTCGCAGATGACCTTGAGTTCGATGGTGCGGTCGGCTTCCCAGCTGCCTTCGCGCGTCGAATGCTCGCTGCCACCGCGCACATCGTGCACGGTGTAACCATGGGCGCCAGCCTGACGCACATCACTCACCAGACGCTTTTCCAGCACCGCCTCGGCAATGATGACGAGCAGTTTTCGCGGGTGTTTGTTCATGGCGGGCTCCGTCATGCCAGACGCCGGGCCAGCTCGAAGTAGAGCGGAATACCCAGCACGATGTTGAAGGGAAAGGTCACACCCAGCGCGGCCGTGATCGACAAGGCGGCATTGGCCTGCGGCACGGCGATGCGCATCGCCGTCGGCGCCGCGATGTAGCTGGCACTGGCAGCCAGCGTGGCCATCACCGTCACCCCGCCCAGCGGCCCCCAGCGCGTCGGCGTCGCGTGGACCCCGGTCGAGGTGACGACCACCGGCACCCTGGTCCCGGCACTCGTCTC
>CAZJKR010000020.1:1651-6775 GCA_964546615.1 uncultured Curvibacter sp.
AAGCCCAGGGCCAGCCCGACGGCGGTGCCGAGCAGCGCCAGGGCCGGCGGTGCCAGCAGGGCAAAGAGCACCAGTTGCAGGCCGTAGCGGCGCAATTCCCCGAGCCGGCCGCCAGCCACCAGACCGAGTTCGAGCAGGAACAGCGCCAGCACGCCCTTGAACGGGTCGACGAACACGTTCTTGATCGGGGCGGTGCCGGCCTCGCCCATGACGGCACCGATCAGCAGGCCCCCGACCAGCAGCAGCACCGACTTGCCCAGGAATACGTCGTGGCCCAGCTCCTTCCAGTTGACCTGGCTGAGCCCGCCCCCGCCGCCCAGGCGCGCCAGCACGATACCGGCGATCAGGCCGGGCGCCTCCATCAAGGCCACCCACAGGGCGGCGTGGCTTTCCAGCGGCACGCCGCGTCGCTGCAGAAAGCTGCTGGCCACGGCAAAGGTGACGACACTGACCGAGCCGTAATGCGCGGCCAGGGCAGCGCTGTCGTGGATATTGAGACCGATGCGGCGCAACACCGGCACCAGCAGAACGGGAATGGCAAAACCCAGGGCCAGGCAGGCGGCCACCTGGGGCGCCAGGGACACCAGTGACTGCTTGCTCAGCTCGATGCCGCCCTTGAGGCCGATGGCCAGCAGCAGATAGATGGACAGGGTTTCGTACAGGGCCTCGGGCAGACGCAGGTCGCTCTTGAACAACCTGGCAAAGACCCCGAGCAGGAAAAAGAGCACCACGACATCGAGCATGGCCGGATTCTGCCAGCCCGGCCTTGTCCCCAGCCGAGGCGGGGTGGCTCAGTGCGGTGGCTGACGGTGCTTGCGCGGACGACCGGCCAGCAGGCAGTCGAACCAGCCGTCCGGCAGCAGGCGCAGCAGCTTGGCCACCAGCCCCATCTGCCAGGGAATCACGCGATAGCTCACGCCGGCCTCGATGGCCGGGACCGCGCGCACGGCGAAGTCGGACGCGCTCATCAGGAACGGCATGGTGTAGCGGTTCTGCCGCGTCAGCGGCGTGTCGATGTAGCCCGGGCTCAGGCACACCACCTTGACGCCGCTGCCGCGCAGTTCGCCGCGCAGGCTCTCGCAGTAGCTGATCACCGCCGCCTTGCTGGCGCAGTAGGCGCCATGGCCGGGCAGGCCGCGGATGCCGGCGACGCTGGCAATGCCCACCAGGCATCCGCTGCCGCGCTGGCGCATGGGCGCGATGAAAGGATGGAAGGTGGCGGCCAGACCGACGTTGTTGGTGGCGAAGGTCTGCGCCAGCACCTCCAGGTCGGCGCGCTCGGCCGAGTCGATGCCGGCGCTGATGCCGGCATTGGCCACCACCACGTCGGGCACACCCTGGGTCTGCAGGCAGCGCCGCGCGGCCGCCACGACGGCGTCGACGTCGGCCACGTCGACGCTATAAATACGATAGCTATCGGCGCTTATGCCACGCTCGTTTGCCCATGATTCGATGATCTGCGCACGCCGGGCCAGCAGCGCCAGCCGCCAACCGGCGCGGTGATAGTGTTCGGCCAGTGCCTGGCCGATGCCGCTGGAGGCGCCCGTGATGAAGACCAGCCTGGACATCCTGGGCCGCCTATTCCTGTTTCTTCGACGCGGGCACCAGCACGCCGCGCACACGCCCCTGCAGGTTCATGATCTGCTCGATGTTGTCGAACGCCATGCTGTCAGCGGTAAAGCGGTCGTTGCCCCGCGTGAGTTCGACCGGCTTGTGCGAGACGACGCGTTCGGTGTCCATGTAGGCATGCAGGAATTCGCTGCGGTAGGTCATGCGCGGAAGCTTTTCGCCCGCCTTGTCCAGCGCTTCTTCGCGCACCACGAATGCATTGCCGATGAGCTGCACTTCCGAGTTGTCGCTGTTGGTCAGCGCCGTTCTCGCGGTGGCGGTGGTCAGATGGCCCTTGTCATTGAAGGATCGGATGCGGACCTGGTCGATCTCCAGCGTATCGGTATCGGGGTAATGGCGCGCTTCGGTGCCGAAGATTTCCGTCTTGAGGCGACCGCTGGCATCGAAGGTCTTGACCGAGAACTGCTGCATGAAATAGTCGGGTTCATGCCGGGGTGGCTGATCGGCTGCAGGCGACTCGAACACCGGCGTGCTGCGCACCAGCCAGTAGGTGCCGAGCGCCAGCACGCCCATCAGGATGATGGGCAGGTAGATCGACAGCCGGTCCCAGGCCAGGCGCAGCACCTGCATCACCGTCGCCACTCCGCCAGCAGATCGGCATAGCGACCGCTGGCCACCAGCAGCAGGTCGCAGAACTCGCGGGCGGCACCCTCGCCGCCACGTGCGCGCGTCACATGATGCGCCAGTGCCAGTGCCTCGGCATGCGCATTGGGCGGTGCGCAGGCGAAGGCACAGCGCTGCAGCACCGCCAGGTCGGGCCAGTCGTCCCCGATGGCCGCCGCCTGGTGCCAGTCCAGCCCGAGCGCCCGCAGGCTCTGCTCTGCCGCCGGTCGTTTGTCTTCGGTGCCGAAATGGGCCTGGGTGATGCCCAGCGCCTGCAGCCGCACCCGCAGGGCCTGGCTGTCACGGCCGGTGATCACCACCGGCGTGATGCCGGCGCGCTGCAGCAGTTTCAGGCCATGGCCATCCAGCGTATTGAAGCGCTTGAGCGTTTCGCCGGCTTCCGAGATGTAGAGGCCGCCGTCGGTGAGCACACCGTCAATGTCGAAAAAGGCCACGCGGATGCCCTGTGCGCGCAGCAGCAGCTCGGGCGGGAAGGTCAGCGCCGGCATGACGTTCATATCACCTTGGCCCGCATCAGATCGTTGCTGTTGACCGCGCCGCACAGGCGGCCTTCGGCATCGACCACCAGCACGCTGGTGATGCGACGCTGCTCCATCAGCTCCGCCGCCTCCACAGCCAGTGCATCGGCGGTGATGGTCACCGGACCGGGGTGCATGACCGCACCGGCCGTGCCGGTGCGCAGGTCGACACCTTTTTCCAGCAGTCGGCGCAGGTCGCCGTCGGTGAAGATGCCCAGCACGCGGTCCTGCGCATCGACGATGGCGGTTGCCCCCAGGCCCTTGGCACTCATCTCGCGCATGACCTCGCTGAAGACAGCGGACGGCGCCACCTTCGGTACCGCAGCGCCGCTGCGCATGATGTCGGCGACATGGGTCAACAGTTTGCGCCCGAGCGCCCCGCCAGGATGAGAGCGGGCAAAATCTTCCGCCCGGAAACCCCGCGCGTCCAGCAGTGCCACCGCCAGTGCATCACCCAGCGCGAGCTGGGCGGTGGTGCTGGCCGTCGGCGCCAGGTTCAGCGGACAAGCTTCTTTTTCCACCCCGCAGTCGAGGACCAGATCGGCATGGCGGGCCAGCGTCGAGTCAGGGCGACCGGTCATGGCGATCAGGGGCACGCCCTGGCGCTTGAGCACCGGCAGGATCGCGGTCAGTTCGTCCGATTCGCCGCTGTTGGAGATCGCCAGTACCAGATCCACCGGCTTGATCATGCCGAGATCACCATGGCTGGCTTCTGCGGGGTGGACAAACATGGCCGGCGTGCCGGTGGAGGCCAGTGTGGCCGTCATCTTGCGCCCGATATGGCCGCTCTTTCCCATGCCCATAACCACGACCCGCCCCTGGACCTGCAGCATGCGAGCGACCGCCTGGACAAACGCATCCCCCAGACGCTGCCGCAGGCCCAGCACCGCAGCGGCTTCGATCTCCAGCGTTTCGTGCGCCAGACGAATTGCCTTGTCGGCATCCACGGGCCGGTCCTGGTTTTTTGGAGGGGTCATTTGGTGATTTTATCGATCGCCTGCCCTCTTGCTAGTATCGACGCATGAGCGCGCTAGAACTCACCCTCTTGTACCTGTTGGCAGCCGTGCTTGGCGTGGTGGTGTTTCGCAGCCTGAAGCTGCCACCCATGCTGGGTTACCTGGCCGTCGGCGTGGTGATCGGTCCGAACGCGCTCGCTCTGGCGCAGAACTCCGACGGCGTTCGCCACCTGGCCGAATTCGGCGTGGTGTTCCTGATGTTCGCCATCGGCCTGGAGTTCAACCTGCCCAAGCTGCGCGCCATGCGCCGCCATGTCTTCGGCCTGGGCCTGCTGCAGGTTCTGCTGACGATGGTGATCACGGTGCTGGGCGCCTTTCTGCTCGACTGGCTGCTGCCCTCGCTTTGGCAGATCAGCTGGCAAACGGCGCTGGCGCTCTCGGGCGTCATGGCCATGAGCAGTACCGCCATCGTCGTCAAGCTGATGGCCGAACGCCTTGAAATGGAAAGCGAGCACGGCAAGCGTGTCATGGGCATTCTGCTGTTCCAGGACCTGGCGGTGGTGCCGCTGCTGGTGCTGATCCCGGCCCTGGGCAGCCCGACCCACGACATGTTCACGGCGCTCGGGCTGGCCCTGCTCAAGGCCGTCGTGCTGCTGGGGCTCCTGCTGATGGGCGGCCAGCGCCTGATGCGCCGCTGGTTGACCATGGTGGCTCGGCACAAGAGCAATGAGTTGTTCATGCTCAATCTGCTGCTCATCACGCTCGGCCTGGCGTGGCTGACCGAGCTGGCCGGCCTGAGCCTGGCGCTCGGGGCCTTCGTTGCCGGCATGCTGATCTCCGAGACCGAATACAAGCATCAGGTGGAAACCGACATCCGGCCCTTTCACGATGTCCTGCTCGGCCTGTTCTTCATCACGATCGGCATGCTGCTGGACTGGCACATCGTTCTGCAGCGCTGGCCGCTCGTGCTGATGCTGATCACCCTGTCGCTGCTGCTCAAGCTGGCGCTGATCACCGTGCTGACCCGTCTGCTGGGCGCGACCATGGGCGTGGCGCTGCGCACGGGGCTGTACCTGGCGCAGGCGGGTGAGTTCGGCTTCGTCCTGCTGTCGCTGGCCCATGAAAAGGGGCTGCTGGATGCAGCCATGCTCAACCCCATTCTGGCGTCCATGGTGCTGTCGATGCTGGCCACGCCCTTCATCATTGCCTACAGCAATCCGCTGGTCATGAAGCTGGTCTCCAGCGAATGGCTGCAACAGTCGCTGCAGATGACGAATATCGCCCGGCAGTCAATCGGTACCAGCCAGCACGTGATCATCTGCGGCTTCGGTCGGACCGGAAACTGGTTCGGCAGCCAGTCGCTCGGCATGCGGCCGGACACGATCTCCTTCGCCAAG
>CAZJKR010000020.1:6785-9225 GCA_964546615.1 uncultured Curvibacter sp.
GGTCGTTGCGGCCAGAATCTGGCACGCATGCTGGAGAGCGAGAAGATTCCCTACATGGCCCTCGATCTCGACCCGGACCGGGTCCGCCAGGCGGCCGCGGCCGGCAGCAGTGTGGCCTATGGCGATGCCGCGCGACTGCAGGCCCTGATGGCCGCCGGCCTGGGCCGGGCCAGTGCGGTGGTCATCACCTACCTGGACGTGCCGGGCGCGATGAAGGTGCTGGCCAATGTGCGCGCCCAGGCACCGAATATTCCGGTCATTGTCCGGACCCAGGATGACCACGCGCTCGACAAGCTGCGCGCCGCCGGTGCGACCGAAGTGGTGCCGGAAGCCATCGAAGGCTCGCTCATGCTGGCCAGCCATGCCTTGGCCCTGGTCGGGGTGCCGATGCGGCGCGTGATCCGGATCGTCCAGGATCAGCGCGATGCGCGCTACAACCTGTTGCGCGGCTATTTCCATGGCGCCGATGACAGCGCCATCGACGACAGTGCCCAGGAACGGCTGACCAGCATTACCCTGGACGAGGGCGCAGGCGTGCTCGGCCGCTCTGTGGCCGATCTGGCGCTGCTGTTGCCGGATATCCGCGTCGTCAACCTGCGACGCCGCGATGGCAAGAATCTGTCGCCTGCATCCGAGCTGGTGCTGCAGAGCGGGGACACCCTGGTGCTATCAGGGCGCGCTGAGCTGCTGGTCATGGCAGAAGACAGGCTGCTCAAGCCTTGAACCGGTACTCAGATGTCCTTTACCATGCGCTTGCCATCACCATCATTCCGACGGGTTGACCATGCAAGACCGCAACATCAATGAGTATCTGAGGCGTCACATCCGCACCGTGCCCGACTGGCCCGCGCCCGGTGTGCAATTTCGCGACATCACGCCACTGCTGCAGGACCCCAAGGTGTTTCGCGTCATGGTCGATGCCTTTGTGAGCCGCTACATGGACCCGGGCATGCGGCCCGATGTAGTAGCCGGTCTGGATGCGCGCGGCTTCATCCTCGGTGCCGTCATTGCGCACGAGCTCGCGGTCGGCTTCATCCCCATTCGCAAGAAGGGCAAGCTGCCCTTCACGACGGTGGAGGAAACCTACGAACTGGAATACGGCAGCGCCACCGTCGAGTTGCACACCGATGCCGTGCGCTCAGGCGACCGCGTGCTGCTGGTGGACGACCTGATCGCCACCGGCGGCACCATGCTCGCCGGCAAGCGCCTGCTGGAAAAGCTCGGTGCGCATGTGGTGGAGGGGGCGGCCATCGTCGATCTGCCGGAACTCGGTGGTTCGCAGAAGCTCCGCCAGGCGGGCCTGCCCTTGTTCACCCTGGTTGATTTCGCCGGGGGCTGAATGCCGGGTCGGCTAGTTCAGGTCCCCGTACTGGGTCCGGCTCAGGGCCGGGTAGGGATGGCGATTCACGATCACCTCGGTATCTTCGAAGCCTGACGCTGTCGCTGCATTCATGCCAAGCGCCAGCGCCTGCCGCAGCGCCGCCACCTCGTCAGCCCCGATGGGTTCAATGCGGTAAGGTGTCGCGGCATGGACCGCTGCCTGCGGCATATTGCGCGCTCCGCCGCGCAGTCGCTCATTGATGCGCCAGTAGACGGCGCTCACCCGGATCGCATGTCTGGCCTGAGCCTGTGCTGCAATCTGCTTTTCCATTTCCGCCTGGCGCGCGTCCGACAGGGCGAAACCTGGCGCGAGGTCCATCATGATGATGTATGCGCGGCCCTGGGGCTCCAGCGACAGCACCTTGAAGCTGTATCCGGCCGACAGGATGCCGGCACGCACCATGGTTTGACGCACGATGGCATACAGCAATTCGCGCAACGCCATTCGCTTCTGTCGCCGGCTGCCTGCGTCGTGGACCGCCACATCCTCCGGAACCTTGGCCGCAGACGCAATGCCGGCAGCCGGCCTGGTGTCACGCGTCTTTTTTGAAAACCAGTTCTCCAGCAGCGACATAAACCTCTTTCTGCAACTGCGGGGCGGATGGCACATGCCTTGCCCCAGTCGTCCAGACAGTTTAGGAGCCGGTAGCCGTACGCGTGTCGAACGCTTACTTGCCGATACAGAATTTGGAAAAAATAACGCCCAGCAGATCGTCGGACGTGAATTCACCGGTGATCTCGTTGAGCGCGTTCTGCGCCAGCCGCAACTCCTCGGCCAGCAGATCCAGCGCCTGGGCCTGGGCGGCGAGATGCGCTGCCGCTGTTTCCAAGTGCGCCTGTACGCGACGCAAGGCCTGCACATGGCGCTCCCGCGCGATATAGAGGCCTTCGTTGGCGACTTGCCAACCGGCGAGCGCCAGCAGCCGCTGCCGCAAGGCATCGAGACCCGCGCCGGTTCTGGCCGACAGAACCAGCCCTTCGGCTGCGGCCGGCGCGTTGCTGGCGTCACTCTTGTTCCAGACATCCAGCACCGGGACGCGCGCCGGCAGGCTGTTCGACA
>CAZJKR010000020.1:9235-10664 GCA_964546615.1 uncultured Curvibacter sp.
CGGGCAATGGCGGCGTCTGCCGCCCGGTAGGTCGGCAGCGATTGGCGTGTCAGATCGTGCAGAAACAGCACTGCATCCGCGGCCTCGATTTCGGCCCAGGCGCGCGCGATACCGATGCGCTCCACCTCGTCAACACTGTCGCGCAGGCCGGCCGTATCGATGACATGAACCGGCACGCCCTCGATCTGGATGGTTTGCTGCACCTTGTCACGTGTCGTGCCCTCGATCGGCGTGACAATGGCCAGCTCCGCTCCAGCCAGGGCATTGAGCAAGGAGCTCTTGCCGGCGTTCGGCTGGCCGGCGATCACCACCTTGATGCCTTCGCGCAGCAACGCGCCCTGGCGTGCGTGTTGCAGCACGCGCTGCAGCTGCAACTGCAGGCGGGTCAACTGTCCCTGTGCGTCGGCCTTGCGCAGAAAGTCGATCTCTTCCTCCGGAAAATCCAGCGTCGCCTCCACCAGCATGCGCAGCTGGACCAGGGCATCGCGCAGTCCATGGATCTCACGTGAAAAATCACCCGCCAGGGAGCGGCTGGCGCTGCGCGCAGCCGCTTCGGTGCTGGCATCGATCAGGTCGGCAACGGCTTCGGCCTGTGCCAGGTCGATCTTGTCGTTGAGAAAGGCCCGCTCGGTGAACTCACCAGGCTGGGCCGGACGCAGCCCGGCCAGCGTCGGCTGGCCTGTCGCCGGATCGATTTCTGCCGCCGCCTCCAGGCAGCGGGCCAGCAGCAGTTGCAGAAGCACCGGGCCGCCATGCACCTGCAACTCCAGCACGTCCTCGCCGGTGTAGGAATGCGGCGTCGGGAAATGGATGGCCAGCCCATGGTCAAGCGGCGCGCCTTGCCGGTCACGCAGGGGAAGGTAAGTTGCGTGGCGCGGCAACAGTTCGCGCCCGCACAGTGCCTGAACCAGTGGCACCAGATTGCGGCCGCTGACACGCACGATGCCCACCGCCCCGCGGCCGGGCGCGGTGGCAATCGCAACAATGGGTTCCTGATGACGGGCGAGCATGACGGGAGAATTATCCAACCCCGCAAGTTGTCAAACCACGCAAACGCCGGACACCGCGGAACCGGCTCCGCCCAGCCGCCGGTGTCGTCCCTCTGGGGGGAAGATGCCGCAGGCGGCTCAAAGGGGTTACTTGAACTTCGGCAGATTGAATTTGGGTGGCACACCCATGCGCTTGTTGATCACCCATTGCTGGGCAATCGACAGAATGTTGTTGGTCAGCCAGTACAACACCAGACCGGCCGGAAAGAAGAAGAACATCACGCTGAAGATCAGCGGCATGAACCACATCATCTTGGCCTGAATCGGGTCCGGCGGGGCCGGATTGAGCGATGTCTGCAGCATGGTGGTCAAGGTCATCAGCAAGGGCAGGATGAAATACGGGTCATCGGCCGACAGATCCTTGATCCACAGGATCCAGG
>CAZJKR010000020.1:10674-24726 GCA_964546615.1 uncultured Curvibacter sp.
TTTCTCCTCGCGGTAGATGCGCATCATTTCCTGCTGCATCTGCTGCGGGTTGTCTTTCAGCCGCTCCCGCATCTCCATGATGCGCGGGTTGATGGCCTTCATCTTCGCCATGCTGGCATAGGCCTTCGCATTAAGCCAGTAGAAAGCCGCCTTCAAGAGGACCACCAGCGCCACAATCGCCCAGCCCCAGTTGTGAAGCAGCCCGTGCAGCTTGTCCAGCAGCCAGTACAGCGGCTTGGCCAGGATGGTCAGCCAGCCGTAGTCCTTGACCAGCTCCAGGCCAGGCGCCAGCTCTTCCAGCATCTTCTCCACCTGCGGTCCGACAAAAAAGCGTGCCTCCACGGCTTTGCTGGTCTGCGGCGCAATACTGTCAAGCGGTGTGATCATGCCCGCCGAATAGAGGTTGGTGTCCACCTTGCGCACGAAGATTTCGCGCTGGATGCCGTCGGCCAGCAGCCAGGCACTGGCGAAATAGTGCTGCACCATGGCGACATAGCCATTTGCCGACTGCTTCTCGATCTCGGCCTTGTTCTTCTCGATGTCGCTGAATTCGACCTTCTGGTATTTCTTGGCCTCGGTATAGACCGCCGGGCCCGTGAACGTCGAATAGAAGGAAGATTCACCAGCCGGCTTGTTGCCGTCCCGCACCAGCTGCAGATAGAGCTGAGGTGCGACTGGTGCTGTGCCGTTGTTGATGACTTCATGCTTGACGTCAATGGCATAGCTACCGCGCTTGAGCGTGTAGGTCTTCGCCAGCTTGACGCCACCGACGTCAGGCGACTCGAACCTGACCTTCAGTTCATCCACGCCGTCCTTCAGTTCGCGTTCGCCAGAGATCAGCACCATGGCTGTCTTGTGTGTCGGGAATTGGCCTCCTGCGGACCCGGCGATCAGGCCGGATTGCGACACGTAGACCCGCTCCTTGCTTTCGTCCAGCAAAACAAAGTTCTGCTCCTTGTCCTTCAGATCGCGGTGCTTGAGGAACTCCGAACGCACCAGTGAGCCGCCTTCGGTATCAAAGGTCAGCTTCAGCACGTCGGTACTCACGACCACTCGTTCACGCACGACAGCCGGCTGGTTCTGCGTGGCCGCTGCGATCTGGGTGCTGCCTGCCATCTGCAGTGGCTGCGGTGTAGTGGCGACTTCGCTTGGTGCAGGTGCCTCGCCCGCCGTCTTGACCGCCGAAGGAAAGAAGGTGGCCTGGCGTCCGTTATGGATTTGCCATTGATCCCAGAGCAGGACCAGGGAAAAACCAAAAATCACCCACAGAATGGTGCGGCGAATGTCATTCATGAAGTCTTCTTCTCAGAGGAGGGCGTTAGCAAGCGGGTAAAGAGACGGGGTTTTTCGTGCGGCACGGGATCATGACCGCCATCACACCAGGGATGGCAACGCGCCAAGCGACGCAACATCAGATAACTTCCGGCGGCAGCACCATGTTTTTCCAGTGCAGCCAGAGCATACAGCGAACAGGTGGGCTCGAACCGGCAGGCCGAACCCAACCAGGGGCTCAGCAGCAAGCGATAGCCGCGAATGAGCGTCAGAAGAATCGTCTTCATCGCTCGGCAACCTTGTTTTGTGCGTTGGCACAGCGCTTGAACAATTGCTCGACTTCCGCACGGACGGACTTCTTGAGCTGGTCGGATGCTGCGCTGATGAAGTGCGAACGGTCAAAAGCCGCCCTCAGTCGTACGACATAGGCGGCTCTGGGCAACGATGACTCGAAAATCTCGGCGACGTTGTAGATCTGGCGCTTGATCAAATTGCGCGTAACCGCCCGTCGTGCCCAGCGCTTGGGCACCATGGCACCGATCCAATGCCGGTCATCGCCCGAAAACGGCCATCGCTTTTGCAGAGATGGCTGCAAGGCAAGATCCGTCGCAGCATCTGACACGGCGCTGTGCATGGAAAAATGGGCTGTGCGCGCAAGGACAGGTCCTGCCAGTACAGCCTGAAACTGCTCTCTGGTCTTCAGCCGCTGCACGTAATCGTCGCGCAGATGGGGATGCGTTTCAGCGAAAGGCTGAACCGGCCGGCTTAGACGGCCAGACGCTTGCGGCCCTTGGCGCGGCGTGCATTGATCACGGCACGGCCGCCACGGGTTTTCATGCGGACCAGAAAACCATGGGTACGCGCACGGCGGATTTTGGAAGGCTGGTAAGTGCGTTTCATCTGGGAATCCTTGGAGGTTCAGCTCGGGTAGTGGTACATCTGGCCTCAAGTCTGCAAAAGCAAAGGCCACCGTCGTATCGCCCCGAAGAATCAGGGAAACCGAAGATTATGGCAAATTTTCCCAATCCTGGCAATGCCTTGCACGCGTTTCATGGCGTAGAACCGCAAGCTCCGGGCAACCAAAAAAATTGTGGATAAATTCTTGATAAATTACAATGAGCAGCGTTCAAGAATAAAACTATCCACAGAATCGATCACCCGCCATGGCAGAGGGACAACACAACAAACACCCGGCACCCATGGGTAATGAGATGGGCCTCAGCTTGTGGCAGACCTGTATTGATCAATTGGCACAGGAGTTGCCTGAACAGCAGTTCAATACTTGGATCAAACCCTTGTCAGCCCAGGTGGCCGACGATCTGTCCAAGATCACCCTCTATGTCGCCAACCGTTTCAAGCTTGACTGGGTTCGTGCCCAGTACAGCAGCCGCATTGCGGCCATTCTCGAAAAGATCTACGGTCAACCTGTCGGTCTTGAGCTGGCGCTCACACCCAGGGAAAATACTCACAGAACTCAAGTCTCTGCCAGATCGACTGATTTTTTGCCGGCTGAGGAAGTGCTGGAGGTAACGGAAGAAAAACCCGCCGGGGGTTCACGAAACCGCATCAACCCTGCGCTGACTTTCGATAACCTGGTGGAAGGCACGGCCAACCGGATGGCCAGAGCGGCGGCCATGCACGTGGCCAGCTCCCCTGGCCAGCTCTACAACCCGCTGTTCATCTATGGCGGCGTCGGTCTGGGCAAAACCCACTTGATGCACGCCGTAGGCAACCGGTTGCTGGCAGAGCATCCCAATGCCAAGGTTCTCTACATCCATGCCGAACAGTTCGTTTCCGATGTGGTTAAAGCCTATCAGCGCAAGACGTTTGACGAGTTCAAGGACAAGTACCATTCGCTCGACCTGTTGCTGATCGACGATGTGCAATTCTTTGCCAACAAGGAACGCACCCAGGAAGAATTCTTCAATGCCTTCGAGGCCTTGCTGGCCAAGAAGTCACACATCGTCATGACCAGTGACACCTATCCAAAAGGGTTGACCGACATTCATGAACGACTGGTCTCGCGCTTCGATTCCGGGCTCACGGTTGCCATCGAACCGCCCGAACTTGAAATGCGGGTGGCGATTCTGATCAACAAAGCCCAGGCCGAAGGCACCGAAATGCCGGAGGAAGTCGCCTTTTTCGTTGCCAAAAACGTGCGCTCCAACGTGCGAGAACTCGAAGGCGCTTTGCGCAAGATCCTGGCCTATTCGCGTTTCAACCAGAAGGAAATCTCCATCCAGCTGGCGCGCGAAGCCTTGCGCGATCTGCTGTCGATCCAGAACCGGCAGATCTCGGTCGAGAATATCCAAAAGACAGTGGCCGACTATTACAAGATCAAGGTTGCTGACATGTACTCCAAGAAACGACCTGCCAGCATTGCTCGTCCGCGTCAGATTGCCATGTACCTGGCCAAGGAGCTCACCCAGAAGAGCCTGCCCGAGATTGGAGAGCTCTTTGGCGGCCGGGACCACACAACCGTTCTGCATGCCGTGCGAAAAATCGGTGCAGAGCGTCAACAATTGACCGAACTGAACCAGCAACTGCATGTTCTGGAACAGACCCTCAAAGGCTAGACCGTTGTCTGAACCGGCATGAAGCAACAAGGCACCAACAACCCTGGGGATAGTTTTTGAACAAGTCCCTGGTTATCCACAGAAAAAACCGAAATCGCAAGTTGTTCATGTTTCCCGTACATCTCAAAAGCATGACTGCACACAGTCTTCAAGAGCAGCCAAGTCGTTGATAAAAAAAGGGAAAATGGTGCTATCCACAGAAATGGGTGCCCTTTAACTACTACTACTAATTTGAAATAAAGAAATTAAGGAAGAGGCTGACATGATTGTCCTGAAGGCAACACAAGACAAGGTTCTCTCGGTTCTGCAAGCGGTCGCCGGCATCGTCGAGCGCCGTCACACATTGCCGATACTGGCCAATGTCCTGATTCGCAAGTCCGGTAGTGCACTGCAGTTCACCACCAGCGATCTGGAAATCCAGATCCGGACCACGGTGGAATTTGACGGCGATGCCGGTAATTTCACGACGACCGTGGGAGCGCGCAAGCTGATCGACATTTTGCGAACCATGCCGACCGACCAGACGGTGTCTCTGGAGTCGGCGCAGTCGAAGCTGGTTCTCAAAGGGGGCAAGAGCAAGTTCACGCTTCAGACCTTGCCGGCTGAAGATTTCCCGCTGGTGCAGGAATCAGCCAGTTTTGGCCCTTCGTTCAGCGTGCCGCAAAAGACGCTGAAGGATCTGCTTGGTCAGGTGTCGTTTGCCATGGCAGTGCACGACATCCGCTACTACCTCAACGGCATTCTTTTTGTTGCCGAAGGCAAGCAGCTCAGTCTGGTCGCCACCGACGGCCATCGGCTGGCCTTTGCCTCGGCCATGCTGGACGTTGAAGTGCCACGGCAGGAGGTCATCCTGCCGCGCAAGACGGTTCTGGAGATGCAGCGCCTGCTGAGCGATGTCGACGGGGTCATCGAGATGCAGTTTGCCAACAACCAGGCCAAGTTCAGCTTCCAGGGCATGGAGTTTGTGACCAAGCTGGTGGAAGGCAAGTTTCCCGATTACAACCGGGTCATCCCCAAGAATCACAAGAACAGCATCACGCTGGGTCGCCAGACCCTGCTGGCAAGCCTGCAGCGTACGGCCATCCTGACCAGCGACAAGTTCAAGGGTGTTCGCCTGAACATCGATCCCGGGACCCTGCGCGTGGCTTCCAGCAATGCGGAACAGGAAGAGGCGGTTGATGAACTGGACATCGATTACAACGGCGACAGCATCGAGATCGGGTTCAATGTCACCTACCTGATCGATGCATTGGCCAACATGGACCAGGACATGGTGAAGGTGGAACTGTCCGACTCCAACAGCTCGGCCCTGATCACGATTCCGGACAACACGGATTTCAAGTACGTTGTGATGCCGATGCGCATCTGAAGCTGAGTTGGCAACAGACTGCAACCCGCAATGGATGGGAAGTCCATGGCGGGTTTGATCATTCAAGAGTTTGAGAAATCGACAGAGAAGTTAGTCATGACTGAAGAAAACAAGTCCAGCGCCGAGGCCTTTACCACCGCTCAGCCACTCATTGATGCCCACCAGGCCGGTGCATCTGAAGGTTACGGCGAGGGTTCGATCCAGATTCTTGAAGGTCTGGAAGCCGTACGCAAGCGACCGGGCATGTACATCGGTGACACGTCGGACGGCACCGGTCTGCATCATCTGGTTTTCGAAGTGGTGGACAACTCGATCGACGAGGCGTTGGCTGGGCATTGCGATGACATTGTCGTCACGATTCATTCGGACAATTCCATCAGCGTGGTGGACAACGGGCGCGGAATTCCAACCGGCGTGAAGATGGACGACAAGCACGAGCCCAAGCGCAGTGCTTCTGAAATCGCCCTGACTGAACTGCACGCAGGCGGTAAATTCAACCAGAACAGCTACAAGGTTTCCGGCGGCCTGCACGGTGTGGGTGTGTCATGTGTGAATGCGCTCTCCAGATGGTTGCGACTGACCGTTCGCCGTGAGGGCAAGGTGTATCAACTCGAATTTGCCCGCGGTTTCGTGCAGAACCGCCAGATCGAGAAAGTTGACGGCGTCGAGGTGTCGCCGATGAAGGTGACGGGTACCACCGAAAAGCGCGGTACCGAGGTCCACTTTCTGCCCGATACCGAAATCTTCCAGCAGAACAACGATTTTCATTACGAGATCCTGGCCAAACGCCTGCGCGAACTCAGTTTTCTGAACAACGGCGTGCGCATTCGTCTGAAGGATGAACGCACCGGCAAGGAAGATGACTTTTCAGGGGCCGGTGGCGTCAAGGGTTTTGTCGATTTCATCAATGCCAACAAGAAGGTGCTGCATCCCAACGCCTTCCATGCCATGGGGGAAAGGCCGGCCGACAGTTACGGCGGTATTCCAGGCACCAGCATCGGTGTCGAGGTGGCGATGCAATGGAACGACGGCTACAACGAGTCCGTCCTGTGTTTCACCAACAACATTCCGCAGCGCGATGGCGGCACCCATCTGACCGGTCTGCGCGCTGCCATGACGCGCGTCATCAGCAAATACATCGAGCAGAACGATCTGGCCAAGAAAGCCAAGGTGGAGGTCTCGGGCGATGACATGCGCGAAGGCCTGTGTTGTGTTCTTTCCGTCAAGGTGCCGGAACCAAAGTTCAGCAGCCAGACCAAGGACAAGTTGGTCAGTTCCGAAGTACGTGCCCCGGTGGAAGACATCGTGGCCAAATCCCTGACAGACTTCCTGGAAGAGCGTCCGAACGATGCCAAGATCATCTGCGGCAAGA
Organism: uncultured Curvibacter sp.; assembly: GCA_964546615.1. GTDB lineage: Bacteria > Pseudomonadota > Gammaproteobacteria > Burkholderiales > Burkholderiaceae_C > Hylemonella. Next base: position 17,264 of record CAZJKR010000020.1, read on the forward strand.
TCGTCGAGGCCGCGCGTGCCCGTGAAGCTGCGCGCAAGGCCCGGGAGATGACGCGCCGCAAGGGCGTTCTGGACGGCATGGGCTTGCCTGGCAAGCTGGCCGACTGCCAGGAAAAGGACCCTTCGCTGTGCGAAATCTACATCGTCGAGGGCGACTCCGCAGGCGGCTCTGCCAAGCAGGGACGAGACCGCAAGTTCCAGGCCATTCTGCCCCTGCGCGGCAAGATTCTGAACGTGGAAAAGGCACGGTACGAAAAGCTGCTGACCAGCAACGAAATCGTGACACTGATCACGGCACTGGGGACCGGAATCGGCAAGGCGGCCGTCGAGTCGGGCAAGTCCGGGGTGGATGACTTCAATGTCGACAAGCTGCGCTACCACCGCATCATCATCATGACCGATGCCGACGTTGATGGTGCCCACATCCGGACCTTGTTGCTGACCTTCTTCTACCGCCAGATGCCTGAACTGGTGGAGCGAGGCCACATCTACATTGCCCAGCCACCGCTTTACAAGGTCAAGGCCGGCAAGGAGGAGCTGTACCTGAAGGATGCCAGTGCGCTGGATGCCTTCCTGCTTCGCATCGCCCTGGTCAACGCGTCCATCCATACCGGAGGTGAGACGGGGACCGTGATCAGTGGCGAGACGCTGGCTGAGCTGGCGCGCAAGCACCAGCTGGCCGAAGCCGTGATTGCACGGCTGCACAATTTCATGGATGCCGAAGCCCTGCGTGCGATTGCCGACGGCGTCAGCCTGAACCTCGACAGCGTGGCCGAAGCAGAGGCTTCCGCCTCGGCCTTGCAGGCCAAGCTGGCTGGAGCCGAGGTGGCGGATTCGATGTGCGCACGGACAAACCGGTTCTGCGCATCAGCCGGCGTCACCACGGCAACGTCAAGAGCAGCAGCATCACGCAGGACTTCGTGCATGGCGCCGATTACGCGGCGTTGGCCGAGGCGGCCAATACCTTCCGTGGTCTGCTCAATGAAGGTGCCAGGGTCATGCGCGGCGAAGGTGAGAAGCAGAAGGAAGAGAAGGTGGATGATTTCCGATCCGCCATGAACTGGCTGATTGCCCAGGCCGAACATGCCACTGCCCGTCAACGGTACAAGGGACTGGGCGAGATGAACCCTGCGCAGCTGTGGGAAACCACCATGGATCCGACAGTGCGCCGCCTGCTGCGCGTTCAGATCGACGATGCCATCGAAGCCGACCGCGTGTTCACCATGCTCATGGGCGACGAGGTGGAACCGCGCCGCGAGTTCATCGAGAGCAATGCGTTGCGGGCCGGCAACATCGATGTCTGATGTCCTGCGCTTGTACCCGGAGCAGTGATGTGAGAACAACCACGGTCTGCCCATGAGTGACAAGAAACCTTTCGAGATTGCACGTGAGACGCTCAAGCAGCTGACCACCCGCAAGCTGCTGCCTACGCCGGTCAACTACCAGTCGATCTACAACGAGATTGCCGGTGTACCGCAGGTGCAGCCGTTTCCCGAGGAACCCTTGCGCCAGATCGCCCAGGCGCTGCCGACGAAGAATCCGGGACAGCAAAAGCAGAAAGGCCTGCTGGAGTATGCGATCGGACAACGCAACTGGCAGGGTGTGCAAAACGCGCTGATCGGGTATGCCGGTTTCGCCCTGCCTGGCGGCATACCCAGTGAGACGGCCCCGGAGGCGGTTGCGCCGGTCGCTTCGATTCCGGCGTTCACGGCGGAATTCATGGAGCAGATTGCCCGGCTGATCGAATACAGCCTGCCGGCACTGGGCAATGACGATGCCCGTTTTCAGGAGCAGGTCGAGAAACTGCTGCAATCCCTGCGCGATCCGGCGGCGGATGTGATCGTCATCAAGACGCTGCTGGCGAACTTCAGTCACCGCCTGTCCTTTGCGGCCGAGGATCAGGCGGAGATCAAGGGCACGTTGCTCAAGCTGCTGCATCTGATCATCGAGAACATCGGTGAACTCGGCATCGATGACAACTGGCTCAAGGGTCAGACCGAAGCACTGATGCAGGCGGCAACGCCGCCTCTGACCTTGCGCCGCCTGGACGATGTGGAGCGCCGGCTCAAGGATGTGATCTTCAAGCAGACGGAAGCCAAGGGGCGGGCGCAGGAGGCCGAAGAAGAGTTGCGCCGCATGCTCGCCACCTTTGTCGAGCGTCTGTCGCAGATGACGGAGTCCAGCAGCAGTTTCCACGGCAAGATGGAAGAGAGTGTGCGGCAGATCGAGCAGGCCAAGCGCATCGAGGAAATTGCACCGGTGCTGCGGGAGGTCATCAGCGCCACACGCGCGATGGCCGGCGAATCCCTGACGGTGCGTGACGAACTGCGAGCCATGCGCGAGAAGACCATGGCCACCGAGGCGGAGCTGGTCAAGCTGCACCGCGAACTCGACCGTGTCAGTGCCCAGGCGCGGCACGACACCCTGACCGGCGCCCTCAACCGCCAGGGGTTGGACGAGGCGCTCCGCCGGGAGCTTTCCGGCATGCGCCGGCGCGAGAGCCCTTTGTGCGTGGCACTGCTCGACATCGACAACTTCAAGAAGATTAACGACGAGCGAGGCCATGCCGCCGGCGATGCCGCGTTGACGCATCTGGCCACGGTGGCGCGCGAATGCATGCGGCCGCAGGATACGCTGGCCCGCTATGGCGGCGAAGAGTTCGTCATCCTGCTGCCCGACACGGCGCTGGAAAAGGGTGTGGAAGCCATGACGCGGCTGCAGCGCGAGCTGACGCGGCGATTCTTTCTGGCAGGCAATGAAAAGATCCTCATCACCTTCAGTGCCGGGGTGGCGCAGCTCGCGACCGATGAGGAAGGGCTGGAAGCCATCCAGCGCGCCGATCGCGCCATGTACCTGGCCAAGCGTGCCGGCAAGAATCGTGTCATGGCGGCTTGATTGAAACAAGGGAGCCGGAAAAATGCGCTATCTGATTCTGGGCTTGGTGGTATTTCTCGGGGTGCATTCGGTGCGCATCGTGGCCGACGACTGGCGTACGCGGATGCGTGCCCGCCTGGGGGAAGGCGTCTGGAAAGGCCTGTACTCGCTGGTCTCGCTGGCGGGACTGTTGCTGATCGTCTGGGGCTTCGGCCTGGCGCGTGAGCAGCCGCTGGTGCTGTGGACCCCGCCCACGGGCATGCGCCACTTGGCCGCACTGCTGACCCTGCTGGCGCTGGTGCTGGTGACGGCGGCCTACATACCGGGCAACGGCATCAAGGCGCGGGTCCACCACCCTATGGTTGCAGGTGTCAAGGTCTGGGCCCTGGCCCACTTGCTGTCCAACGGCATGCTGGTGCATCAGATCCTGTTCGGCGCTTTCCTGCTGTGGGCGATCGCCAGCTTTGCCGCTGCGCGCCGGCGCGACCGCACCGCAGGCACGGTGTATCCGCCCGGAACCTTGCCGGCCACCTTGCTCACCCTGGCGCTGGGCACCGGCGTCTGGGCGGCCGTGACCTTCTGGTTGCACGGCATGCTGATCGGCATCCGGCCGTTGGTTTAGGTTTCCCCTCTGTTGGCGGCTATTTTTCCAGCAGCCACTGGATGACGAACTTGGCGGCGAAGCCGACCATGCCGAAAGCCAGCCCGAGGAACAGCACGAAGGTGCCGAAGCGTCCCGCTTTGGATTCCCAGGCCAGGTGGCCGATGATGAACAGCATGTAGAGCATGAAGGCGCCGACGCCAAAGGACAGGCCAAAGGCGGCAATCTGCTCTTCCGTGTAGCCAAACATCAGCGGGACTCCGTCGTGCGCTCGCGTTCGGGCAGGCCGGAGGCATCGACCAACGCACGGTAGGCGTGCCAGCTGCCATGGCCCAGCAGGGGGACGACCAGGATCAGCCCGAACAGGGCCGAACCCAACCCCAGCAAGGTCAGGCACATGATGAGAAAGGCCCACCCGGCCATGGGCAACGGGTTGGTCAGCACCACCTGCCAGCTGGTGATGACCGCCTCAAGCACGCCGACGCGCCGATCCAGCAGCAAGGGCAGGGCGATGGCGCTGGAGGCAAACATCGGGGCCGCCATCAGGCCACCCAGGGCCAGCCAGAACTCGAACAGGTAGTTGTCCCTTGCCAGAACGACAAAACGCAGGAAATCAAGGGGTCGCTCGATCGGGACCGGCGACATCAAGGTGATCAGGGCGGCCGAGGTGAGAACCCAGCCGGTGCCGGCCAAGCCCAGTAGCAGGCCGAAGCGGACCAGGCGCCAATCCTTGCCATCGCGGCTGCGGCCATGACGACGCCAGCTCAGCCAGGTCTGCAGCACCAGTCGGAAGGACGCCGGCTCACCCCGTTCCACGGCCCGACTCAGGGCATACAGGCCCGTGGCGAGAACCGGTGCCACCACCAGGAACCCCGAGAAAGCACCCGCCAGCAGCCAGAACTGATGGCGAGCCACAACCATCAGCGCCAGCCCGAACAGGCACAGCGCCAGCCCGTGCGCAAAACTGACCCAGCCGCAGCGCCACATGTCGCGCCAACCCAGGGCAAGCCAGCGCAGGGGGTCGTTCAGTTCAATGGTTCGGACGGAAAGTCTGGGCGGGGTCTGCATCGGGCCGGGCTCACGGTGGGTTCATCCCTCAAGACCCGTGCTGCTGACCTCGGTGTTCACCTTTGTGAAACCGCCGGCTGCTGCGGGCATCGAAGGTTTTCTTCTGTTCGGCGTCAAGTGTGGCATAGAAAGCGCGGGTGGCTTCATCGCGCCGGTCCATCTCCGCTTCGCGCTGCTTGCGCAGCTCGCGCATCCGGTCCAGGCGTTCAGGGGTGCTGAGCTTGGCCAACTCGGTACGGTCCGGGCGCTGCGGCGGAGCGGATGGTTTCATGCTGGCCACATAGCTGGCCCAGGCGGCTTCCTGCGCTGCGCTGAGCTTGAGTTCGGTCTTGAGCTTGTCGGCATGCCGCCCGACGTGTTCCTGCATGCGCGCATGCATCCGGTCGCGGCCGTCGCTGGCGCCGGAATGTGCAAAAGCGCCCAGGGAGGCCGCCATCAGGGCGGTCAGGAGTAGGGGTTTGAAAACGGGTTTCATGAGCAGATCCTTTCAACAAACCTGTCGGAACAACAGGGAGAGGTGAAGTCTGCGCGGCACGTGTATCGGGGTCATGACGCTGTGCGAAGCCCGGGTAAAGTTCGCGCTCGCCGGATGTCGGCTCAGGCCAGCCGGCCGCTGCGGAAATCATCAACGGCGGTCATCAGTTCCTCACGCGTGTTCATGACGAAGGGGCCGTACTGGGCGATCGGCTCGTGCAGGGGCCGGCCGGCGATCAGCAAGGCACGCGCCGGCTCACTGCCGCCGTCGGCCTGCAGGCGCACGCCGTCACCGCTGTTCTCAAGGATGGCCATGTGGTGCAGGGGCACTGGCGCGGCCTTGTCGTCGCCGTCCACCACGTGCACCGTGCCGCGATAGACATAGAGGAAGGCGTTGTGCTGGGCCGGCAACGGCTGGGTGAAGGTGGCACCGCCAGCGGGGAAGTGCAGGTCCAGGTAGAGCGGTTCCGTGGGGTAGTCCTGCGCCGGCCGTTGCATCGCGCCGGCCACGCCGTGGCTGCTGCCGGCGATCACACGCACACGCACGCCGCCACGTGTATCTGCACCTTCGCCGGCGGGGGTGGTGAACTCGGGGATCTCGGCGCTCTGGATGTCGCGGTACCAGGGCGTACACATCTTGTCGCGCGCCGGCAGGTTGAGCCAGAGCTGGAAGCCCTCCATCACGCCCGCCTCCTGCTCCGGCATCTCGCTGTGGATCAGGCCACGGCCGGCGGTCATCCACTGCACGCCGCCGTTTTGCAGCAGGCCTTCATGGCCGGCGCTGTCGCGGTGGCGCATGCGGCCGGCGATCATGTACGTCACGGTCTCGAAACCACGGTGCGGATGGTCGGGAAAACCGGCGCCGTAGTCCTTGGGATCGTCGCTGGCAAAGTTGTCCAGCATCAGGAAAGGGTCGAGCCGCTGCTGCAGGTCGTGCGTGAGCACGCGGGTGAGCTTGACGCCGGCCCCATCCATGGTGGGTTGACCGACGATGAGGCGCTCAACGCGGCGCGGGGTCTGGACGGTGGGAGTGTTCATGGACAGAAGAAGGGCAGCCGATTTGCCGCCGACAGGCATCAAATCGGCCCCTTGGTCTTTATATGTGAGCGCCGGCAGCTATCAAAAGAATAGCGGCCTGCGGTGGTGAAGGATTCCTCAGGACTGAGGCTTGTCCTTCATGGAACAGGTGTTGAAGCCCAGCAAGGCGTAGGGCGGGCACCAGCCGAGCAGGCCGGTGGCCAGCGGGACAATGCCCAGCCAGCCCCACCAGCCCACGGTGTTGGTGGCGGCCAGCGCGATCAGCACGACGCCGACCACGATGCGGATGATGCGGTCGATGCCGCCGACATTGGATTTCATGGAGATACTCCTGAGGTGGACAAAACATTATTGAGGGCTGATGCCGGGCCGTCAACCGGCCGGCTTGGCGCTCGCGCCATGGTGCGCCAGGTCGTCAAGGATGGGGCACTCGGGCCGCTCGTCGCCATGGCAGTGGTGCAGCAGCAGGTTCAGGGTGCGCTGCATGGCCTGCATGGATTCGATGCGCTGCGCCAGGTCGGCCACGTGCTGTTGCGCGATGCGCTTGACGCTGGCACTGGCGCGACGCCGGTTCTGCCACAGCGCCACCAGCTCGGCGATCTCGGCCACGGAGAACCCGAGGTCGCGCGCCCGCTTGATGAAGCGCAGTGTGTGCACGTCGGCTTCGTTGTACTGACGGTAGCCGCTGTCGGTCCGCGCTACGCGCGGCAGCAGGCCCAGCGACTCGTAGTGGCGCACCATCTTGGCCGAGATGCCGGACAACTCGGCCGCGGAGCGGATGCTGACAGGCCAGTCGATCGCGCGCATGCTGCAAAGGCGGCGGCTTCAGGCCGCGACGGCGTAGCCTTCTTCGGCAATGGCCTGGGCCAGCGCCTCACGCGGCTGGACGGATTGCACGTCGACGCGGTTCTGGCTGCGGTCGATCTTCACCTGGGCCTGCGGATCGAGCTGCTGGATGGCGCGGGTGACGGCCTTTTCGCAATGGCCGCAGGTCATGCCGGTGACTTCAAAAGTCTGGTTCATGGGGCTTCCTTCAGATAAATCGACTCCACCGTGGAGCACAGGCCGATCGTGAACCTTGCCATGATGGGAAGGTCAAGCGCATTATTTCAACCTTGCCGCCGTCGTGGTTGATCTATCGCAAGCGTTGACCTTCCCGTCATGGGAAGGTTCAGAATCCGTCGCATGACTACATCCTCCTCCTCCCAGACAACCAGCCTGGACATCGGCATCGAAGGCATGACCTGCGCTTCTTGTGTGACAAGGGTCGAAAAGGCGCTGAAGAAGGTGCCCGGGGTGCAGGAGGCCAGCGTCAACCTGGCCACCGAGAGCGCCTCGGTCGACTTCGACCCCACGCTCGTGGGTCCGGACGAGATCATCGGCGCCATCAAGGGCGCTGGGTACTCGGC
>CAZJKR010000020.1:24736-25888 GCA_964546615.1 uncultured Curvibacter sp.
GTCGGCGCGCGTGAGTTATGCGGCGTCGGAGCAGATGGAAGCCCGTCTGCGCCGCGCCGTGCGCGATGCCGGTTATGCGCCGCGCGCCGCCGATGCGATGGAAAAGGAAAGCGACGCCTCGCCCTGGGCCGGCTTTGCGCCGGTGGCCATCGGTCTCGTGCTGTCAGCGCCGCTGGTGCTGCCCATGCTGGGCGACTTTTTCGGGCGGCACTGGATGTTGCCGGCCTGGGTGCAGTTCCTGCTGGCCACGCCGGTGCAGTTCATCCTTGGTGCGCGCTTTTATGTCGGCGGCTGGCATGCGCTCAAGGCCTTGAGCGGCAACATGGATCTGCTGGTCGCCATCGGCACCTCGGCTGGCTGGGCCCTGTCCATGTGGTTGTGGCTGAGCGCCGGGCCCGAGGCCATGCCGCACCTGTACTTCGAGGCTTCCGCCGTGGTGGTGACGCTGGTGCTGCTCGGCAAGTGGCTGGAGGCGCGCGCCAAACGCCAGACCACGGCCGCCATCCGCGCCCTGCATGCGCTGAGGCCCGAGGTGGCGCACCTGGTCGGGCCGGACGGTGAGGTCGACGTGCCGGTGGCCGAGGTGCTGGTCGGCGACCGGCTGGTCGTGCGCCCGGGTGAAAGGTTGCCGGTGGATGGCTCGCTGATCGAGGGGCACACCCAGGTCGATGAATCGATGCTCACCGGCGAGCCCTTGCCCGTGGCGAAGGACGTCGGCGCCAAGCTTACCGGCGGCTCGGTCAACGGCGATGGGCGCGTGCTGATGCAGGTCGTGGCCGTGGGCAGCGAAACCGTGCTGGCGCAGATCATCCGGCTGGTGGAGGATGCGCAGGCGGCCAAGGCGCCGATCCAGCGTCTGGTCGATCGGGTCGCGGCGGTGTTCGTGCCGGTGGTGCTGGCGATCGCCGTGCTCACGCTGCTGGGCTGGTGGTGGCACGGTGCCATGGCCGAGACGGCCATCATCCACGCGGTGGCGGTGCTGGTGATCGCCTGCCCCTGTGCCCTGGGCCTGGCGACCCCGACGGCCATCATGGCCGGAACCGGCGTGGCCGCAAAACACGGCATCCTGATCAAGGACGCGCAGGCGCTGGAGCTGGCGCACCTGGTGGACACCGTGGCCTTCGACAAGACCGGCACGCTGACCGTCGGCCA
>CAZJKR010000020.1:25898-26616 GCA_964546615.1 uncultured Curvibacter sp.
ATGGTCCAGGTGTCCGGGGTGCTGTCCACGAATACCGGCCTGGCGCCGGTATAACTGACGGCGTTGGCGGTGGCCGAAGGCCTGGACGAGCGGGCCCTGCTCCAGGCGGCGGCCAGCCTGCAAAGCGGCAGCGAACATCCCTTGGCGCGTGCCGTGGTGGCGGCAGCTCAGGCGCGCGGCCTGACCATCGAGGCGCCGGCCAGACTGCAAGCCGCGCCCGGGCGCGGCAGCGAGGGCGAGGTGGCCGGACAAAACTACCTGATCGGCAGCCTGCGCTGGCTGGATGAACTGGGCGTGGGTCTGGGCACGCTGGGCCCCCGTGCGCTGGAATGGCAGGCGCAGGGCGCCACCGTGTCGGCCCTGGTCGAGCGCAGCACCGCGGGTCTCACCCTGCGCGCGCTGATGGCTTTCGGTGACGAACCCAAACCGGGCGCGCGGGACGCGCTGGCCGCCCTGCGTGCGCGCGGCATCCGCACCGTGATGATTTCCGGTGACAACCGGGGCGCCGCCGAAGCCATGGCGCGCCGGCTGGGGCTGCGGCCGGAAGCGGGGGAGGTGCTGGCCGAGGTACTGCCGGGCGACAAGGCCGCCAAGGTGGTTGAACTGAAGCAGGGCGGCCACGTGGTGGCCATGGTCGGCGACGGTGTCAACGACGCCCCAGCGCTGGCGGCGGCCGATGTCGGCCTGGCCATGGGCAACGGCACCGACGTGGCCATGC
>CAZJKR010000021.1:0-26240 GCA_964546615.1 uncultured Curvibacter sp.
ACGGAAGCCATGGTGCGCTTCGCTGTGCGACATGAGTATGCGCTGACTATTGAGGATGTCCTTGCCCGACGATCGCGGCTGCTGTTCCTGGACGCGGCCTTGGCTGCACAGATCGCGCCCCAAGTGGCTGTGATCTTGGCGGAGGAAATCGGGCGGGAATCCGGGCTGACCGACTTCCTGGCGCTGACCGGGGACTATTTGCGTTGGCCGTCTGAACAAGGCGCTTGACGCCCCGTAAATTATTTGGCACAATTGCGGGCTTCGCTTGAAAAAGCTGAAGTTTCTGCCCAGCGAAAGCGGCGTGAGTGGTTCATGCCGGGGACGACGGGCCCAAGACTGACTGGTTGTGTGCCGCGTGTGGTGCCTTTCAGTGCAAGTTGGGAATATTGAAATGATCCAGACTGAATCTCGGTTAGAAGTCGCCGACAACACCGGCGCGAAGTCCGTTTTGTGCATCAAGGTGCTCGGCGGTTCCAAGCGTCGCTATGCCAGCGTGGGTGACATCATCAAGGTGAGTATCAAGGAAGCTGCTCCGCGCGGCCGCGTCAAGAAGGGCGAGGTTTATAGCGCGGTGGTGGTTCGCACAGCCAAGGGCATTCGTCGTGGCGACGGTTCGCTCGTCAAGTTTGATGGCAATGCTGCTGTGCTGCTCAACAACAAGCTGGAGCCGATTGGCACCCGCATCTTCGGACCGGTCACGCGTGAACTGCGGACTGAGAAGTTCATGAAGATCGTGTCGCTGGCTCCTGAAGTTCTCTAAGGATCCGCCATGAACAAGATTCGCAAAGGCGACGACGTCGTTGTGCTCGCGGGGCGCGACAAGGGCAAGCGCGGCAAGGTTGCGCTGCGCAAGGATGACTCCCATGTGGTGGTCGAGGGTGTGAACTTGGTGAAAAAGCACACCAAGCCGAACCCGCTCAAGGGCACCACGGGTGGCATTGTTGAGAAGGCTATGCCTATTCATCAGTCCAATGTGGCCATTTTCAATGCGGCCACTGGCAAGGCGGACCGCGTGGGCATCAAGTTGTTGGCTGATGGCAAGCGCGTGCGCGTCTACAAGTCCAGCGGCGAAGAAATCAAGGTGGCATAACCATGGCACGTCTGCAACAACACTATCGCGAGAAGGTGGTCCCCGAGATGACCGCCAAGTTCGGCTACAAGTCGCCCATGGAGGTGCCGCGCATCACCAAGATCACCCTGAACATGGGTGTGAGCGAGGCGGTGGCTGACAAGAAGGTCATGGAAAATGCCGTGGGCGACCTGACCAAGATCGCCGGCCAGAAGCCGGTGGTGACCAAGGCCAAGAAGGCTATTGCCGGCTTCAAGATCCGTGAGGGCCAGGCCATTGGCTGCATGGTGACGCTGCGCGGCGTGCAGATGTTCGAGTTCCTGGATCGTTTTGTCACCGTGGCCTTGCCGCGTGTGCGTGACTTCCGTGGTATCTCCGGCCGCGCCTTCGATGGTCGTGGCAACTACAACATCGGCGTCAAAGAGCAGATCATTTTCCCTGAGATCGAATACGACAAGGTGGATGCCTTGCGCGGTCTCAATATCAGCATCACCACAACGGCCAAGACTGACGAAGAGTGCAAGGCGCTGCTCGCTGGTTTCCGTTTCCCGTTCAAGAACTGAGGTGACCCGTGGCTAAAGTAGCTTTGATCGAGCGCGAGCTCAAGCGAGACAAACTGGTCGCCAAGTACGCGAAGAAACACGCGGAACTCAAGGCCATTGCAAACGACGCCAAGCGTAGCGACGAAGAGCGTGCGGCAGCCCGTCTGGGTCTGCAGAAGCTCCCGCGCAATGCCAATCCGACGCGCCAGCGCAACCGCTGCGCCATCACCGGTCGTCCGCGCGGCACGTTCCGTCAGTTCGGTCTGGCCCGCGCCAAGATTCGTGAAATGGCTTTTGCCGGCGACATTCCTGGTGTCACCAAGGCCAGCTGGTAAGCGGTAGGAGAGATTAAACATGAGCATGAGTGATCCCATCGCCGACCTGTTGACACGCATCCGCAATGCGCAGATGGTGGCCAAAACCACCGTATCTGTCCCTTCTTCCAAGGTGAAGGTTGCGATTGCACAGGTGTTGAAGGACGAAGGCTATATCGACGGCTTCCAGGTGAAAACCGAAGCTGGCAAGTCCGAGCTTGAAATTGCCCTGAAGTACTACGCCGGCCGTCCGGTGATCGAGCGTATCGAGCGCGTCAGCCGTCCCGGTCTGCGCGTGTACAAAGGCCGCGACGCCATTCCGCAGGTCCAGAACGGCCTGGGCGTGGCCATCGTGACCACCCCCAAGGGGGTCATGACCGATCGCAAGGCGCGCGCTACCGGTGTCGGTGGCGAAGTGCTTTGCTATGTGGCTTAACGCGGCATTGAGGAGAAACTGAAATGTCACGTGTAGGAAAAATGCCTGTTGCCATCCCCACTGGGGTGGATGTGTCGATCAAGGCTGACCAGATCAGTGTCAAGGGTGCCGGTGGTACCTTGTCACTGGCGCAGTCGGCGCTGGTCAAGGTGAATAACGAGGGCGGCAAGCTGAGCTTTGAGCCCGCCAACGAATCCCGCGAAGCCAATGCCATGAGCGGCACCATGCGTCAGCTGGTGAACAACATGGTGGTGGGTGTGAGCAAGGGCTTCGAGAAGAAGCTCACCCTGATTGGTGTGGGCTACAAGGCTCAGGCTCAGGGTGCCAAGCTGAACTTGGCCGTGGGTTACTCCCACCCGGTGAATGTGGACATGCCTGCCGGTATCACGGTGGCGACGCCCGCCCCCACGGAAATCGTGATCAAGGGCGCAGACCGTCAGCGCGTGGGCCAGGTGGCGGCCGATATTCGGGCCGTGCGCCCGCCCGAGCCCTACAAGGGCAAGGGCATCCGCTATGCGGATGAAAAGGTCACGATCAAAGAGACCAAGAAGAAATAAGGAGCTGCAACATGTTGACCAAGAAAGAGCAGCGTCTTCGTCGGGCACGTCAGACCCGTATCCGCATTGCCCAGCAAGGCGTTGCCCGTCTGACCGTGACGCGCACCAATTTGCACATTTACGCCAGCGTGATCTCGGGCGAAGGCGACAAGGTGCTTGCCAGTGCCTCCACCGCCGAAGCCGAAGTGCGCAAGTCGCTCGGTGCCTCGGGCAAGGGCGGCAACGCCGCCGCTGCCCAGCTGATCGGCAAGCGAATTGCCGAGAAGGCCAAGGCTGCTGGTGTGGAGAAGGTGGCGTTTGATCGTGCAGGTTTTGCGTATCACGGCCGCGTCAAGGCGCTGGCTGATGCCGCACGCGAAGCTGGCTTGCAGTTCTAAGCAGATCGGAATTTAAGATGGCTAAAGTTCAAGCAAAAATGCAAGGCAAAGGGGCCGAGGGTCCCGAGGACGGTCTGCGCGAGAAAATGATCGCGGTCAACCGCGTGACCAAGGTGGTCAAGGGTGGCCGTATCCTGGGTTTCGCGGCATTGACCGTGGTCGGTGACGGCGACGGCCGCGTCGGCATGGGCAAGGGCAAGTCGAAGGAAGTGCCTGCTGCAGTCCAGAAGGCGATGGAAGAGGCTCGTCGCAACATGACCAAGGTGTCGCTGAAGAATGGTTCGCTCCATCATCCGGTGGTCGGCCGCCATGGCGCAGCCAGTGTCATGATGGCGCCGGCTCCCAAGGGTACCGGCATCATTGCAGGCGGCCCGATGCGCGCTGTCTTCGAGGTGATGGGTATCACCGACATCGTTGCCAAGAGCCACGGTTCCACCAATCCCTACAACATGGTTCGTGCCACGCTGGATGCGCTGAACAACTGCACTACGCCTTCAGCAGTTGCGGCCAAGCGCGGCAAGACCGTTGAAGAACTCTTCGCGTAATCGGGAGTTTCAAGATGACAACGCAACAAACTGTCAAAGTCCAGTTGGTACGCAGCCCGATCGGTTGCAAGGAATCCCATCGCGCTACTGTGCGCGGGCTGGGTCTGCGCAAGCTGAACAGCGTGAGCGAACTGCAGGACACCCCTGCCGTGCGCGGCATGATCAACAAGATCAGTTATCTGGTCAAGGTTCTCTGAGAGGCCGATGATGGAACTCAATAGCATCAAGCCCGCAGCGGGTGCAAAACATGCCAAGCGCCGTGTCGGCCGTGGCATCGGCTCGGGTCTGGGTAAGACCGCGGGTCGTGGTCACAAGGGTCAGAAGTCGCGTGCTGGCGGCTATCACAAGGTCGGCTTCGAAGGCGGGCAGATGCCGCTGCATCGCCGTCTGCCCAAGCGGGGTTTCAAGTCTCACCTGCTCAAGTTCAATGCCGAAGTCACGCTGACTGCGCTGGACAAGCTGGGCGCCGACGCGGTCGATCTGCTGACGCTCAAGCAAGCTGGCCTGGTGGGTGAGCTGGCCAAGGTCGTCAAGATCATCAAGTCGGGCGAGATCAAGAAGGCTGTCAAGCTGACCGGTATCGGTGCTACGGCGGGTGCCAAGGCTGCTATCGAAGCTGCCGGCGGCAGCGTCGCCTGATCGGCATTTGAGAGTAGATTCAAGTGGCAACTAACGCGGCTCAGATTGCAAAAACAGGCAAGTTCGGCGACCTGCGTCGTCGGCTGGTCTTTTTGCTGCTCGCGCTGGTGGTGTACCGCATCGGTGCGCACATCCCTGTTCCGGGCATCAACCCGGACCAGCTGCAGCAACTGTTTCAAGGGCAGCAGGGCGGTATCCTGAGCCTTTTCAACATGTTCTCGGGTGGCGCCCTGTCGCGCTTCACGGTGTTTGCGTTGGGGATCATGCCGTACATCTCGGCTTCGATCATCATGCAGTTGCTGACCTACGTGCTGCCGGCTTTTGAGCAGCTCAAGAAGGAAGGCGAGGCGGGCCGGCGCAAGATCACCCAGTACACCCGTTACGGCACGCTTGGGCTTGCACTTTTCCAGTCGCTGGGTATTGCGGTTGCGCTCGAAAGCTCGGCCGGCCTGGTGATCGAGCCGGGTGTCGGTTTTCGCGTGACGGCTGTGTGCACCTTGACTGCCGGCACCATGTTCCTGATGTGGCTGGGTGAGCAAATCACCGAGCGCGGTCTGGGGAACGGTATTTCGATCCTGATTTTCGGCGGCATCGCTGCCGGATTGCCGAGTGCCATTGGCGGCCTGCTGGAGTTGGTCCGTACGGGCGCGATGAGCATCATCGCGGCGCTGGTGATCGTGGCGTTGGTCGCGCTGGTGACGTACTTCGTGGTTTTCGTCGAGCGTGGTCAACGCAAGATTCTGGTGAACTATGCACGTCGGCAGGTCGGCAACAAGGTGTATGGCGGCCAGTCGTCGCATCTGCCGCTCAAGCTGAACATGGCTGGTGTGATCCCGCCGATCTTTGCGTCGTCGATCATTCTGCTTCCTGCCACCGTGGTGAGCTGGTTCAGCAGTGGTGAATCGATGGTGTGGTTGAAGGATATTGCCGGAAGCTTGACGCCCGGGCAGCCGATCTATGTGATGTTGTATGCCTCGGCCATCGTGTTCTTCTGTTTCTTCTATACCGCCTTGGTGTTCAACAGTCGTGAGACGGCAGACAATCTGAAGAAGAGTGGTGCTTTCATTCCGGGTATCAGGCCTGGTGATCAGACGGCGCGCCACATTGACAAGATTTTGCTGCGCCTGACTCTGGCTGGTGCCATCTACATCACCTTCGTTTGTCTGTTGCCGGAGTTCCTGATTCTGAAATACAACGTGCCGTTCTATTTCGGTGGTACTTCACTGCTGATCATTGTGGTGGTGACCATGGATTTCATGGCCCAGGTTCAGAATTACCTGATGTCGCAGCAGTATGAGTCTTTGTTGAAGAAGGCCAATTTCAAGGCGACTCTCGGTGCTTGATAGGTATGGCGAAAGACGATGTGATCCAGATGCAGGGCGAGGTGGTCGAAAACCTGCCGAATGCAACTTTTCGTGTGAAGCTTGAAAATGGCCATGTGGTCCTGGGGCATATATCGGGAAAAATGCGTATGCATTACATCCGGATTCTTCCGGGTGACAAGGTGACTGTCGAGTTGACGCCCTACGATTTGTCGCGTGCACGCATCGTGTTCAGAGCCAAGTAAATGAAACGGGTTGCGGGTCGAAACCGTCCGCAGCAAGGCATAAGAGTTTTAGGAGAGTGAAATGAGAGTTTCGGCTTCGGTCAAGAAAATTTGCCGCAACTGCAAAATCATCCGTCGCAAGGGCGTGGTGCGCGTGATCTGTACGGATCCGCGTCACAAGCAGCGCCAGGGTTGATTGCAAGAGTTTTAGAGGACGAAAATGGCACGTATCGCTGGCATCAATATTCCGCCGCATAAGCATGCTGAAATTGGCTTGACCGCCATTTACGGCATCGGTCGCACGAGCGCTCGCAAGATCTGCGAAGCCTGTGGCATTGCATATTCAAAGAAGATCAAGGATCTGACCGATGCAGATCTGGAAAAAATCCGAGATCAGATCGGCAAGCTCACAATTGAGGGCGACTTGCGCCGCGAGACAACGATGAACATCAAGCGTTTGATGGACATCGGTTGCTACCGTGGTTTCCGCCATCGTCGTGGACTGCCGATGCGTGGCCAGCGTACGCGTACCAATGCACGCACCCGCAAAGGACCGCGCAAGGCAGCTCAGGCTCTGAAGAAATAAACTGGCATTGAAAGAACATCATGGCTAAATCTCCCGCCAATAATGCCGCGCAGCGTGTGCGCAAGAAGGTCCGCAAGAACGTTGCCGATGGCATCGCGCACGTGCATGCCTCTTTCAACAACACGATCATCACGATCACTGATCGTCAGGGTAACGCTCTGTCCTGGGCCTCTTCCGGCGGTCAAGGTTTCAAGGGTTCGCGCAAGTCCACACCCTTTGCAGCACAGGTGGCTTCGGAAGTGGCCGGCCGCGCTGCCCTGGAGCAGGGCATCAAGAACCTGGACGTCGAAATCAAGGGCCCCGGTCCTGGTCGCGAGTCGTCGGTGCGCGCTCTGGCTGCCCTGGGCATCCGCATCAACATGATTTCCGACGTGACGCCGGTGCCGCATAACGGCTGCCGTCCGCAGAAACGTCGTCGTATCTGAGTGCTGCAGCACGGCTGCAGCAGTTTTTTTACCAAGCCCACCGCCATCGGCACGCCGCTGATGGCTCCCGCAGGCAACTGCGGCAGATGACATAGAAGGAAGTTCAAGTGGCACGCTATCTCGGCCCCAAGGCCAAACTCTCCCGCCGCGAAGGCACTGATCTGTTCCTGAAGAGCGCGCGTCGCTCGATCGGGGACAAGGCCAAGTTCGACTCCAAGCCCGGCCAGCATGGCCGCACTTCCGGCGCACGTACCTCCGATTTCGGCCTGCAACTGCGTGAAAAGCAGAAGGTCAAGCGCATGTACGGCGTGCTGGAGCGTCAGTTCCGGCGCTATTTTGAAGAAGCCGACCGCCGCAAGGGCAACACCGGCGCCAATCTGCTGTTCCTGCTGGAATCGCGTCTGGACAACGTCGTCTACCGTATGGGTTTCGGCTCAACCCGCGCTGAGGCTCGCCAGCTCGTGTCTCACAAGGCGATCACTGTCAACGGTGAAGCCGTGAACATCCCGTCCTACATGGTGAAGGCCGGCGACGTGGTGGCGGTGCGTGAAAAATCCAAGAAGCAGAACCGCGTGGTCGAGGCGCTGCAGCTGGCGCAACAGGTTGGCATGCCTGCCTGGGTCGAGGTGAGCCTCGACAAGGCGGAAGGTACTTTCAAGAAGGTGCCTGATCGTGATGAATTTGGGTCAGACATCAACGAATCACTGATTGTCGAGTTGTACTCGCGCTAATCAGGGCTCATTTCGAATCCGTTCCCGGAACGCGGGCCCGCGTTGCCGGGTGCTTCACCAGCCTTACCGGTGTAACGAGCCGGGGGTATTGACAGGAAGTCTGCATGCAAACCAGTCTGCTTAAACCCAAAGCAATCAACGTCGAACAACTCGGCCCCAACCGCGCCAAAGTGGCGCTTGAGCCGTTTGAGCGTGGCTATGGCCATACGCTGGGCAATGCGCTGCGTCGCGTCCTGTTGTCGTCGATGCCGGGTTATGCTGCGACGGAAGTGACCATCGCCGGTGTTCTACACGAGTACTCTTCGATCGATGGTGTGCAAGAGGATGTCGTCAACATTCTGTTGAACCTCAAGGGCGTTGTCTTCAAGCTGCACAACCGTGATGAAGTGACTCTGAGCCTGCGCAAAGATGGCGAGGGCTTGGTCACCGCCGGCGATATTCAGACCCCGCATGACGTTGAGATCATCAACCCCGATCACGTGATTGCCACGCTGTCCGCTGGCGGCAAGCTGGACATGCAGATCAAGGTGGAAAAAGGCCGTGGGTATGTGCCTGGTACCTTGCGCCGTCATGCCGACGAAGCCAGCAAGTCCATCGGGCGCATCGTGCTGGACGCCTCGTTTTCTCCGGTCAAGCGGGTCAGCTACACCGTCGAGAGCGCGCGTGTCGAGCAGCGCACCGATCTGGACAAACTGGTCGTCGAGATCGAGACCAACGGCGCCATCAGTGCTGAAGATGCTGTCCGTGCGTCGGCTAAAATCTTGGTTGAGCAATTGGCGGTGTTTGCCCAGCTCGAAGGTGGTGAACTGGCGGCCTTCGAGGCTCCGGCGGCACGGGGTGGTACGCAATTCGACCCGATTCTGCTGCGTCCGGTGGACGAGCTTGAGTTGACGGTGCGTTCTGCAAACTGTCTCAAGGCTGAGAACATTTATTACATCGGCGACCTGATCCAGCGGACCGAGAACGAGTTGCTCAAGACCCCCAACCTGGGCCGCAAGTCGCTCAACGAGATCAAGGAAGTGCTTGCTTCCCGCGGCTTGACGCTGGGCATGAAGCTGGAGAGCTGGCCGCCGGCCGCACTCGAAAAGCGTTGAATATCTGGAGAGCCCCTCAGCGGGCTCAGTGCTCCAGGCAGTACCTGATACGGCTGCCTGTTTAATAAAGAAAGGAAAGCACCATGCGTCACGGACACGGACTCCGTAAACTGAACCGCACCAGCGAGCACCGCCTCGCGATGCTGCGCAACATGATGAACTCGCTCATCGAGCATGAGGTCATCAAGACCACGGTTCCGAAAGCCAAGGAACTGCGTCGCGTTGTCGAACCGATGATCACGCTGGCCAAGGAGCCAACGCTGGCGAATCGCCGTCTTGCGTTCGACCGCCTGCGCAGCCGCGACAGCGTGACCAAGCTGTTCAACGATCTCGGTCCGCGCTTCAAGACCCGTCCTGGTGGCTACACCCGCATCTTGAAAATGGGTTTCCGCGTTGGCGACAATGCACCAATGGCCTTGGTCGAGCTTGTGGATCGCCCGGAAGTTGTGGAAGCAACGACTGAAGCAGCCAAGGCAGAATAGGTTATAATAATCAGCTTATCGCGCGATGGAGCAGTCTGGTAGCTCGTTGGGCTCATAACCCAAAGGTCGGAGGTTCAAATCCTCCTCGCGCAACCAATTCGAAAAGCCCTCATCATGAGGGCTTTTTTGCGTCTGAAGCCTCTTGCGGCGGGGCGGCCGCAGTCGGTCGGCCCAGAGGAAAGCGCAGTGAATCGCAGACGCGCGGCTGTCGCATTTGACGAGACAGCCAAGAGGGCGGTAGCGTTCAGGGAAATTGCCCCCATGACAACAACTGGGCCAGGGCCGGGCTAGACTTCGTCAGCAGGAGCGCGTATGAAACTCATTGATTCCATCGTCAGTCAGTCAGCGAACATGGTTGCCATACGACGGGATATCCATGCCCACCCCGAGCTGTGTTTCGAAGAGTTGCGGACGGCCGATCTGGTGGCGAGAAAACTCGCCGACTGGGGAATTCCTGTGGTGCGAGGCCTGGGTGGCACAGGTGTCGTCGGTATCGTCAAGAGCGGTACATCGCCGCGTGCCATTGGTCTGCGCGCCGACATGGATGCCTTGCCGATACAGGAATTCAATACCTTCGACCATGCCAGCCGACACGCCGGCAAGATGCACGCGTGCGGGCATGACGGCCATACCGCGATGCTGCTCGCTGCAGCCCAGTACTTCAGCAGAGAGAAGCATTTCGATGGCACGGTGTACCTGATCTTCCAGCCGGCAGAAGAAGGCGGTGGTGGGGCGCAGCAGATGATGCGTGATGGTCTGTTCGAGAAGTTCCCGATGGAAGCGGTGTTCGGCATGCATAACTGGCCGGGCCTTCCCGTTGGAAGTTTCGCGGTCAGCCCTGGGCCGGTCATGGCCTCGAGCAACGAATTCAAGATAACGATCCGGGGCAAGGGGGGGCATGCGGCCATGCCGCACAACGCCATCGACCCCGTGCCGATCGCCTGCCAGATCGTGCAAGGATTCCAGACCATCATCAGCCGCAACAAGAAGCCGATCGATGCTGGCGTGATTTCTGTCACGATGATTCATGCAGGAGAGGCCAGCAACGTCATACCCGACAGCTGCGAGTTGCAGGGCACGGTCCGCACCTTCACCTTGGAAGTTCTGGACATGATCGAGCAGAGGATGCGGCAGATCGCCGAACATACCTGCGCTGCCTATGACGTACGGTGCGAGTTCCACTTCGAGCGCAACTATCCTCCGACCATCAACTCGGCGCACGAGGCAGAATTCGCCCGTTGCGTGATGGGCGGCATCGTGGGCGAGGAAAATGTGCGCTCACAGGAAGCGACCATGGGGGCGGAGGACTTTGCCTATATGCTTCAGGCCAAACCGGGCGCCTACTGCTTCATCGGCAATGGTGAAGGGGTGCACCGCGAGATGGGGCATGGCGGTGGGCCCTGCACTTTGCACAACCCGAGCTACGATTTCAACGATGAGTTGATCCCCCTGGGCGCTTCCTACTGGGTGAAGCTGGCGGAGGCCTGGCTGGCAGGCGAGGACTGATCAGCGCGTGTGACACAAACCTCGGCTGGCAGCGATCTGCAAGAGGCCGTCGAAGACAAGGCTGTCAACCAGTTCGAACGTGACGGACATGCTGGGCGCCATTTTCCAGCCAGCGCCGCCAGCCATCACGCACCAGGGTTCCGCCCCGCAGTGCTGGCGCAGATGCTGCACCATGCGCTCCATCGCGCCAGCGATGGCGTAGGTGCCGCCACTGGTCAGTGCGTCGCTGGTGTTGGTGGGGAAAGGGCGGACTTCGCCGGTCGGAACGTGCAGTCCGGCAGTTCCGGACTCCAGCGCACGCAGCATGATGCCGTGACCCGGCAGGATGTAGCCGCCCAGAAACCTGCCTCCCGGGTCGATGGCTTCTACTGTCACGGCCGTTCCGACCATGGCAACGACGATCGGACGTGGCGTCCCCATAGTCAGCATGCGATGCCAGGCACCGATCATGGCCACCCAGCGGTCAGGACCCAGACGTGCCGGGTGGTCATAGCCGTTGGTCAAGCCGGCTTCCTGCGCGCTGGAGACGACCCAGCGGGGCGCGACATCCCACATTTCCATCTGGTCTTCGACGCGGTGTTTGACCGCATCACTGGCCACGACGCAGCCGAGCATGCAAGTCGGTGCAGGCAATGAAGCCCAGGCGCCGTCTGCGAGCTTGTCGATGTTGTCGAGGAACTCGGCACCTTGTGCCAGCAGCCTGGCGCCGGGATGCGGTGCATCAAAAAAGGCCCACTTCAGGCGTGTGTTGCCGACGTCGATTGCAAGAAATGCCATATTGATTGTCGAGTTTGTCGCATTATCAACGCGTCGGGCAGGGGCGCCATTTCAGCCCTGACGCCAAGGTAGGCCGTGGTAACGCCAGCCGCCCCGCTGACCGCGGTGTGCCTGCGCATCTGGATCGCCTTCAAAGCCTTCCAGAATGTTGTAGCTTTCAACGCCCAGCTCCGTGGCTCGCCTGGCGGCAGCAATGGAGCGCACGCCGCTGCGGCAGAGAAACATGACCTTCTTGCCGGCAGGCACGGCCGCGCGCAACTGGTCGTCAAAAGCAGCGTTCAGAGCCATGCCGGGCCACTGTTTCCAGGCAATGCCAATGGCGTCTGGCACAAAACCGACCCATTCCCGTTCGGCGTCCGTGCGCACATCGATCAGCAGCGCTTCGCCGGCGCGCCACCAAGCATAGGCCTGCTGAGGCGTCACATCACCGGCATACCCCTGAGCCGGACGGACGGGCGGCAGTTCCGAATCGCCCGCATCATGGCGCAGACCCAGGCGCAGATTGGCCGGCACGGCCTCGTCCATGCGACGCGGTTTGGGCAGGTTCAGCCCGTCCATGATGGCTCTGAACTCGGGCAGCGTCTTGCCGGCCACACGCGCATTTCCTGTCCTTTCAACGCCGATGCTGCTGTGGCTACGGCCCTGGTAATCGTGACCGGGCCACACCAGCGTGTCGTCCGGCAAGGCAAAGAGGATTTGCGTGAGGCTGTGGTAAAGCTGATCAGGGTTGCCCGACTGAAAGTCGGTGCGCCCACAGCCGTTGATCAACAGCGTGTCGCCCGTGAAGACGTGGCGTTGGCCGTCGCTTTCCCAGAGGTAGCACATGCTGCCGGCTGTATGACCGGGGGTGTGCAAGGCCAGCAGTTCATGGCGACCAAAACGAAGCCTGCTGCCGTGCTGGAGCTGCATGGCAGCGGCACGGATGCCACAAGCCTCGGGGGCCGCTGTCTGTGCGCCGGTGTGTTCGGCCAGCAGGCCTGCACTGGTGATGTGATCGGCGTGGGCATGGGTTTCGACCAGCCATAAAAGCTTGAGGCCGTATTCCTTCAGGACCTGGAGGTCGCGGGTGAGCTGATCATCGACCGGGTCGATGATCAGGGCTTCCCGGCTCGCATCGTCAAACAGGACGTAGGTGTAGGTGCTGGAAACGGGATCGAAAAGCTGGATAGGGTTCATGGTGTCGTCCGACGGGTCGAGGCAACTGTAGGTGTGTCCCGCTAGGATACGCAAAATGCAGGCCTCACTCGCGACGGGTTGGGAAACGCTATTTGCACCGAAATGGTGAAAACTGTTTTCATCACGCCAGGACGTTCACTGGTGAAAACCCCTAGAACGAATGCCCGGTGAGCAGGCGCAGAATGCGCCCGGATGGCATGCAAACGCATCATCTCGTTCAATTATTGGAGATCACCGTGACCAACAACAAATCCCCCAGCCGTCGCAACCTGCTCAAGGGTGCTGCAGTCGCCGCGGGCGCCATGGCCGCCCCGATGGTGGCCACTGCACAAACCGCAACCACCCTGCGTTTCCAGAGCACCTGGCCGTCGAAGGATATCTTTCACGAATATGCCGCCGACTTCGCCACCAAGGTCAACAAGATGGCCGAAGGCAAGCTCAAGATCGAAGTGCTGCCAGCGGGTTCCGTGGTGCCGGCTTTCCAGTTGCTGGAAGCTGTGAACAAGGGCACGCTGGACGGTGGCCATGGTGTGGTGGCCTATCACTACGGCAAGAACTCCGCCCTGGCGCTGTGGGGCTCCGGCCCTTCTTTCGGCATGGACCCCAACATGCTGCTGGCTTGGCACTACTACGGCGGCGGCAAGGCCCTGCTCGAGGAGATCTACAAATCCATCAACATGGACGTGGTGTCCTACCTGTACGGCCCCATGCCGACCCAGCCCTTCGGCTGGTTCAAGAAGCCGATCGCCAAGGTGGCCGATGTCAAGGGCACCAAGTTCCGTACCGTGGGCTTGGCTGTTGACATGTACACCGACATGGGTGCCGCCGTGAACCCGCTGCCCGGCGGCGAGATCGTGCCGGCCCTGGACCGCGGCCTGATCGATGGCGCCGAGTTCAACAACGCTTCGTCCGACCGCCTGCTGGGCTTCCCGGATGTCGTGAAGAACTGCATGCTGCAGAGCTTCCACCAGTCCGGTGAGCAGTTCGAGATCCTGTTCAACAAGGGCAAGCTCAATGCGCTGCCGACTGAACTGAAGGCCGTGATCGACTATGCCGTCCAGGCCGCCAGTGCCGACATGAGCTGGAAGGCAATCGAGCGCAACTCCAAGGACTACATCGAGCTCAAGAAAGCCGGCGTCAAGTTCTACAAGACCCCGAACTCGGTGCTGCAGGCCCAGCTGGCCTCGTGGGACAAGATCATGGCCAAGAAGGGCGGCGAGAATGCGCTGTTCAAGAAGGTGCTTGACTCCCAGCGCGCCTATGCCGAGCGTGCCACTCAGTGGTGGAACGATTACACGGTGGACTTCAAGATGGCCGCCAACCACTACTTTGCCAAGGGCAAGAAGGCGTAAAGCATAAAATCGGCGCAAGCCCTCTGAGGGCGCTGTGGCGGAAGCTGCAGCGCCCTCAGTGCATTAACAACTGATTACCCGCTGGAAAGTCAATGCAGAAATTACTGCTTGCGGTGGACCGCCTGTCCACCTTTATCGGCAAGGTCTTCGCCTGGACGGCCTTGGTCCTGACACTCATGATCAGCTGGGAGGTGTTTTCCCGCTACGTCATGAACCAACCCCATGCCTGGATGCTGGATTTCCAGATCATGCTCTATGGCACGCTGTTCATGACCGCGGGCGCCTACACACTGTCGAAGAACGGGCATGTACGGGGCGATGTCCTGTACGGCTTCTTTCGGCCGCGGACGCAGGCCACCATCGATCTGATCCTCTATTTCGTCTTCTTCCTGCCCGGCATCACGGCCCTGACCTGGGCGGGTTGGACCTACTTCAACGAGTCCCTGGCGATCCGTGAGCAGACTTTCTCCGCCGATCCGCTGCCGATGTACCCCTTCAAGTTCATCATTCCGCTGTCGGGTGGCATCCTGCTGCTGCAGGGCGTGGTCGAAATCATCCGCTGTGTGATCTGCATACGCGATGGCGAATGGCCGACGCGTGAAGAAGACGTGGAAGAGGTGGACGTCGAAAAACTCAAGGAAATGGTTCACGTGAAAGACGAAGACATCCAGGCGCTGGACAAGTACGTTTCGAAGGAAGGCGCCAAGTCATGAAAATCCGCAAAGAACTCTGGTTCGGCTTCAGCCTGATGGCGCTGATCATCGCCGGTGCGCTGGCCATGCTGATCGGGGCTGAAAAAATCAGCAGCGGCCATATCGGCCTGCTGATGCTTTCCCTGGTGGTCGTGGCCATCATGCTGGGTTTCCCCACCGCCTTCACCCTGATGGGCATGGGCATGATCTTCACTTGGCTGGCCTACGACCAGAATACGCAGAAGACGCTGGATCTCATGGTGGCGTCGGCCTTCAAGGTCATGAGCAACGACGTGCTGATCTCGATCCCGCTGTTCGTGTTCATGGGTTATCTGGTCGAGCGGGCCAACCTGATCGAGAAACTGTTCCGCAGCCTGCACCTCGCGTTGGCGCGCCTGCCGGGCGCCCTGGCGGTGGCCACGCTGGTGACCTGTGCCGTGTTTGCCACGGCCACCGGCATTGTCGGAGCGGTGGTCACGCTCATGGGGCTGCTCGCCCTGCCGCAGATGCTGCGGGCTGGCTACGATGTCAAGATCAGCGCCGGCGCGATCACTGCCGGTGGTTGTCTGGGTATCCTGATTCCGCCTTCGGTCATGCTGATCGTCTACGGCGCCACCGCAGGCGTGTCGGTGGTGCAGCTCTATGCCGGAGCGTTCTTCCCCGGTCTGATGCTGGCGGGTCTGTACATCGGCTACGTGATCCTGGTGGCCAAGCTCAAGCCGAAGATGGCGCCGCCACTTTCGGCCCAGGAGCGCTACATTCCGCTGCCGCCGTTGCTGGAAAAGGTGGCGCCTTCGCACTCGGCGCGTGCGCTGCCGGCCTTGCTCAAGGCGCTCAAGGGGCAACGCAATGCGGAAGTGCCGACCAGCTACATCCTGAAGCAGCTGGCCATCGTTCTGATGCCGTTGCTGCTGTTTGTCTTTGTCGCGCTGTGGAGTTACAGCAGTGTCACCAGCGTGCCGCCGGTCGAGGAGGTAAGCACCCTGCAAAGCATGGGCGACGGTGACGCCGAGGAGGCGGATGAAGAAGGTGGCTTGGCTGCGCCGCCGGGGGCGGAGGACGAGGCTGAAGGCGTTCAGGAGCCGCCCGGGGCGGACAGCGAGGCTGCGGACAAGGGTGAGGCCGAGCCGAAAGAAGCTGTTGGTGCAGCTGCAGTCCCGGCGGAGGTGAGCACGGCCGTTCCGACGCCGACCAGTCAACCGGCGCCGGCAGGTTACTGGATCGGTGTCGGCGCAGGTGCCGTGGCCATGGTGGTGTATTACGGCTTGCTGAGCTTCACCCGTCTTGAAGTCTTCAAGATGCTGCTGACCAGCTTCTTCCCCTTGCTGGTATTGATCCTCTCCGTTCTGGGGTCGATCGTGATGGGCTTGGCGACCCCGACAGAAGCGGCGGCTGTGGGCGCCTTGGGCGGCTTTTTGCTCGCCTGGGCCTACCGTCAGTTGACCTTCACCGTGGTCAAGGAAAGCGTGTTCCTGACGGCGAAAACCTCGGCCATGGTGTGCTGGCTGTTTGTCGGCTCCGCCATCTTCTCGGCGGCTTTCGCTTTGCTGGGCGGGCAGGAGCTGGTGGAGAACTGGGTCATGTCGATGAACCTGAGCAAGACCGAATTTCTGGTCCTGAGTCAGGTCATCATCTTCATTCTGGGCTGGCCCTTGGAGTGGACCGAGATCATCGTGATCTTCATGCCCATCTTCATTCCGCTGCTGGACAACTTCGGTGTCGATCCGCTGTTCTTCGGCCTGCTGGTGGCGCTGAATCTGCAGACCGCCTTCCTCAGCCCGCCGGTGGCTATGGCTGCGTTCTACCTGAAGGGCGTCAGCCCGCCGCATGTGACGCTGAACCAGATCTTCGCCGGCATGCTGCCCTTCATGGGCATCCAGGTGATTGCCATCATCCTGCTGTACCAGTTCCCGGCCATCGGCCTGTGGCTGCCGCAGGTGCTCTACAGGTAATCCACTGGCTTTGACGAGGACAAGGGGCGCGCAAGCGCCCCTTTTACTTGGGAAATCGGACCGGAAACGGTAAGATTGACGTTTACGTAAACGTCAATGTGGCCCACCATGACCAACCTGTCTGCCGACTACCAGGCCCTCGCAAACTACCGCCCCGTGCACAAGGTGCGCTTCGTCACCGCGGCAAGTCTGTTCGATGGTCATGACGCCGCCATCAACATCATGCGCCGCATCCTGCAGGGGATGGGGGCCGAAGTGATCCACCTGGGCCACAACCGTAGCGTCGACGAGGTGGTTACCGCGGCGCTGCAGGAGGATGTGCAGGGCATCGCGGTGAGCTCCTACCAGGGCGGCCACGTCGAGTACTTCAAGTACATGATCGACCTGCTCAAGGCCCGCGGCGGCGGCCACATCCAGGTATTCGGTGGCGGCGGCGGCGTCATCGTGCCGGCCGAGATCCGTGAGCTGCAGGCCTATGGCGTGGCGCGCATCTACAGCCCTGAAGACGGGCAGCGCATGGGCCTGGCCGGCATGATCGGGGAGATGGTCATGCGTTGCGACCAGGACCTCGCGGCCTACGCGCCGAAGCGCCTCGATGCCATCCAGGGTCACAGCGAAGATGCCTGGCGTGCGCTGGCCCAGCTCATGACCGCGATCGAGAGCGGCCAGGTCGACGCCGGGCTCCTCCAGTCGGTGCGTGATCGGGCCCGGCAGCAGAGGATCCCCGTGCTCGGTATCACAGGCACCGGCGGCGCTGGCAAGTCCAGCCTGACCGACGAACTCATCCGCCGTCTGCGCCTGGACCAGGACGATGCGCTGCGCGTGGCCGTCGTCAGCATTGATCCCTCGCGCCGCAAGAGCGGCGGTGCCCTGCTGGGTGACCGCATCCGCATGAATGCGATCGGCCCCTGGCACCGGCCGAGCGGTCAGGCGGCCGCCCAGGATGCCGGCCAGCGCGTCTTCATGCGCAGTCTGGCCACCCGCGATACGGGCAGCGAGATCAGCGCTGCGCTGCCCGAGGTGCTGGCCGCCGCCAAGTGCGCCGGTTTCGACCTCATCATTGTCGAGACCTCGGGCATCGGCCAGGGCGATGCGGCCATCGTGCCGCACGTGGACGTGCCTCTGTACGTCATGACGCCCGAGTTCGGCGCCGCCAGCCAGCTCGAAAAGATCGACATGCTGGATTTCGCCGAGTTCGTGGCCATCAACAAGTTCGACCGCAAGGGCGCCGCCGACGCCCTGCGCGACGTGGCCAAGCAGGTGCAACGCAACCGCGAGGCCTGGAGCACACCGACTGAAGCCATGCCGGTTTTCGGCACCATGGCCGCGCGTTTCAACGACGACGGTGTGACCGCGCTGTACCAGGCACTGAAGGAGCGGCTGAAGGCGCTCGGCCTGATGCTGCAGGACGGTCGCCTGCCGCGGGTGAACGTCCGCTACAGCAGCAACCAGACGCCGGTCGTGCCCGCACAGCGCACCCGCTATCTGGCCGAGATTACCGATACCGTGCGCGGCTACAAGCGTCGCGCACGCGCCCAGGCCAGGCTGGCGCGCGAGATCCAGCAGCTCAACGCAGCGGCGGCGATGCTCAAGGTCGACAAGCCTGAGCGTGCCAAGGCGGCCGAGGCTGTGGTTGATCTGGCGCAGACGCGAGAGCTGCAGATGGACCCGGATGCAAGCAAGCTGCTGGCCCAGTGGCCCGACATGCAGAAAGCCTATGCCGGCGACGAATACGTGGTGAAGATCCGGGACAGGGAAATCCGTACCGCGCTGACCACAAAATCGCTTTCGGGTACGACGATCCGCAAGGTCGTGCTGCCCCAGTATGAAGACCACGGCGAAATACTCAAGTGGCTGATGCTGGACAACGTGCCTGGCAGCTACCCCTACACCGCCGGCACCTTTGCCTTCAAGCGCGAGAACGAGGACCCGACGCGCATGTTTGCCGGCGAGGGCGACCCCTTCCGCACCAACCGCCGCTTCAAGCTGCTGTCCGAGGGCATGCCGGCTAAGCGTCTGTCCACCGCCTTTGACTCGGTCACGCTCTACGGCAACGACCCCGATCCACGCCCCGACATCTACGGCAAGGTCGGCAACTCCGGCGTGTCGATTGCCACGCTGGACGACATGAAGGTGCTGTACAGCGGCTTCGACCTGTGCAACCCGGCCACCTCGGTCAGCATGACCATCAACGGCCCGGCGCCCACCATCCTGGCCATGTTCATGAACACCGCCATCGATCAGAACATCGACAAGTTCAAGGCCGACAACGGCCGCGAGCCGACCGACACCGAGGTCGAGAAGATCCGCGAGT
The DNA here is from genome assembly GCA_964546615.1 of uncultured Curvibacter sp. GTDB lineage: Bacteria > Pseudomonadota > Gammaproteobacteria > Burkholderiales > Burkholderiaceae_C > Hylemonella. The sequence goes on from CAZJKR010000021.1 coordinate 19,113, forward strand.
GGGTGCTGGAGAACGTGCGCGGCACCGTGCAGGCCGACATCCTCAAAGAGGACCAGGGGCAGAACACCTGCATCTTCTCTACTGAGTTCAGCCTCAAGGTCATGGGCGACATCGCCGAATACTTCGTGCACCACCGTGTGCGCAACTTCTATTCGGTGTCCATCAGCGGCTACCACATCGCCGAAGCCGGCGCCAATCCGATCAGCCAGCTCGCCTTCACGCTGTCCAACGGCTTCACGTTGGTGGAGGCCTATCTGGCGCGCGGCATGCACATCGACGACTTTGCGCCCAATCTGAGCTTCTTCTTCAGCAACGGCATGGACCCGGAGTACACGGTGATGGGCCGCGTGGCGCGCCGCATCTGGGCCGTGGCGATGAAGGAGAAATACGGCGCCAACGAGCGCAGCCAGAAGCTGAAATACCACATCCAGACTTCCGGCCGCAGCCTGCACGCGCAGGAGATCCAGTTCAACGACATCCGCACCACGCTGCAGGCGCTGATTGCCATCTACGACAACTGCAACAGCCTGCACACCAATGCCTTCGATGAGGCCATCACCACGCCCACCGAAGACTCGGTGCGTCGCGCCATGGCGATCCAGCTCATCATCAACCGCGAGTGGGGTCTGGCCAAGAACGAAAACCCCAACCAGGGCGCTTTTGTCATCGAGGAGCTGACCGAACTGGTGGAGGAGGCCGTGCTGGCCGAGTTCGAGCGCATCACCGAGCGCGGTGGCGTGCTCGGCGCCATGGAGACCGGTTACCAGCGCGGCAAGATCCAGGACGAGAGCATGACGTACGAGATGCTCAAGCACACCGGCGAGCTGCCCATCATCGGCGTCAACACCTTCCGCAATCCGCACGGTGACGCCGTGCTGGAAAAGCTGGAACTGGCGCGCTCGACCGAAGAGGAAAAGCAGAGCCAGCTCACGCGCCTGAACGATTTCCATCAGCGACATGCGCAAGAAGCGCCCAAGCAGCTCCAGCGGCTGCAGCAAGCCGTGATCGAGAACCGCAATGTGTTCGAGGTGCTGATGGATGCGGTCCGTGTCTGCTCGCTCGGTCAGATCACGAACGCCCTGTTCGAGGTCGGTGGCCAGTACCGCCGCAGCATGTAAGCGTCGCTGCGGCCAGATGCCGCGGCGCTTTACTGGCCTGGGGCCAGCGGCAGATTCAGCAGCAGGTTCTGCGGTTTGAGGCGCAACGCGCCCTGTGCATTCATGGCCAGGCCCAGGTAGACCGGTTTGCCGGCCACCTCGGGCAGCATGCAGGCCGGGTCGGCAAATTCCAGCCGGAACAGGCTGACCAGCCGTTGCATGCGTTCGGGCGCCACGGTGTCTCCCTGGTAGAGGGCGTTCAGCAGGGCAGAGGCCTCGGCGTCGAGACCGATGTGCCAGCGCCAAGCCGCGTCGTCCACGCGGGCCAGCGGTTCGATCCGCACCGTCACGGCGAGGAATTGCTGCACCCAGCGTTCCAGCACGCGCGCCAAGGCCTTCAGGCCGCTGCGCGCGCGCGTCATGCGCAGCGTCAGGCCATGGCTGAGTTCCTGGGTCACCTCATGGGTGAGATCGAGCAGGAACAGGTGGCGTTCGCTGCGCTCTGCGTAGAGGGCAGCATTGCCGTCGTCCAGCACGACCAGCTCGGCCTCGCGCACACGGGTCTTGTTTTCTCGCAGCAGGCGACCGAGTTCGCCCAGACCGGCGTCGCGGCTGAGCTGGTCGACGACGGCCTGATCAGCGGCCAGTACCTGCCCGTCCTGGACCGTCAGCCGTTGCGGCCGAAAGAGCAGTTCGGCGGCGCGCAACTGCAGCGCATCCTCGCAGTCGGCAAGCTGCTGGCGCAGGATGGCCTGGACCAGCAGGTCGATGAAAAGCGGGGGTACCCGGATGTCGCCGGAACGGATCAGCTGCAGGTAGTAGGCCTGCAGCGAACCGCTGGCCAGCAGTGCATCGCGGAAGCTGAGGAAATGCCGGTAGTTGTCGCGCACATCGGCGTCCTGCAGCATGGACAGCATCTGGGGCGGCACACGGCGCAGGGGATCCTGCTGCAGGGCCTCATGCAGGCGGTGTTCAGCCGGACAGGACTCCGGCACCAGGGCCAGCTCGGGACGCGCAAGGAACAGGCGCAGGTAGTCCGGCGTCGGCGCCAACCAGCCCTGAGGCGTGGTGTGCAGGCGGTCAAAGCCGCAGGAAGGCCAGAAATTCATGGCCGGCCGCGGCGGGCCAGGGGGAAATGCGGGCACGGCTCAGGGTGGTTCATGGCCGCGATCCTAGCAGCCATGCGGGACCGGTGCGCCCGGGGCGGCGCTCAGTTGTCGAGTTCGTCGTCGCTGTCGCCCAGCGCTGCATCATTGCAGCGGCTGTGCGACTTGGCGTAGGGGATCAGCGGTTTGTCCAGCGGGCGCAGCTGGCGCCGACGCAGGCCGCGCAGCGACTGGGAGCGCTCCATGGCCTGAAGCACGTTCTCCGGCTCCATCATGAGGCTGAAAGGATTGAGTGAAATGGCATTGGTCCGCATGTTGATTCCCCGCTTCACACCGACGTTCGATGTGGTGAGTGAACTTTAGACAAAGCGGACCAGGAATTTAAGTCGGCGTTTGGCGCTTTCGCGTGTAAGAACTTGCCTGACAGGGGCGGCGTGCACGGGGGGGCGGTCAGGTCATGGGCAGGGCGGCCGTCTGGCTGTGCCAGCGGGTCAGGAATTCGCCGGCGGGGACCGGCCGGCCGAACAGGTAACCCTGCACCTGCTCGCAGCCCAACTGGCGCAGGAACGCGAACTGGGCGGCGGTTTCCACCCCTTCGGCCACGCTGGCAAGCTCCAGACTGCGTGCAATTTCCACCATGGCCTGGACGATGGTTTCGTCGCTGCGGTTTTCGCCGATGCCGGCGATGAAGGCGCGGTCGATCTTGAGCGTCTGCACCGGCAGTTTGCGCAAGTAGGAGAGCGAGGAGTAGCCGGTGCCGAAGTCGTCCAGTGCCAGGCGAATGCCCAGCGCGCGCAGGTCCGCCAGCATGTCGAAGGCGTCTTCCATCGCCATGATGACCGTTTCGGTGATCTCCAGCTCGATGCGCTGCGGTGCGAGGCCGGTTTCGCGCAGGATATTGCGCAGCAGTTCCGGGAGGTTGCCGCGCTCGAGCTGCTTGACCGACAGGTTGATCGACACCACCGGTACCTGCAGGCCGGCTTCGTCCCAGGCGGCAACCTGGCGGCAGGTTTCGCACAGCACCCAGAAGCCCAGTTCCATGATGAAGCCGGTCTCTTCGGCCAGCGGGATGAAACGCGAAGGCGGGACGCTGCCCAGCTCGGCACTGTTCCAGCGCAGCAGGGCTTCGGCGCCGAGCAGGCGACCGCTGCGGACGTCGATCTTGGGCTGGAAGTGAACGCTCAGCTCCTGAGCCGTGATCGCGTCGCGCAGCAGGCCCTCGAGCTGGATGCGCTCCTGCGCATGGGCTGTCATCTCGCTGGTGTAGAAGTGACTGCGGTTGCGGCCGTGGGCCTTGGCCTGGTACATCGCCGCATCCGCCTTGCGCACCAGGACATCGACCTCCATGCCGTCGGCGGGGGCCTGGCTGATGCCGATGCTGGCGGACAGGTAAAGCTGGTTCTCGCCGACACTGAAGGGCTGGCGAAACAGGTCCAGCAGCTGGTCGGCCACCTCCAGTGCCGTCGCCGGCCCGTGGACATCCTCCAGCAGGCAGATGAACTCGTCGCCGCCCAGCCGCGCCAGCGTGTCGCCCGGGCGGATGCAGCCCTGCAGGCGGCGCGTGACGGCGGTCAGCAAGGCGTCCCCGACCGAGTGGCCCAGGGTGTCGTTGACGTCCTTGAAGTGGTCCAGGTCGATGAACAGCAGGGCGTGCCGACCGCCCTGCGCGGCAAGCCGCTGCAGGCTGTGTGACAGCCGCTCCTTGAACAGCAGGCGGTTGGGCAGGTCAGTCAGGGGATCATGGTGCGCCAGGTAGTCGAGCCTTTGCTCGGCCTTGCGGCGCTCCTGGACTTCGGCCTCCAGCGCGCGGGTGCGTTCATGCACCCGGTGGTCGAGTTCGACATTGGTCTTCTCCAGCGCATGGGCCTGTACGCGCAGGATGCGCTGGGCACGTCGCACCACCATGAACTGGGCCAGATACAGCGTACCGAGCACGCCCACCACGCCGGCCGTGATCCAGCCGAGCTGGCGGTCGGCTTCCTGCACGAAGGAGGTCACATCCTGGTAGACCTCGAACACGCCATCGACATGGGCCTGACCGTCTTCTTCATTGTGGATCGGCACATAGGTCGAGATCACGTCGCGGTCCTGCAGGGTGCCTTCGAATGCATCGAAGCTGTTGCGGTGGGTCAGCTCGCTGATGGCGGTGCCCGTCATGGCCGCCTTGAAGCCGCCGTTGGTGCTCTTGTCTTCGCCGATCTGCCGCGGGTCGGTGGAGAAGGCGGTGATGCCCTCACGCGTGTAGATCTTGATCTTGATGACGCTGGTGCCCCGCGTCAGGTTGCTCAGGGTGTCCCGCAGGCGGACGTTGGCGGCGCGTTCACGCAGCACATCGGGGGTGTCCGTCACCGCCGACTGCATCACCGGTCTGAAGTGGGGCCAGAGGGAGTTCTCGAATACCTGGGTGAACTCCTCGGCCCGGTTCTGCTCATGGCGCAGCAATTGCGTGTAGGTGGTGTGCCTGAAATAGACGGCCAGCAGTCCCGCCGCGAGGGCAATCAGAACGAACGACAGCGTCGAGAAGAAGCGGGTCAGGTTGAACAGGCGCACCCGGCCATTCTAGGGCTGCGCCGCATCAGTCAGGCTGGGGTTCGCGCAGCATTTCAGCCGCTTTTTCGGCGATCATGATCACCGGCGCATTGGTATTGCCGCCCACCAGGGCCGGCATGATGGAGGCATCGACCACGCGCAGCCCCTGCAGCCCATGTACGCGCAGCCGGGCATCGACCACATCCATCGGCCCTGGTCCCATGCGGCAGGAGCCGGCCGGGTGGTAGATGGTGTCCGCATGGTTGCGGATGTAGTGCTCGATCTCGGTTTCGCTGCATGCGGCAGCCGAGGCGGCCAGCTCCTTGCCGCCGAAGCCGGCCAGCGCCGGCTGGGCCAGGATGTGGCGCATCCGCTGAAAACCGCGGACCAGACGCACCACGTCGTCCTGCTCGCCCAGGAAGTTGGGGTCGATCAGGGGCGGCGCCAGCGGGTCCTTGCTGGCCAGCTGCACGCTGCCGCGGCTTGCCGGCCGCAGCAGGCAGACATGGCAGGAATACCCATGGCCGAAGACCGTGGTGCGGCCATGGTCGAGCAGCTTGCCGACGACAAAATGCAACTGCAGGTCGGGGATGGCTTCTTCCGGGCGGCTCTTGACGAAACCGCCGGCTTCGGCGAAGTTGGTGGTCAGCATGCCGCGACGATGGCGCCGCCATTCCCGCACGCCTTGCAGCATGCGCCAGGCGCCGGGCAGGGACAGGCCGAACAGATCGTGCAGGCCCGGCGCATCCACCACCTGGACCACGTCCACATGGTCCTGCAGGTGGCGGCCGACACCGGGCAGGTGGTGCTGGGTGGCAATGCCGACCGACTGCAGATGGTCGTGCGGGCCGATGCCCGAGAGCATCAGCAGCTGCGGCGATTGCAGGGCACCGGCGCACAGCAGCACCTCGCGCGTGGCCTGCAGCTGCCGCAGTTCGCCGTCCTGCAGGTATTCCACGCCCATGGCGCGCCGCCCCTGCAGCAGGATGCGCGTGACCTGCACATCGGTGATCAGCTGCAGATTGGGGCGCGAGAGCTGCGGCGTGAGGTAGCCCTTGGCGGCACTGTGGCGCTCGCCGTTGCGGTGCGTCACCTGGTACAGCCCCACGCCCTCCTGTTGCGCGCCATTGAAGTCGGGGTTGAGCGGGTAGCCGGCCTGCTCGGCGGCGGCGACAAAACGCGGGCTGAACGGGTTGGGGCTGCGCAGGTCCATCACGTGCAGCGGGCCGCCGGTGGCGTGGAAGGCATCTGCGCCGCGCGCGTTGTCCTCGGCACGCTTGAAGAAGGGCAGCACCTCGTCATAGGCCCAGCCGGGGTTGCCGGCGGCGGCCCAGTCGTCGTAATCGCGACGGTGGCCGCGGGTGTAGATCATGGCGTTGACCGAACTGGAGCCGCCCAGCACCTTGCCGCGCGGCTGGTAGCCGCGCCGGCCGTTGAGGCCGGCCTGGGGCACGGTGCTGAACTGCCAGTTGAACTGGCCGGTCTTGGCCAGCAGGGCCAGGCCGGCCGGGCAATGGAGCAGCACGCTGCTGTCGCGCGGCCCGGCCTCCAGCAGGGCAACGCGGACGGTCGGGTCTTGCGTCAGCCGGGCGGCCAGCACGCAGCCGGCCGAACCGCCGCCGATGATGAGGTAGTCGAACATGGTGTGTCTCCGGACGGCGGGCGGGGGGCGGGGGCGAGCCCGTTACTCGAAATGCTTGCGCACCATCTGCTCCAGCAGCGCCTTGGCATCGGCTTCGCTGGCGTTGACGATGGTGCGGTAAACCTGCTGCGACAGGCCGGCGAAGACCTTGACCAGATGGGGGTCGAAATGCCGGCCCGACTCGGCCTGCAAAGCCTGCATGGCGGCTTCCAGCGGCAGCGGCGCCTTGTAGGGGCGGCGCGCGCACAGGGTGTCGAACACATCGGCCAGCGCGAAGATGCGCGCCACCAGCGGAATGTCCTCACCGGCCAGACCGCGCGGGTAACCGGTGCCGTCCCACTTCTCATGGTGGCCGGCCACCACGGCCTGGCCGCCGGCCAGCCAGCCGGCGCCGGCCACGATGTCCTCGCCCAGACCGACATGGGTGCGCATGACCCGCATTTCGTCTTCATCCAGGCGTCCGGGCTTGAGCAGGATGGTGTCCGGGATGCCGATCTTGCCGACGTCGTGCAGAAAGCTGCCGGCGATCAGCGCCTGCATGCGGCTGCCATGCAGGCCCACGGCCTCGCCCAGCGTGGCGGCGATCCAGGCCACGCGGTAGTTGTGCGTGCCGCCGTCGTCGGAGTCGCGCCGTGCAATCGCCCGCCCGAGGGCTTCCATCATCGCCATGTGCGACTCCAGCGCCTCGCGTGTCTTGCGCTGGCCGTCGGCCATCAGGCGCTGCAGCGGCAGGTAGAGCACGGCTGCCGTCAGC
>CAZJKR010000022.1:0-7733 GCA_964546615.1 uncultured Curvibacter sp.
TTGACGATGACGAAGATGTCCGAGCCACGATTCACGAACATCAGGTCATCGAGGATGCCGCCGGCCTCGTTGAGCAGCAGGCCATAGCGCTGCCGGCCTACGGCCAGGTCCTGCACATCCACCGGCATCAGCGTCTCGAAGGCGGCCGCGGCGTCGGCACCGACCAGGCGCAACTGGCCCATGTGCGAGACGTCGAACAGGCTGGCGGCTGTGCGGGTGTGGTGGTGCTCGGCCATCAGGCCCATGCTCGGGCCCTGGTACTGCACCGGCAGGCAGTAGCCGGCAAAGGGCACCATGCGTGCGCCCAGGGACAGATGCAGTTCGTACAGCGGGGTATGCAGCAGGTTCTGGTCAGGGCAAGACAAGGCGAAACTCCAGGGGCATAAAAAACCACGGCCCGAACATGTGTCCTGGCCATGGGCTGCCCCCGCTGTCCGCTTTACCTGAGAGATTCACCGGGCCGGGCCACGGGTGGCACGCGCTGCGGTTTGCTCCTTCGGTGGGCTGCATCGCATGCAACCTCTCTCCAGTGGGGAGGCGCCGGCTGGCATCACTGCCGGCGGGCGTTGTCAGTCCTTTTGCCTGAGCGTTCAGACCGCTGCAATCAGCCGTCCTGCGCCTTCGGCGGTTCTCAATTTGAAAACTCTCTCCTGACGGGGCGCGATTGTACGCCAGCCAATCCAGCCGACGGTGAACGCTGGCGAGCCGCCATGTTGCGGGCATAAAAAAACCGGCCCGCAGGCCGGTTTTTCAGCTGAAGTTCAGACTTCAGTAACGGTTGCCACCGCCATAGCCGCCACCGCCGCCTTCGCGACGGCCGCCACCGAAGCCGCCACTGCGCGGCTCCATCGGACGGGCTTCGTTGACCACCATGTCGCGGCCGTCAACGGTCTGGCCGTTCATGCCGGTGATGGCTGCCTTGGCTTCCGCGTCGGAAGACATTTCCACGAAGCCGAAGCCCTTGGAGCGGCCGCTGTCGCGGTCCATCATGACCTTGGCCGACTGCACGTTGCCGTAGCTGCCGAAATGTTGTTGCAGGTCGTCGTCACGCACCGAGTAGGAGAGATTGCCGACGTAGAGTTTGTTGCCCATTTTTGGGACCTTTCAAGTAAAGCGTTGACGGTCCCATCGAGACTCGCAACGCGGGGGAATGACGGTCTTGGTTGAAAAACCATCAAAGAATTTGTTCAGCGGAATGTGCGCCGGGGTTGGGACGGCGCGCCGCCGGAGCGGGGCTCCAGGTGGCGGAAGGTGATGCGGCCCTTGCCCAGGTCATAGGGCGAGAGTTCCAGCGACACCTTGTCGCCCGCCAGGATGCGGATGTGGTGCTTGCGCATCTTGCCGCCGGTATAGGCCACCAGGCTGTGGCCATTGTCCAGCGTGACACGGAAACGCGAATCAGGCAGCACCTCGATGACCTTGCCTTGCATCTCGATCAGTTCTTCCTTGGCCATGGTGTGCTCTCCTTGCGATGTGTGTAAGTGAATGGGGAATCAGGCGGTGGCGCCGTGCCGCTGTTGCAGCCAGCTATGGCCTTCGGCGATGGCGTACTGCAATGCGCCTTCCTCGGTGGGGAAGTGCGGAACGAAGCGGAACACGCGGTCATGCGTGCCGCTGCCACGACCGCTGCGAATGGAAACCGATGCGGCGTACTGGCCTGATTCTGTGGGCTTGATGAGGGGGGAGACAAGGTACTTGCCCACCTGGAATGCTTTTTCTAGTGTGGTAATCATGGATTCTTTGCGCGGTCCCTTGGACCACGCGTCTGGTAACTCAGGTCAACGTTCAGTGGACATTGCCGTAGTGAACGTCGCGCGGAACATGACCGCTGCCGAAGTGTCCGGTCGAAAGAGGGAAATAGAGACCGGGGATGAAGCTCGCCGCTGGGGGGAGTTTGACGCCGAGAGGGCCGGGTGTATCGACCAGGAGGGCGCGGTGTACGGCGTGTGGGGTGCCGCGGACCGTGTCAGACAACAATGCTGCGAAGGTAAGCAAGCCGCAGCAATGGGCGTATTGTACGCCGGATCTGCAGATGACGTCGGAAATTTGTTTGTGACGTCTCCGATCCGGGGCCCAGCCCGAGCAGGCGAGCCGGCGTCTGCCCGCCCTGGGGGTGCCGCGGAGGGACTTGCATATCGACCGCATCGGACGCCTGGGTAAGAGGGACAAGGCCAGGCGGCTGGCGCGTTCACCGGTCCTGGAACCTGGTGTCCACGGTGAGTTGCATGACATGCTGAATCTTCCTGGAAACATTGGCGAATATTTTGCCGTTGCAGTGCTTCACCCATCGGTGGCAGAAGGACAGGTCTTCCGACAGCTCCGCGTCGGGAAGTTCGATCTTGTTGAAGGGCGTGATGAACTCCTGGAATCTGGCGCCGAAAGGCATCTTCCTGAATTTCCGGGTGTCGCGAATGTCGGGGCACTTCCGCAGCATCTCGTCGATGCAGTGTCTCGAGATGAGCAGAATCCCGGTGCCGCACTGCGCCACTTCCACGAAGTCGGTGTTGCCGTGTCCCGGCTTGGGCGTGCCGATGAAGTCGCATGCATGGGCGTAGGCCTGCTCGAAGGGGTGGGCAGCGCCGGCATGGAGTTTGCGCAGATCGATGTTTCTGCGCGGGGCGAGGACCCCGACCACATCCTGCTTCAACCGGAGCATGTCGTGGATCAGGTCCGGCGCGAAGCCCATGTCGTCATCAAGAAAAAGGATGTGGGAGCAGTCCTTCTTGTTGAAGTAGAAATTTGAAATCAGATAGTTGCGTGCCGACACGATGTCGGCGTAGTCGATGTCCGAAAAGGAGAAGTCGACACCATGCCGTGCGGCCGTCGAGAGGAGGCTGTACAGGCTCCTGACATACACGCCGGCGTAGTGTGAGCCGTAGGCCGGGGTCGCGATGTTGATCTTGTTGCGAACAGCAGGTTTCACCGTGCCGCCGACAGAACCCGAAATGATGGTCTTTGCCGTCATGTGAGGGAGGCTTCTTGCTTTCTTCATTCCTGATGGCGTGCCCTGGAACCCCGTTGGGAACCTGTCACGGGCCGGACTGCTACTGTACCGGAGACCGCTCATGGCACGGTCCCGCCACGTCCCGGCCGGCGATTTTCCCGACTGATCCATGGGGCTGAAGCCGTGCCGCTAAGATGCTGCCCGCGCACGAAAACCGCTCTGACGTGGCGCTCGCTGCGCGGATTGCCATTGGTAGGAAATTTCGTAGGGGTGAGGGGAGATGTCAGCCAGAGATCTGATGGAAGTCGACGAATCCATCGTTGTCAGCCTGCCGATTTTCAAGCCCGGGGACTGGGCCAACTACGAGGGCCGGAGCTACCGCATCAAGCACACCGTCATCAGCGCCCGTAACCTCCTGGTGCAGCTCGACGGCGTGAAGGAGCCGGTGCCGGCGCACCGGCTGGAGGTGGCCTGGACCCGGATGTCGGTGCGGCCGCGGCGTTCGTTTGCCGCCGCCTCGCGCGCGAAACACCGGAGTACCTCGGCGCCGGGCCAGTAGCCCTGAGCATTCAGTTTTTTCCAAGCGCGAGGACGCGCTCAGGCCGGCGCCGCCTGCGCCACCCGGTTGCGGCCCGAGTGCTTGACGCTGTAGAGCGCGTCGTCTGCGGCAATGATGAGTTTTTCCAGGTCCTGACCCGGTTGCAGCCGGGCCACCCCGAGGCTGGCCGTGAGCTGGATGCGTGTGCCGTCCTTGGCAGTGACCACCATCGCCTCCAGCGCGCGGCGGATGCGCTCGGCAAAGTCGGTGGCGGTCTGCAGGTCGGTGTCCGGCAGCAGCACGATGAATTCTTCGCCGCCCCAGCGCGCCACACAGTCGCCGCTGCGGGTCAGGCGCGTCAGGGTCTGGCCGACGTGGACCAGCACTTCGTCGCCCATCGCGTGGCCATGGCGGTCGTTGATGTGCTTGAACAGGTCGATGTCCAGAATGACGGCCGCCAGTGGCCGCTGGTGCCGCAGCGCCACCTGATAGGCCACCTCGGCCTGCTCCAGAAAACCGCGCCGGTTGGCCAGCTGGGTCAGGGCGTCCACCCGCGCATCGCGTTCGGCGTCCAGCCGCTTGAGGATCTGTACCCGGATGAACTGCACCAGCGCGAGCTGCAGCAGCAGCGCCTCGGCCATGGTGCCGATCTCCACGCCGCGGTAGGTCCAGTCGTTGAGCGGCAGCAGGCCCCAGACGGAAAAGGTGGTGGCAGACAGGCCCATGGTGGCCGCGATACCCGAGGCGAGGAAGTACCCGGCCGCGGTCTGCCCACGCCGCAGCGCCAGGGCGCCGATCGGCACCAGGGCCACCGAGAAGGTGCCGCTCATCAGAAAGGCCGACCAGACGGCTGTGGTGTGCCAGTCGAAGAGCACCGTCACGAGCATCCAACCCGTGAGAGCCAGGCAGGCCCAGTGGATGCCGCGCCCAAGCAGGGGGGTATGCCGGTCGAGTTCCAGGAACTCGCGGGCGAACCTCAGGCCGGCGCAGGCTGAGAGCACCATGAAGACCAGAATCACATAGCGCTGGAAGTAGGGTGCCTCGGGCCACAGCCAGGCCAGACCGCGCCCGGTGTAGGCCAGGTTCATGGCCACGAAGCTCAGCAGGTACAGGGCGTAGTACAGGCTGTTGCGCCGGCCCAGGCCGAAGTACATGATCAGGTTCAGGATGGAGAGCGCGGCCAGGAAGCCGTACAGGAAGCCGTAGCTGGCATGTGTGAAGCGGGACTGGCGGGCCATCGTCTCCGCGGTGAGCAGTTGCACCTTCACGATCAGCGGGTCCGGCGTGGCCAGGCGCATCAGCACCTCGCTGCGGCCCGGTGCGAAGCTGTGCTCGAACACGTAGCCCAGACCGCTGTCCAGTTGTGCGGCTCCGGCCAGGGCATCACCGGTCTGCCAATGGATGGTCTCGCCCGTGGGTGGCAGCACGTGCAACTCCAGCATGTCCGTCCAGCTGGGCTCCACGGTCAGCAGCCGTGTCAAGGGCTGCCGCGTCGGGTTGTCGATGACAAAGTGCACCCACACCGGGCGGTGTCCGAGGCCCAGTCCGAGCACCGGGGTGATGACGCTGGGCAAGGATGCCTGGGCGAATGCGGCCCGGGCTTCGGCCAGATTCAGGCGGGCGCCGGACTCGACCAGCAGACGCATGTGCTGGCCCAGCGCTTGCGCTGGCGGTGTCAGCGCATCAACAGGGGTGGTAGCGCCGGGGGTGTCTGCGGCCCGGGCCGTGGCGCCGATGCCGAGCCAAAGGGTCAGCGCCAGCGCCAACAGGAGGAGGTGCCAGTCGAAGGCAGGCGCTGCCATGGTGCGTGCCAGCCGCCTTGCGTGCTCTGCTGGCATGACTGAAGTCCTCGGCGTCATCGATCCCTTTTGCGCTTGCTTGTGTTCAGGCTGGCCAAGGCTGGCGCAGCGAGCCTTGGGCGCCCTATTCTAGGGGCGTGGGTGGTGTGCCAGATCGCCTCCCGACAAAGAAACGGGGCCATCCGGCCCCGTTTGTTTACATGCTGCTGTAGTTCGGCCCGCCGCCGCCTTCGGGCGTGACCCAGACGATGTTCTGCGTCGGGTCCTTGATGTCGCAGGTCTTGCAGTGCACGCAGTTCTGCGCGTTGATCTGCAGGCGGTCGCTGCCGTCGTCGTTCTTCACGAACTCGTACACGCCGGCCGGGCAGTAGCGGGCTTCGGGGCCGGCGTACTTGGCCAGGTTCACATTGACCGGCACGCTGGCGTCTTTCAGCGTCAGGTGCGCCGGCTGGTTTTCCTCGTGGTTGGTGTTGCTGATGAAAACGCTGCTCAAGCGGTCGAAGGTCAGCTTGCCGTCCGGCTTCGGGTAGACGATGGGTTTGCACTCGGCGGCCGGCTTGAGGTAGACGTGGTCGGGTTTGTCGCGGCGCAGCGTCCACGGGATGTGGCCGCGCAGCACGAACTGTTCCAGTCCGTTCATCAGCGTGGCCACGGTCAGGCCCTTCTTGAACCAGCTCTTGAAGTTGCGCGACTTGTTGAGCTCGGTGTGCAGCCAGCTGTGCTCGAAGGCTTCCGGGTAGGCGCCCAGCTCGTCGTGGGCGCGGGGCTCAAAATTAAACTTCCGCGGCTCGCCCACGGCGTCGTAAGCCGCCTCAGCGGCCAGCATGCCGGTCTTGATGGCGGCATGGCTGCCCTTGATGCGGCTGACGTTCAGGTAGCCGGCATCGCAGCCGACCAGCGCGCCGCCCGGGAACACGGTCTTGGGCAGGCTCATCAGGCCGCCGGCGGTGATGGCGCGCGCGCCATAGGCCAGGCGCTTGGCGTTGACTTCGCCCTGGTCGTTCTCGAAGTACCAGCGGATGTTGGGGTGGGTCTTCCAGCGTTGGAACTCCTCGAACGGACTGAGGTAGGGGTTGCTGTAGTCCAGGCCGACCACGTAGCCGATGGCGACCTTGTTGTCTTCCAGGTGGTACATGAAGGCGCCACCGTAGGTGTCGTTCTCCATCGGCCAGCCGGCGGTGTGCATGACAAAGCCGGGCGTGTGGCGCGAGGGATCGATCTCCCACAGCTCCTTGATGCCGATGCCGTAGGTCTGCGGATCGCGCCCTTCGTCGAGCTTGTGTTTGGCGATGAGCTGCTTGCCCAGGTGGCCGCGCGCGCCTTCGGCAAACACGGTGTACTTGGCGTGCAGTTCCATGCCGAGCTGGAAGTTCTCGGTCGGCTCGCCGTCCTTGCCTACGCCCAAGTTGCCGGTGGCCACACCCTTGACGGAGCCATCCTCGTTGTACAGCACCTCAGCGGCGGTGAAGCCGGGGAAGATCTCCACGCCCAGGCCTTCGGCCTGCTGGGCCAACCAGCGCGTCAGGTTGCCCAGGCTGATGATGTAGTTGCCGTGGTTCTGCGCGCACTCGGGCAGGAACATGTTGGGCGTGCGGAAGGCCCCGGTTTCGCTGAGGAAGCTCCAGGCGTCGTCGGTCACCGGCTGGTTCAGCGGGGCGCCGAGTTCCTTCCAGTTGGGGAAGAGTTCGGTCAGGGCACGCGGGTCCATGATGGCGCCCGAGAGGATGTGGGCGCCGGGTTCACCGCCTTTTTCCAGCACCACCACCGAGACGTCCTGGCCCTTCTCGGCCGCCAGCTGCTTGAGGCGGATGGCCGTGGCCAGGCCGCCGGGGCCGCCGCCGACCACCACCACGTCGTAGTCCATCGATTCGCGGGGGCCGTACTGGGCCAGGATTTCTTCGTTCGTCATGGTGGCTTCTTTCTGATGAAGTCGCTTGATAATGAGGCCGGAATCTTAGAGGGTCGGCAGAGTCCGGCTTGTCGAATGGGTGACTGATTTTAGTTCGGTTCCGGCACAAAATCGAACGATCGTTCTATTTTGTCCATTGATCCACAACACGAGGTGACTTGCATGGCTTACAGCATCGATCTTTCCGGCCGCGTGGCCTTCATCACCGGTGCCTCCGGCGGCCTGGGTGCGCAGTTTGCCCGCACGCTGGCCCAGGCCGGTGCGGCCGTGGTATTGGCCAGCCGCCGGGTGGAAAAGCTCAAGGACCTGCGGGCCGAGATCGAAGGCGCCGGCGGCGACGCGCATGTGGTGGAGCTGGACGTGACGGATGTGGACTCCATCAAGGCCGCCGTGGCGCGTGCCGAGACCGAGGTCGGTTCGATCGACATCCTGATCAACAACTCTGGCGTCAGCACCACGCAGCGCCTGGTGGACGTGAGCGAGGACGATTACGACTACGTGCTGGGCACCAACACCCGGGGTGCCTTCTTCGTGGCGCAGGAG
>CAZJKR010000022.1:7743-26028 GCA_964546615.1 uncultured Curvibacter sp.
AACATCGCCTCCATGGCGGGTCTGCGCGTGCTGCCGCAGATCGGCATCTACTGCATGAGCAAGGCGGCCGTGATCCACATGACCCGTGCGATGGCGCTGGAGTGGGGCAAGTTCGGCATCAACGTCAATGCGCTGTGCCCGGGCTACATCGACACCGAGATCAACCACCACCACTGGCAGACCGAGCAGGGCCAGAAGCTCATCAACATGCTGCCGCGCAAGCGGGTGGGCCAGCCGCAGGACCTGGACGCCGTGCTGGTGATGCTGTGCGCCAACGAGAGCCATTTCATCAACGGGGCGGTGATCTCCGCCGACGACGGGTTTGGCGCATGAAGATCGAGTTGCCGGAGCACAAGAAACTGGTCGCCGAGCTGACCATGCCCATCCGCTGGGGCGACATGGACGCCATGGGGCATGTCAACAACACGGTGTACTTCCGCTACCTGGAGTCGGCGCGCATCGAGTGGTTCCGCGCCATCGACTGCGAGCCCGATCCGCAGGGTCAGGGGCCGGTGATCGTCAACGCCTTCTGCAACTTCTACAAGCAGCTCGAATACCCGGGCGACATCATGGTGAAGACCTATGTCAGCAACCCGGCACGTGCCACCTTCGACAGCTGGCACACCATCGAACGGGTGGACCAGCCGGGCGTGATCAGTGCGGCCGGCGGTGCCACCGTGATCTGGGTGGATTTCCCGCAGCAGAAGGCGGTTTCGCTGCCGGACTGGGTGCGTGCGCTGGTGAGCTGAGCGTGTCCGACATGGGCGCAAAATAGCGCGTTCCCTCAGGATTGCCGCCATGTCTCTTACCCCCGTTCCCGCCGCCGGCCTGCGTCTGGTCATTGACCCCGCAACGCTGGGTTTTGCCGATACATCCGAACTGCTGCACCACCCGCTGCCCTGGATCGGGCAGGAGCGTGCCGAGCAGGCCGCGCGCTTCGGCCTGCAGATGGACCAGCCGGACTACAACCTCTTTGTGCTGGGTGAGGTGGGCAGCGGCCGTACCACGCTGCTGTGCCAGATGATGCAGGCGGTGGCTACCGAGCGACCGGTTCCGCCCGACCTGTGCTACCTGCACAACTTCGAGGTGCCGGAGCGTCCGCGCGCACTGCGCATGCCGGCGGGCCAGGGGCGTCTGCTGCGCCAGCTGATGGCGCAGCTGGTCAAGACGCTGCAGGCCGAGATTCCGAAACGTCTGGGCGGCGAGGACTTCCGCGCTGAAAGCCAGCACCTGCAGAAAGCCTACAAGACCGAGGAGGCGCGTGCCTACGCCGAACTCGACGCCTACGCCGAGGCCCGCAACTTTGCGCTCATCCGGGAGCAGGGCCACATGGTGTTCACCTTGCGCGACGAGAAGGGCGAGCCGCTGACCGAGGGCAAGGCGCTGGCCTTGCCGAAGGAGCGCCGCACCGAGATCGACCGCCTGGAAGAGGAGCTGCGCAGCGAGATCACCCGTTTTCTGGAGAAGACCCGCGCCATGGAGCGCGTCATGAACGAAGGCCTGGCGGCGCTGCGCCGGCAGATGATCAAGCCGCTGCTGGAGCGCGAGCTGCAGGAGATCCGCAACGAGTTGCGCAAGCAGATCAAGGATACGGTCAAGCTCGGCAACTACCTGGAGCAGGTGCAGCATGACGTGCTGGAGAACCTGGAGCTGTTCCAGGCCGGCGACGAGGCCGAAGGCGAGGAGATGCGGATCCAGGCCCTGGCCGAGGTGCTGTCACGCTACCACGTCAACCTGCTGGTGGACCACCACGGCCGCACCGGCGCCCCGGTGATCGTGGAGGACAACCCGCTGTACCGCACGCTGTTCGGCAGTATCGAGTACCAGACCGAGAACGACGTGCTGATGACCGATTTCTCGCGCATCCGTGCCGGCAGCCTGCTCAAGGCGCATGGCGGCTTTCTGATGCTGCATCTGCGCGACCTGCTGGGTGACGAGCCGGTGTGGGAGAAACTGCGTCGCTTCCTGCGCAGCGGTCGGCTGCAGATCGAGGAGCCGGGCATGCTGTATTCGCCGATCGCGGCGCTGTCGCTGCAGCCGGAGCCGGTGGACGTGGATGTGAAGATCATCCTGATCGCTTCGGTGGAGGAGTACTACGCGGTGCAGGAAGGTGACCCGGAGTTTGCGCGTCGCTTCCGCTGCAAGGTGGACTTTGCCGAGAGCTTCACCGCCAGTGCCGAATCACGCCAGGCCACGGCGATTTTTGTGGCGCATACCTGTCGCAAGATGGGCTTGCCGCACTTCAACGCCGCGGCCGTGGCCGCCTTGTTGGAGGAGGGGCATCGTGAGGCGCAGGACCAGGCCAGACAGAGTGCCATCTTCGCCCATACCGAGGCCGTGGTGATGGAGGCTGCCGCCATGGCGCGCGCGCGTGGCGCGCCCAGGGTGGACGCCCAGGACGTGGAGACGGCGCGGTTGGCGCGCATTCACCGCCACGACTACCCGGAGCAGCGCCTGCAGGAAACCATTGTTGACGGCGAGCGCCTGCTGGATCTGCAGGGCGAGAAGGTGGCGCAGGTCAATGGCCTGACGGTGGTGGACCTGGGCGACTACCGTTTCGGTTTTCCGGTGCGGGTGACGGCGCGCACCCACGCCGGTGACGAAGGCTTGCTCAACATCGAGCGTGAAGTGGAACTGTCCGGCCCGATCCACGACAAGGGTGTGCTGATCCTGCACAGCTACCTGGCCTCGCTCTTCGCCCACATTGCACCGCTGGCGCTCAATGCGGCGGTGGTGTTCGAGCAGGAGTACAGCGGGGTGGAGGGCGACTCGGCCTCCTGTGCCGAGTTCTATGCGCTGCTGTCGGCACTGGCCAATGCGCCGCTCAGGCAGGGCATTGCCGTGACGGGGGCAGTGAACCAGCGCGGTGAGATGCTGCCGGTGGGGGGCATCAACGAGAAGATCGAGGGCTATTTCCGCAGCTGCGAACTGATGGGGCTGACCGGCGAGCAGGGCGTGCTGATCCCGCGCCGCAACCGCCGCCACCTGATGCTGGACCGCCGCGTGGTGGAGGCGGTGGCGCAAGGGCGCTTCCGGATCTACACCGCGGATCTGGCCAGCGAAGGCATGGAATTGCTGACCGGCTTGCCCTTCGGTGAGCTCGGCGCGGGCGGTTACCCGCCGGACACGGTGCTGGGTCGGGCGCAAAAGACGCTGCAGGACTACCGCCGCGCCTGCCAGGCCTCGGGCGCCAAGCCGGAACGCCGGCCGCGCACCCTGAAGTAGCCCGGTACGGCCGGGTTCGCCGTTTGCCTCAGTTGCTCCTGGCCTTGCTGGCTGCCTCGTAGGCCCGCTTCAGGTCGCGGTATTCCTCGCAGGAGAAGGTGCAAATCTTGTCCAGCGCGTCCAGGTGCTGCTTGGCCTTGTCCAATTGACCGAGCTGGATGTAGGCCTCGCCGATGTACTCGTGGGCGCCACGGTGCTTGGGGTCGAGGGTCAGCGCCTTGTTGTAGGCGGCCAGGGATTCGTCGTAGCGCTTGAGGTGGCGCAAGCTGTAGCCCAGCAGGTTGAAGCCGTCGGCGTTGCCGGGGTTGGCGCGGGTGAAGTTGCCCAGCACATCAACGGCGCCGGCCCAGTTCTTCTGGCCGATCAGTTGCCGGGCCTGGGTCAGTTCCGAGGCGGGTGCCGGCGCGCCGGTGCTTGTGTCGTCCGCAGCCCAGACGACCTGGCTGCACAGAATGACGAGGAGAGTGGCGAGGAACTTGAATCGGCTCATGGGCTGCTCCAGCACGACTGCGGCGGAATCACCGCGTCAAAAGGTCGGCGTCAAAGCATAGTGGCCGGATATCCGCAATGCAAGTCGGCGCCCCGCTGATACCCCGTGAGGCAATTCGCGCTGCGCGAAGTCCGGCATGGCGCCACCGCGTTGTCTAGCGGCTGCCGGCCACGGCCCGAATCCACCGGATGGTTTCCGGCGCCGAGGCCGTGGGCGCCTCCAGGTGGGTGGCATCCGGCTCGTACAACCGGGTCAGCGGGTTGGGGGGGAGGGCATTGACGGTGGCCTGCTTGAGTCGCAGCAAGCCGGGATAGTCCCGGGTTGGCACGATGAGCAGCACCGGAATGGCCGGATCCAGTTTGTTCAGCGCCGCGGACTGGTTCATCGCGCCTGCCGGATCGAACCAGCTCAGGTAGATGGCCGGCGCGACAACGACGGGATAGGTGCCGCGGGAACTCTCGAAATCCATCAAGCTGGCTTTTTCATCCCCCTTGCCCGCAACGACGAGCCGGCGGGCTTCCGCCACCGTGTCGGCCAGTTTGTCCCGGTATACCTGGCTGGCGGCGCTGCCGCCCGGCGCAATGGCGATGAGGCCGTCGACCTTGAGCTGGCCGCCGAGGTAGAGCGCGAACAGCCCGCCCTGGCTGTGGCCAGCCACAAACAGCCTCTGCGCGCCCTGCGTCCGCAGCGTGCCCAGCGCGGCCTCCACTTCGGCCACGGCCTGGCTGACCGGGGCATCGTAGTCGCGCCGGCCGGACCAGGGCATCTCCAGGTTGGCGACCAGCCACCCTTGGTCCCTGAGTGTGGCGGCCAGGCCAGCGACATGCTTGGTGGGCGAGCCGCCCTTGCCGTGCATGACGACGATACCGATCCGCTCACCTTGCGCCGCCACGGGGAAGGTGAGCCCTGCCAGCGACAGCGATAGGCCGAGCGCTAGGAACGAACGGCGAAGCGATGAAGTCATGCTGATCTCCAGTTGCGTCTCGGGCGAATTGGCCGGTCGTGTCGCCAGCCGGCAGTCGAACGGCCTTACGGCTTCTGCTTCGGCACCCGGCCCATCAGGTAGAACTCGGGGTTGGGCATCATGTTGCTGAAAGACGCCATGCGGTTGGACAGGCCGAAGAAGGCCGTGATGGCGGCGATGTCCCAGATGTCCTCGTCGCTGAAGCCATGCGCATGCAGGGTGCTGAAATCGGCCTCGCCGATCTCATGCGAGCGCTGGCAGACCTTCATGGCGAAGTCCAGCATGGCGCGCTGGCGCGGTGTGATGTCCGCCTTGCGGTAGTTCACGGCCACCTGGTCGGCCACCAGCGGCTTCTTCTCGTAGATGCGCAGGATGGCGCCGTGCGCCACCACGCAGTACAGGCACTGGTTGGCCGCGCTGGTGGTGGTGACGATCATCTCGCGGTCGCCCTTGGTGAGGCCCGAGTCTTCCTTCAGCATCAGCGCGTCGTGGTAGGCGAAGAAGGCACGCCACTCGGCCGGCCGGCGCGCCAGCGCCAGAAAGACGTTAGGCACGAAGCCGGCTTTCTCCTGAACCTCCAGAATCTTGGCGCGGATATCGTCGGGCAGGTCCTTGAGCTCAGGGTGCGGGTAGCGGGTCATGCTGTCTCCTCGTTGTTGTGCCGCAGATTATGCTCGGCGCTTGACACCCAGCTTTCAGCACACAGGAGCACTACACATGGACGAACAGTACGACAAAGGCCTGGCCACCCGCAAGCAGGTGATGGGCGAGGACTTCGTGGCGAACGCCTTCGACAATGCCACCGATTTCACGCTGCCGATGCAGCACTACATCACGCGCAACGCCTGGGGCGATGTCTGGCAGCGCGAGGGGCTGGACCGCCGCACGCGCAGCCTGATCACCGTGGCCATGCTCACGGCGCTGGGCAAGACGCACGAACTCAAGGGCCATGTGCGCGGTGCGCTCAACAACGGTGCCACCGTGGCCGAAATCCAGGAAGTGCTGCTGCACGCCAGCATCTACTGTGGTGTGCCCACGGCGGTGGAGGGTTTCCGCGCGGCGGCGGAGGTGGTCGACGCCAAGAAATAAGCGTGTTTTCGGCCCTCGGGCCTTCATGGATGTGCCTGAATAGCTATTGAATTGATAGCATTCTGGTGCTGGATCACGCCGTGCCGGCGTTCTCCACAAAGTAGCTGATGTGCTTGCGCGGGCTCAGGTAGTCGAAGATCGGCTTGGGCAGCGCGGCCGGCCGCAGCGTACGGTCGACTTCGTCTTCCAGGTCGCGCTTGAGGTTGACCACCGCCGCCTGCGACTTGGGGATGCTCGGGTCGTACAGCATCAGGTTGGGGTGCAGCAGGTCGGATGAGTCGATCGACATGACGATGCCGACCTTGCCGCTCTTGAGCATGACAATGGTGCCCGGCGGGTAGATGCCCATGGACTTGATGAAGGCCGACAGCAGCGTCTTGTCGTACTTGGCGCCTTCGGTCTTGTACATGTAGGACAGGGCTTCCGAGGGCGTCTTGCACTTGGTGGCAATGCGCTGGTTGCAGTGGTTGTCGTAGCTGTTGGCAATCGTCACGATGCGCACCGCCTGGTCGATCGCATCGCCCTGCAGCCCCTTGGGGAAGCCGCTGCCATCCAGCAGCTCATGGTGGAACAGGATGATCTCCTTCACCCGGCGTGACAATGATTCGACCGGCTGCATCATCTTGATGCCGTAGCCGGGGTGCATCTCGATCAGTTTGAGCTCGGACGGTGTCAGACCATCGTCCTTGAGGAGCACCTGGCTGGGCACCATGGCCTTGCCGACGTCGTGCAACAGCGCGCCCTGGGCAATGTCGCGCATCAGCTCGGCGTCTTCGATACCGATGGCGTGGGCCAGGATCAGCGCCAGCATGGTGACGTTCAGGGCGTGGAAGTGGGTGCTGTTGTCCGAGGTGTTGTCGCCCATCAGGTGGATGAAGGGGTTCTGGCGCGCCAGAAAGATCTCGCTCAGCTGCGCCGCCACTTCGCTGGCCTGCTCGGCGGCCTGCGCCGGGTTGCTGTTGGCCAGGCGCACCACGTTCTTCACTGCGTTGGCGGTCTTGACGTACTTGCGCTCGGCGGCCTGGATCTGCTCCAGCTCCTTGCGCAGGCTCTCCATGCGCTCCTTCTTCTGTTTCATGAGCTCGTCCAGCACCGTGGGCTGCACCGGTGCAGGCGCCGCCGTGGCCTTCTCCGCTGGCGGCAGCGGCTTGGCATCGCTCTTCTGCGGCAGGTACTCGATTTCCTTCAGGCCCAGCGACTTCAGCGTCTCCAGCTGCTTCTGGTCCTTGATCTTGAAGCTGTTGAACAGGAAAGGGTGGCCGACCCAACCTTCCAGCTTGACATGCATGCCGATGCAGAGCTGGTCGATGCCGACCATGGTGCGAGTACCTGTAGCCACGAAACCGGTTCCCGAAAAGTCATGGATGGAGCGGCAAGCTTAACCTCAACCGCCCATCAGCTTGTGCACCAGATCGGCGGTGGTGCTGGCCTGGTACTTGCGCATCAGCCGGGCGCGGTAGATCTCCACCGTGCGGTGGCTGATGGCCAGTGCCTTGCCGATTTCCTTGGAGGTCAGGCCGTCGAGCAGGTGGGCGGCTACTTCGCGCTCGCGGGCGGTGAGTTCTGCCTTGACCGGGCGGTGGGCACTCAGGTCCTGGAAGGTCCAGATGCCGGCGGCATGCGGCTCGGCCGGGGCGAGCGCACGGCCGGTGACGTGGCACCAGAAGGTCTCGCCCTTGAAACGGCCGTCGACACGCTTCATGATGCGGTCGTCGGCATAGGTGCCGTGGCGGTTCATGATGGGCGTGATGCGCGCGCCGATGCGCTCAAACTCGTCGGCGCTGGGGTAGAGCACCTGGAAGGACTGGCCCACCAGTTCCTCACGCGTGGTGCCGAACATCTCGCACACATGGCGGTTGCAGTCCACAATCACGCGGTGGCGTGACAACACCAGGCCGATGGGTGCAAGTTCGAAGGCGAGGCGGTAGTCGATGTCCATGGCGGCGGCCGTCAGGGTTCCAATTTACGCGGAACTACGTAGCTGAATAAGTAGTATCGTACCGCCATCGTTTCCTCAGAGGAGTACAGCGTGAACAAGATCTACCCGAGCGCCGCCAAGGCGATTGAGGGCGTCATCCAAGATGGCCAATTGATCGCCGTCGGCGGCTTCGGCCTGTGCGGCATTCCCGAGGCCTTGATCGACGCCGTGCGCGATGCGGGCGTGAAGAACCTGACTGCCATTTCCAACAACGCCGGCGTCGATGACTTCGGCCTCGGCAAGCTGCTGCAGACCCGGCAGATCAAGAAGATGATCTCCAGCTACGTGGGCGAGAACAAGGAGTTCGAGCGCCAGTACCTGGCCGGCGAGCTGGAACTGGAATTCACCCCGCAGGGCACCCTGGCTGAGAAGCTGCGCGCTGGTGGCGCCGGCATCCCGGCCTTCTTCACCAAGACGGGTGTCGGCACCATCGTGGCCGACGGCAAGGAGCTGCGCGAGTTCGATGGCGAAACCTATGTGATGGAGCGTTCGCTGGTGCCCGATGTGGCGCTGGTCAAGGCCGACATCGCCGACCGTTCCGGCAACCTGCGCTTCAACCTGACGGCGCGCAACTTCAACCCGGCCGCCGCCATGGCCGGCAAGATCTGCATCGTGGAAGTGGAGCGCATCGTTGCCACCGGCGAACTGGCGCCCGACGACATCCACCTGCCGGGCATCTATGTGCACCGCATCGTGCACAACCCGACGCCCGAAAAGCGCATCGAGAAGCGCACCACCCGCGACCGTAAGGTCTGAAACCTTGCGGGACAGACCTTCAGCTCTGTCCTCAACTGATTAGGAGATCATCATGCCCTGGACCCAAGACCAGATGGCCGCACGCGCGGCCCAGGAGCTGCAGGACGGTTTTTATGTGAACCTCGGCATCGGCATCCCGACGCTGGTGGCCAACTTCGTGCCCGACCACATCGAGGTCTGGCTGCAGAGCGAAAACGGCATGCTGGGTATTGGCCCCTTCCCCACGGAAGATGAGGTGGACGCCGACCTCATCAACGCCGGCAAGCAGACCGTCACCACCATCAAGGGCTCGTCGATCTTCGGCAGCCACGAGAGCTTCGCCATGATCCGTGGCGGCAAGATCAACCTGTCCATCCTGGGCGCCATGCAGGTCAGCGGCCAGGGTGACCTGGCCAATTGGATGATCCCCGGCAAGATGGTCAAGGGCATGGGCGGCGCCATGGACCTGGTGGCCGGCGTGCCGCGTGTCATCGTGCTGATGGAGCACGTGGCCAGGAAGAAGGACGGCACGGAAGACCTGAAGATCCTGCCCGCCTGCACCCTGCCGCTGACCGGCAAAGGCGTGGTCGACCGCATCATCACCGACCTCGGTGTGATGGACGTCACGCCGCAAGGCCTCAAGCTGGTGGAGCTGGCGCCCGAGGTGACACGCGAGCAGATTCAGGCCAAGACCGGCGTGCCGCTGATCTGACATCGCCTGCGTGCCCTGCCAACGGCCCCGTTCGGGGCCGTTGGCATTCTGGGCGTATGGCCGTCATGGGGCTGGGCTTGGCACCTGGGCTGCGCGGGCGTATGCTGCCAACATCTTGGATATCGATCGGCATGATTCCCGGCATCTCGAACGAAGGAGGGAGAAATGAGAAAACCGCTTCTTGCCACCGCGCTCGCTGTCTTCTGGGGCCCCTCGATGGTGTGGGCGCAGGCCCAGGATTTTTCCGGCTGGCATCTAGGTATCAATGCCAATGCCGGTACGGCCTGGACCGAGTTCATCGGGGGCGGCACGGACGCCAAAATCAGCGACACCGCGCAATACCTCAGCCTGCAGGCTGCCTACGGCACCGCCCTGGGCAACCATGGTGTGCTCGGCTTCGGCCTGACCTACAGCCTGGGCGAGCAGAAGGCCGGCAGCCTTGTTGCGGGTGGCCGCAACGTGGATTTCCGCCTCAAGGACCAGTATTCCCTGTACATCGAGCCCGGCTACGTCATCAGCCCGTCGTGGCTGGCCTATGCCAAGCTCGGCTACTACGGCGCGCGCGCGGGGGAGGAGTCGGTCGATGGCGTGACCGCCAGCAAGACCTTCGGTGGTCTCGGCTACGGCCTGGGCCTGCGCACCATGCTGGACCGCAATCTTTACCTGCAGTTCGAATACACCCAGACCGACTACAACCGCAAGACACCGGACTTTGGCACTTACCGGCCGATGACCACGACCGGCAGTATCGGGCTGGGGTTCAAGTTCTGAGTGGAGGGGTTCAATGTGGCCCGCCCGATCCGCGCGGCAGGCCCGAAGCAAAACGGCCCACCTGGGGCCGTTTTTTCATTCTGGAGCGGGTGAAGGGAATCGAACCCTCGTATGAAGCTTGGGAAGCTGCCGTTCTACCATTGAACTACACCCGCAGTGTTTCTTGCTGCGATGCGTAGTTTACTTGAGGATGTCGCCCAGACACAGGTACTTCATCTCCACGTAGTCATCCATGCCGTGGTGCGAGCCTTCGCGGCCCAGGCCGGACTGCTTGACGCCGCCGAAGGGCACGTGCTCGGTGGCCAGGATGCCGACGTTGATGCCGACCATGCCGTACTCCAGCGCCTCGCTGACGCGGAAGATGCGGCCCACGTCGCGGCTGTAGAAGTAGCTGGCCAGGCCGAAAATGGTGGCGTTGGCCGCGTCGATCGCCTCCTGCTCGGTCTTGAAGCGGAACACCGGGGCGAAGGGGCCGAAGGTCTCCTCGGTGGCGCACAGCATGTCGGCCGTGGCCTCGGCCAGCACCGTGGGCTGGAAGAACTGGGTGCCAAGCTCGGTGGCGCGTTTGCCGCCGGTCAGCACCTTGCCGCCCTTGGCCACGGCGTCGGCGACGTGGCGCTCCACTTTCTGCAGCGCTGCTTCCTCGATCAGCGGCCCTTGCGACACGCCGTCCTCGAAACCGTTGCCGACCTTGACGGCCGCCACCTTGGCGGCGAGCTTCTGTACGAACTGGTCGTAGACGCCGTCCTGCACATAGATGCGGTTGGCGCAGACGCAGGTCTGGCCGGCGTTGCGGTACTTGCTGGCCATGGCGCCTTCCACCGCCGAGTCGATGTCGGCGTCGTCAAAGACGATGAAGGGCGCGTTGCCGCCGAGCTCCAGCGAGAGTTTCTTCACGGTGGGCGCGCTTTGCGCCATCAGGATGCGGCCCACTTCGGTGGAGCCGGTAAAGCTGATGTGGCGTACCACCTCGCTGGCGCAGAAGACCTTGCCGACGGCGATGGAGTTGTCGGCGTCGGCAGTGATCAGGTTGAGCACGCCGGCCGGAATGCCGGCGCGCACGGCCAGCTCGGCGGCGGCCAGCGCGGTCAGCGGGGTCAACTCGGCTGGCTTGATGATGACCGGGCAGCCCGCGGCCAGCGCCGGCGCCACCTTGCGCGTGATCATGGCCAGCGGGAAGTTCCAGGGCGTGATGGCGGCGCAGACGCCGATAGGCTGCTTGATGACCATCAGTCGGCGGTTGTTGTCGAACTGCGGCAGGGTTTCGCCGTTGACGCGTTTGGCCTCCTCGGCGAACCACTCGACGAAGCTGGCGCCGTAGGCCACCTCGCCCTTGGCTTCAGCAAACGGCTTGCCCTGCTCGGCGGTCATGATGCGGCCCAGATCCTCCTGGTTGGCCATCAGCAGGTCGAACCACTTGCGCAGAATGATGCTGCGCTCCTTGGCCGTTTTTGCGCGCCAGGCGGGCCAGGCGGCATTGGCGGCCTGGATGGCCTGCTCGGCATCGGCCGGTCCCAGGTTGGCCACGTCGGCCAGCTTGTGGCCGTTGGACGGGTCCAGCACGTCGAAACGCTGGGCCGTCGCGCCCTTGACCCATTGGCCGTTGATCAGCGCATCGGTCTTGAGCAGGGTCGGGTCTTTCAGCAGGGAAAGCGGGGAGGTCTTCATGTCCATGGCGGAGTCTCCTGGGAGTGTCTACAGGCGTCAAGGCGAAATTCTGCCTCAAGCGGCCGTCAGGGCAGTCTCAAGAATGACAAGCGCCTCGTCGAAGACGGCCTGTTCGATGGTCAGCGGGAACAGGAAGCGCAGCACGTTGCCGTCCATGCCGCAGGTCAGCAGGATCAGGCCGTTCTCCAGGGCGTGGGCTTGAACCCGTTTGGTGAAGTCGGCATCGGGGCGACCGTCGGGGTGGCGGAACTCAGTCGCCACCATGGCACCCTGGCCGCGTACCTCGGCCAACTGTGGCACCCGCGCCTGCAGTCTCTTGAGCCGGGCCTGGAGCTGGTCGCCCAGCTGCTGGCCACGTGCCGGCAGTTGTTCCTCCCGCATGATGTCGATCACCGCGTGCGCGGCGGCTACGGCCAGCGGGTTGCCGGCGTAGGTGCCGCCCAGACCACCGGGGGCTGGCGCGTCCATGATCTCGGCGCGGCCGGTCACGGCGGAGAGGTTGAGGCCGGCCGCCATGGACTTGGCGCTGGTCATGAGGTCGGGCGTGATGCCCTGGTCTTCGTAATGCCCCATGGCGAAGAGCTTGCCGGTGCGGCCGAAGCCGGTCTGCACCTCGTCGGCAATCATCAGGATGCCGTGCCGGGTGCACAGCTCGCGCATCCAGCGCACCGCCTCGGGGTGGATGATGTTGAAGCCGCCCTCACCCTGCACGGGCTCGAAGATGAAGGCCGCCACGCGGCTGGGTTCGATGTCGTACTTGAACAGGCGCTCCACGCCCTTGCGCGCCTCGGCCAAGCTCTCGGCGTCGCTGGGGAAAGGCACGTGGTAGACCTCGGCCGCCATCGGACCGAAGGCGTTCTTGTAGGGCGCCACCTTGCCGGTCAGCGCCATGGCGTAGACGCTGCGGCCGTGGAAGGCACCGCCGAAGGCGATGACGCCGCTGCGGCCGGTGGCCGCGCGCGCGATCTTGATGGCGTTTTCCACGGCTTCAGCGCCGGTGGAGAACAGCGCGGTCTTCTTGGCGTGGGAGCCGGGTGTGATCTCGTTGAGTTTCTCGGCCAGGGCGATGTAGCTCTCGTAAGGCACGATCTGGTAGCAGGTGTGGGTGAAGCGTTCCAGCTGCGCCTGCACGGCGGCGACCACCTGGGGGTGGCGGTGGCCGGTGTTGAGCACCGCGATGCCGCCGGCGAAGTCGATGTAGCGACGGCCTTCGACGTCCCAGAGTTCGGCATTGGTGGCGCGGTCGGCGAAGAAGGTGCCCATGACACCCACGCCGCGTGGGGTGGCCGCGGCCTTGCGGGCCATCAGGGCTTCATTGGAAGAGTGTTTCATGTGACTTTCCCTGCTCAGAGTTTGACCATGACGTGGCGCGGAACGGTGTAGTCCTCCAGCGCGTACATGGACATGTCCTTGCCGTAGCCGGAGGACTTGAGTCCGCCGTGCGGCATCTCATTGACCAGCATGAAGTGCGTGTTGATCCAGGTGCAGCCGTACTGCAGCTGCTTGGCGACACGCATGGCCTTGCTGACGTCCTGGGTCCAGACGCTGGAGGCCAGGCCATAGTCGGAGTCGTTGGCCCAGCCGACGACCTGCTCAGCATCTGAAAAACGGGTGACCGAGACCACCGGACCGAAGACCTCGCGGCGCACGATCTCGTCGTCCTGCTTCGCGCCCGCGATCACCGTGGGTTCGTAGAAGTAGCCGTTGCCCTGGCGCAGCTTGCCGCCGGTGGTGACTTCCATGTGACCGGTCATCTGGGCGCGTTCGACGAAGCTGGCCACGCGGTTGCGCTGGCGGTCGGAGATCAGCGGGCCGAGTTCCACGCCGTCCTCGTCCTGCGTGCCCATCTTGAGGGTGGACACCGCGGCGCTCAGTTCGGCCACCAGCTTGTCATAGATCTTCGGGCCGGCGTAGATGCGGCAGGCCGCCGTGCAGTCCTGGCCGGCGTTGTAGTAGCCGAAGGTGCGCACACCGGCCACCACTTCGGCGAGGTTGGCATCGTCAAAGACGATGACCGGCGCCTTGCCGCCGAGTTCCAGGTGGGTGCGCTTGAGCGTGCCCGAAGCCGCCTGCAGGATCTTGCGGCCGGTAGACACATCACCCGTGACCGAGACCATGCGCACCTGCGGGTGCTCCACCAGGGGCTGGCCCACGCTGGTGCCGCGACCGCAGACCACGTTGAGCACGCCCTTGGGCAGAATCTCGGCGGCCAGGCGGCCGAAGAGCAGGGCGGTCAACGGGGTCTGTTCGCTGGGCTTGAGCACCACGGTGTTGCCGGCGGCCAGCGCGGGGGCGGTCTTCCAGGCGGCCATCATGAGCGGGTAGTTCCAGGGGGCGATGGAGGCCACCACGCCGATCGGGTCGCGCCGGATCATGCTGGTGTGGCCGGCCAGGTATTCACCAGCCAGCGTGCCGCTCATGCAGCGCGCGGCGCCGGCGAAATAACGGAAGCAGTCGGCAATGGCCGGGATCTCGTCGCCCAGGGCGCGGGCGTAGGGCTTGCCGCAGTTGAGCGACTCCAGGCGCGCAAACTGCGCGGCATTGGCTTCCACGGCGTCGGCCAGCTTGAGCAGCAGGTTGGCGCGCTCGCCCGGCGTGGTCTGCGACCAGGATTCCCAGGCGCGGCTGGCGGCCGAGACGGCGCGCGCCACCTGCTCGGGCGAGGCCTCGCGCACGGTGCACAGCGTTTCACCGGTGGCAGGGTTCAGGATGAGCTCCTCGGCGCCTTCGCCGCGGACCAGTTGCTGGTCGATCAGCAGTTCAACGGGGAACTGGAGGGTGGATTCGGATGGGTGTCCCATGGTCGGGTCTCCTGGCTGGTGGTCTGGTAATGAGAGGTGAAAAAGTGGTTCAGCGGTTCTGGCTGTCTTCGTCGGCGCGGGTCAGCCAGTAGGCCGCCACGATGGGGATGAAAGTCAGCGCGATCATGACCACGGCGACCACATTGGTCACGGGTCGCTGGCGCGGGCGGATCAGCTCCTGGAACATCCAGATCGGCAGCGTGGTCTGCTGGCCGGCCGTGAAGGTGGTGACGATGACCTCGTCAAAACTCAGGGCGAAGGCCAGCAGACCGCCGGCCAGCAGGGCCGAGCCCAGCTGGGGCAGCAGCACGTAACGGAAGGTCTGGAAGGCGTTGGCGCCCAGGTCCATGGAGGCCTCGATCAGCGCCGGGCTGATACGGCGTAGCCGCGCCACCGCATTGTTGTAGACCACCACCACGCAGAAGGTGGCGTGGCCGATCACGATGGTCCAGAAGCTGAAGGGAATCTCCAGGGCGTGGTAGGCCGAGCGCAGCGAGATACCGGTGATGACACCGGGCAGGGCGATGGGCAGGATGAGCAGCAGGTTGACGGCCTCGCGGCCGAAGAACTGCGTGCGCGCCAGTGCGCCGGCGGCCAGCGTGCCCAGTACCACGGCGATGCCCGTGGCCCACAGCGCGACCTGGAAGGAGAGTTTCATGGCGTCCCACACGTCCTGCCGCTCCATGGCCACGCTGAACCACTGCGTGGTCAGGCCCGGGGGCGGAAAGACGTAGCTCTTGTCCTCGCTGCTGAAGGCGTAGAGGATGATGAGCGCCAGCGGGATGTGCAGGAACAGCACACCGGCCCAGGTAGCCGCCTTCAGGCCCCAGGAGGCGCCGCGCTGCGGCTTGGAGAATTGGGCGGGGGTGTCAGAGCGCATCGAAAGCTCCCTTGCGCTTGGCCAGCCAGAGGTAGACGCCGATGATGACGATGGGCACCAGCGAGAAGGCGGCGGCGAACGGCAGGTTGCCCGCCACGCCCTGCTGGCGGTACACGACCTGGCCGATGTAGAGGGTGGAGTTGCCGATCACCTGCGGAATGATGTAGTCGCCCAGGGTCAGCGAGAAGGTGAAGATCGAACCCGCCGCGATGCCCGGCATGGCCAGCGGGAAGATCACTTCGCGCAAGGTCCGCGCCGGGCTGGCCCCCAGATCGGCCGAGGCCTCCAGATAGGAGCCGGGGATGCGCTCGATGGCCGCCATGATGGGCAGGATCATGAAGGGCAGCCACATGTAGACGAAGACCACGAAGGTGCCCATGGGCGAGAAGCTCAGCGAGCTGCCGCCCACCACGGGTATGGAGAGCAGGGCGTCGAGCAGCCACTGCAGCTGCAGGCTCTGCATCACCCAGGAGATGGCACCTTCCTTGGCCAGCAGCAGTTTCCAGGCGTACAGGCGCACCAGGTAGCTGGACCACAGTGGCAGCATGACGGCGACATACAGCAGGGCCTTCTGCGGGCCGCGCGCATAACGGGCCATGTAGTAGGCGATGGGAAAGCCGATGACCGTGCAGGCCGTGGTGACGCTGATGGCCATCACGGTGCTGCGCAGGGCCACGTCGAGGTTGGTGGGCGTGAAGATCTCGACGAAGTTGCTGAAACCGATCTCGCGCACCACCTGCCCGGTGAAGTCGTCCAGGCGGAAGAAGCTGTTGGCCAGCAGACTGAACAGCGAGCCCAGGTAGATGACGCCGAACCACAGCAGGGGCGGCGCCAGCAGCAGGCCCAGCAGCAGGCCGCGGCGCGTGTAGAGCAGCGTAGACAGCCGGTCGGCCAGGCTGTTGCGGGGCGGGGGCAGGGTCAGGCTGCTCATGTGCGGGGCGCGGGTTCGATGACGTGCATGGCGGCATCGTCCCAATAGAGCTGGACGCTGGCGCCGGCTTCCGGCGTGACGGCGCTGCCCTGCACGGGCAGGTCCACCAGCAGGGTGGCACCCTGCTCGGGCTGCACCAGCACACGCCAGAAGGAGCCGAAGAACTGCACCTCGCGCACGGCGCCGCGTGCGCGCGGCGTACCGCGGGTGGCGGTCGTTCCGAGTTCCAGGTGGATGAGTTCGGGGCGGATCATGAGGGCTTCTGCGGCGGCGTACGGGCGCGCATCACTGCCTTGCAGCACATTGGCCGCGCCCACGAATTCGGCGACGAAGCGCGTGGCCGGTCGTCTGTACAGCTCCGCCGGCGTGGCCACCTGCTCCAGGCGGCCCTGGTTGAACACGCCGATGCGGTCGCTCATGGACAGGGCTTCGTGCTGGTCGTGCGTGACGAAGATGAAGGTGATGCCCAGCGTGCGCTGCAGGCTCTTGAGTTCGCTCTGCATCTGCTCGCGCAGCTTGAGGTCCAGCGCGCCCAGAGGCTCGTCGAGCAGCAGCACCTGCGGCTCGCTGATGAGGGCGCGGGCCAGGGCCACGCGCTGGCGCTGGCCGCCCGAGAGCTGGGGCGGCTTGCGCTGGCCCACGTCGGGCAATTGCACGGTCTCCAGCAACTGCTGGGCTTTTTTCTCGCGGGTGGCGCGGTCGACGCCACGCACCATCAGACTGTAGGCCACGTTGTCCAGGATGCTCATGTGCGGGAAGAGCGCATAGTCCTGGAACACGGTGTTGACCGGGCGCGCATAGGGCGGGTGCCGGCTCACGTCCTGGCCGTGGATGCTGATCTGGCCGCTGGTGGGCAAGGTGAAACCGCCAATCATGCGCAGGCAGGTGGTCTTGCCTGAGCCCGAAGGGCCCAGCAGGGTGAAGAATTCGCCGGCCCGGACTTCCAGGTCGACACCGGCCACCGCATGGACGGTCTTGCCTGCGGAACGGAACACGCACGAGACATCGCGCAAACTGACAGCCGAACTCATCGGGACAACACTTTCAGGTAGGAAGGCAGGGGCTGGAGCCCGGTATCCCGGATCGGAACGCCGGGCCGTGCAGCAAGGGCGCGCGACCGGCACAGACCGGCCACGGTCCCGGATTCAGCTCAACGGCCGCCAAGGATGGCGATGTAGTCGGACACCCACTTGTGGTACGGGACGCACTGGTTGTTCTGCGTCTTGCACTGGGTGGTCGGCGTCTTCCAGAAGGAAATGCGCTCGAAGTCGTTGTAACCCTGGCGTGCGCAGCCTTCGTCGCCCAGCAGCTTGTTGCCCTTGCAGGCGGCGGGAACGGCCGGCACCGAGCCGAACCAGGCGGACAGGTCACCCTGCAGCTTGGGGTTGAGCGAGTGCTCCAGCCACATGTAGGCGCAGTTGGGGTGCTTGGCGTCGGCGTGCATCATGGTCGAGTCGGCCCAGCCGGAAGCACCTTCAACCGGCACCACGGTGGCGATCGGGGCTTTTTTGGAAGCCAGGATGTTGGCCTGGAACTGCCAGCTGCTGGAAGCGACGACGCCCTCGTTGGTGAAGTCGTCAATCTGCACGAAGGCATCGTGCCAGTACTTGCCCACGATCTTGCGCTGCGCACGCAGCACCTCGAGCGCGGCCTTGTACTGGGTTTCGTTGAGTTCGTAGGGGTCCTTGATGCCCAGGGCCGGGTTCTTCTTCATCAGGTAGAGCGCGGCGTCGGCGATGTAGATCGGGCCGTCGAAGGCCTGCACGCGGCCCCTGTTGCTCTT
Organism: uncultured Curvibacter sp.; assembly: GCA_964546615.1. GTDB lineage: Bacteria > Pseudomonadota > Gammaproteobacteria > Burkholderiales > Burkholderiaceae_C > Hylemonella. The sequence continues at coordinate 25,771 of CAZJKR010000022.1, forward strand.
GCCGTCGGGCAGGGTCTGCTCTTCGAACACCACGCTCCAGCTGGTGGGCTTCTTGTCGCCAAAGACCTTGGTGTTGTACATGAGCACGTTCCAGCCCCACTGGTAGGGCACGCCGTAGTGGGTGTTGCCCTCGTAGTGCCAGGGTGCCTTCTGCAGGCGTGGATCGATGTTCTTGTAGCTGGGGATCAGTGCCACGTTGATCGGCGCGGCCTTCTTGCCGCGGATCAGCCGCGTGCTGGCGTCGCCGCTGGCGGTGAC
>CAZJKR010000023.1:0-2049 GCA_964546615.1 uncultured Curvibacter sp.
ACTGCCCGCTCCACGTGTGGACGAAGCGCTCGATGCGAATGGGAAACGATGATGGCATGCGTGCTTTTCTCCGATGCGGACGGGGTGTGTCTGCGCCGACTCCAGACCATTGATGATACGGCCCCTGCACCCGCCCCCAGGACCTCCGACCCAATCCACCGCGAGGGTCGCACCGGCTGCTATGCTCACCCAAACTCCGCAGTCGATCCATGAGCGTCAACATCACCTTTCTCGGCGGCGCCGACACCGTCACCGGCTCCAAATACCTGGTCCAGCACGACAAGCACCGCCTGCTGGTGGATTGCGGCCTGTTCCAGGGCTACAAGCAGTTGCGCCTGCGTAACTGGAACCCCCTGCCGGTGGCACCGAACCAGATCGACGCCGTCCTGCTGACCCATGCCCATCTCGACCACAGCGGCTACCTGCCCCTGCTGGCACGCGAGGGCTTCGACGGCCACGTCTATGCCACGCCGGGCACGCGCGACCTGTGCGGCATCCTGTTGCCCGACAGCGGCCACATCCAGGAAGAAGACGCCGCCTTTGCCAACCGCCATGGGTTCTCCAAGCACACGCCGGCGCTGCCGCTCTACACCCGCAAGGATGCCGTGGACTGCCTGCCGCTGATCAAGGCCACCGACTTCGGCCGCCCGTTCCAGCCGATCCCGGGCTGGCGCGCCACCTTCAGCCATGCCGGCCACATCATCGGCGCGGCCAGCCTGCTGCTGGAGGTGGCCGGGCGGCGCATCCTGTTCTCGGGCGACCTCGGCCGTAGCGATGACGTGCTGATGAACCCGCCGGACCGCGCACCGGCGGCGGACACCGTGCTGATCGAGTCCACCTACGGCGACCGGGAACATCCGAAGGAGGATGTGCTGGCCGAACTGGGGGGCGCGCTGCAGCGTGTGGCCAGTCGCGGCGGCGTCGCGGTTCTGCCGGTATTTGCCGTCGGGCGCGCCCAGGAGATTCTTCACGCCATTGCCGAGCTCAAACTGCGTGGCGAGATTCCGACCTCCTTGCCGGTCTTTCTGGACAGCCCGATGGCCATCCATACCACCCACCTGGTGGAACACTACCCACAGGAGCAGCGACTCAGCGCCAAGCAGATCCGCGCCCTGACGCGCTGCGCCACCATGGTCAACACCACCGAAGAATCCAAGGCGCTGTCACGCCGCCACGGTCCGATGGTGATCCTGGCGGCCAGCGGCATGGCCACCGGGGGGCGCGTGCTGCACCATCTGGCCCTGCACGCCGGCAACCACCGCAACATGATCATCCTGACCGGCTTTCAGGCCCCCGGCACCCGCGGTGCCACACTCGCCGGTGGCGCGTCCTCGGTGCGGATCCATGGCAAGGACGTGGCGGTCAGTGCCGAGGTGGTCCAACTGGAGTCGGCCTCGGCCCATGCCGATGCCAGCCAGCTGATGGATTGGCTGCGCACCATGCCCGAGCGGCCGGATCAGGTGTACATCGTCCATGGCGAAATGGGGCCGGCCGACGAATTGCGCAAACGCATCAAGCACGAACTGGGCTGGCGCGCCATGGTGCCCGAACACGGCTCCACCTGGCCGACCTGAACCCCACCCCCGCGTCCCGACAGCGTTGCAAAGACTCACCTGCTGTTACACGGCCGCCGCGGGATCGGTCAGAATGTCAGTCCATGTCGCTGAAGCTCTTTCACATCACCGAGTTTGCCGAATCAGCCATGCTGACGCCCGAACGGCAGCGTCAGTCCCTCCCGCCCCTCTTCGTCGTCGCGCTCGCCAGCCTGTGGCTGGGCGGGGTATGCAACTATCCGCTGTGGCATGGTCTGGCGCAGCTGCCGCTCGACGGCCTGAAGCTGGTCTGGCTCGGAGTGCGTCTGGGCCTGCTGATGGTTTTCGCCACCGTGCTGCTGCTCAGTCTGCTGTGCTGGCGCCATCTCTTCAAGGCCGCGCTTGGCGTACTGCTGTTGCTGGCCGGCCTGAACTGCGGCGTGATGCTGGCTCTGGGCCAGCCGCTGGACCTGTCCGTCGGCACCACCGTCCTGACGGCCCAGTTGCGTCAGGCCTT
>CAZJKR010000023.1:2059-2816 GCA_964546615.1 uncultured Curvibacter sp.
CTGGCAAGCCGTGGGCCTGTTCACCGCATTGGGCCTGCTGCCCGCGCTCTGGCTCTGGCACCAGCCCCTGCGGCGCGTGCCCCTGATGGCCAATGCGCTGCTGAACAGCCTGTCGCTGCTGCTGTCCGGCGCCCTGCTCGCTGGCTGCTGGTGGCTCAGCCGGTCCGACCTCACCGACCTGCTGCGCAGCCAGCCGGCGCTGCAGCAGCTGCTCAATCCCTGGTCATCCCTGCAGCAGCTCGCCCCTGAAGCGCTGCAGGTCCTGCTGCACTGAGCAGCCGCGTACCGCGTCACGCGGCATAGTGCATCGCCAGCAGGCGCTGGCGGGCTTCACGGTACTCGTGCTTGAGCTGCGCCACAAACTCCGCCGTACTCTGCAGCCTGGTGATGGCGCCGATGCCCTGGCCGGCGCCCCAGATGTCTTTCCACGCCTTCTTGGCATCGCCACCGAAGTTCATCTTGCTCGGATCGCTCTCCGGCAGCTGATCCGGGTCGAGCCCGGCAGCGCGGATGCTGGGCGCGAGGTAGTTGCCGTGCACGCCGGTGAACAGGTTGCTGTAGACGATGTCGTCCGAATTGCACTCGACGATAGCCTGCTTGTAAGCTTCGGCCGCGCGCGCCTCATGGGTGGCAATGAAGGCCGAGCCCATGTAGGCGAAATCGGCCCCCATGGCCTGCGCTGCCAGTACCGCACCGCCGGTGGCGATTGAGCCGCTGAGCGCCAGCGGTCCGTCGAACCACTGGCGGATTTCCTGCA
>CAZJKR010000023.1:2826-16279 GCA_964546615.1 uncultured Curvibacter sp.
GGCCGCCGGCACCGGCCGCCACCGCGATCAGGCCGTCGGCCCCCTTCTCGATTGCCTTGTGGGCGAACTTGTTGTTGATGATGTCGTGCAGCACCACGGCGCCGTAGCTGTGCGCTGCCTGGTTGATCTCTTCACGCGCGCCCAGCGAGGTGATGATGACCGGCACCTTGTACTTCACGCACAGCGCCATGTCATGCTCCAACCGGTCGTTCGACTTGTGCACGATCTGGTTGATGGCAAAGGGCGCCGCCGGCTTGTCCGGATTCGCCTGGTTGTGCGCCGCCAGCGCCTCGGTGATCTCGGCCAGCCATTCGTCGAGCTGCGAGGCCGGGCGCGCGTTGAGCGCCGGCATCGAACCCACCACGCCGGCAATGCACTGCGCGATCACCAGCTTGGGGTTGCTGATGATGAACAGCGGCGAGCCGATGATGGGCAGCGGCAGGTTCTGCAGGGTCGGGGGCAGCTTGGACATGGTGGCTCCTGGTGTTTTCCGTATTCTCAATAAAAAGCGGCTGCAGCCCTTGTCAATCGGGCGACAGCCGCTATTCTTTTGGTAGCGACCCGAGGCAGGTCAGAACGCTTCGAGCGCCAGCGCCACGGCACTGCCGCCACCGTCGACGATGCTGTCGCGCACGCCCGGCGCCTTGCTCAGCAGGTGCTCGGCATAGAAGCGCGTCGTGGCGATCTTGGCCTGCATGAAGGCGGTATCCTCACCGCGCGCCAGCTCGGCCTGCGCCACCAGCAGCGAACGCGCCAGCTGCCAGCCGGCCATCAGGTTGCCGGCCAGCATCAGGTAGGGCACGCTGCCGGCGTAGACGGCGTTCGGGTTCTGCTCGCCCGCCAGGTAGTCCACCACCGCCACGAAGGCCTGGCGTGCTGCGCCCAGGTGCTTGAGCACCGCCAGTGCGTCGGCGCTGCCATTCTTCTGCAGCTCGGCCTCGGTGGCCTCGATCTGCTGCGCAATGCCCTTGGCGGTCTGGCCACCGTCGCGCAGGGTCTTGCGTCCTACCAGGTCGTTGGCCTGGATGGCGGTGGTGCCCTCATAAATGGTCAGTATCTTGGCATCGCGGTAGTACTGCGCCGCACCCGTTTCCTCGATGAAACCCATGCCGCCGTGCACCTGCACGCCCAGGCTGGTCACTTCCAGGCTCATCTCGGTGCTGTAGCCCTTGACCAGCGGCACCATGAACTCGTAGAAGGCCTGGTTCTGCTGGCGCACCTCGGCATCGGGGTGATGGTGCGCGGCGTCGTAGGCGGCGGCAGCCACGGAGGCCATGGCGCGGCAGCCTTCGGTGTAGGCGCGCATGGTCATGAGCATGCGGCGCACGTCCGGGTGGTGGATGATGGGCGCGCTGGCCTTGATGGAGCCATCCACCGGGCGGCTCTGCACGCGGTCACGCGCATAGGCCACGGCCTTCTGGTAGGCACGCTCGGCGATCGCGATGCCCTGCATGCCCACCGCGTAACGGGCGGCGTTCATCATGATGAACATGTACTCCAGGCCTCGGTTCTCCTGCCCCACCAGGTAACCCACAGCGCCACCGTGGTCGCCGTATTGAAGAACGGCGGTCGGACTGGCCTTGATGCCCATCTTGTGTTCGATGCTCACGCAGTGCACGTCATTGCGCGCCCCAAGAGAACCATCCTCGTTGACGAGGAACTTGGGCACCACGAACAGGCTGATGCCCTTGATGCCTTCGGGCGCACCGGTCACGCGCGCCAGCACCAGGTGCACGATGTTGTCGGCCATGTCGTGCTCACCGTAGGTGATGAAGATCTTGGTGCCAAACACCTTGTAGCTGCCGTCGGGCTGCGGCTCGGCGCGACTGCGCACCAGCGCCAGGTCGCTGCCGGCCTGCGGCTCGGTCAGGTTCATGGTGCCGGTCCACTCGCCGCTGACCAGCTTTTCCAGGTAGGTGGCCTTGAGCGCATCACTGCCCGCGGTGAGCAGCGCCTCGATGGCCCCGTCGGTCAGCAGCGGACAGAGCGCGAAACTCATGTTGGCGCTGTTGCACATCTCGATGCACGCGGCACCGATGGTCTTGGGCAGGCCCTGACCGCCGAAGTCGGCCGGGTGCTGCAGGCCCTGCCAGCCGCCCTCGGCGAACTGGCGGAACGCCTCCTTGAAACCTGGCGTGGTGGTGACCTGGCCGTCCTTCCAGCTGGAGGGGTTCTTGTCGCCGTCCCAGTTCAGGGGACTGAGCACCTGCTCATTGAACTTGGCTGCCTCTTCAAGCACCGCCTGCGCGGTATCGAAACCGGCGTCTTCGAATGCGGGAATGCGGGCGATCTCGTCAATCTGCGCCAGGTGCTTGATATTGAACAGCATGTCCTTGACGGGCGCGACATAGCTCATGGTGGTCTCCAACCGGATTCAGGTTCTACACATCGAAAAAAAGGCATCGCGAACGATGCCTTGGGCTCTCACCTCACAGCGCCGCAATCAACTCCGGCACCGCGGTGAAAAGGTCGGCCTCCAGCCCGTAGTCGGCCACGCCGAAGATCGGCGCTTCCGGGTCCTTGTTGATGGCGACGATGACCTTGCTGTCTTTCATGCCGGCCAGGTGCTGAATGGCGCCGCTGATGCCGCAGGCGATGTACAGCTGCGGCGCGACGATCTTGCCGGTCTGGCCGACCTGCAGGTCGTTGGGCGCGTAGCCGGCGTCCACGGCCGCACGGCTGGCGCCGATGGCAGCACCCAGCTTGTCGGCCAGCGGGGTCATCACTTCATTGAACTTCTCGCTCGACCCCAGGGCGCGGCCGCCGGAGACGATGATCTTGGCCGCGGTCAGCTCGGGGCGCTCGCTCTTGGCCAGTTCCTCGCTGACGAAGCTGCTCTTGCCGCTGTCGGCGGCTGCTGCCACCGTTTCCACGGCAGCGCTGCCCCCGGTGGCGGCCGCGGCGTCGAAACCGGTGGTGCGCACGGTGATGACCTTGGTGGCATCCACGCTCTGCACGGTGGCGATGGCGTTGCCGGCATAGATCGGGCGTTCGAAAGTGTCGGCGCTCTCAACCTTGGTGATGTCAGAGATCTGGGCCACGTCCAGCTTGGCCGCCACGCGCGGCGCGACGTTCTTGCCGCCGGCGGTGGCCGGGAACAGGATATGGCTGTAGCCGGCGGCAATGGCCAGCACCTGGGCCGCCACGTTCTCGGCCAGGCCGTGCGCCAGCGATGCGCCGTCGGCGTGGATCACCTTGCTCACGCCGGCGATCTGGGCCGCAGCGGCCGCGGCAGCCGCCGCATTGTGGCCCGCCACCAGCACGTGGACGTCGCCACCACAGGCCTTGGCGGCGGTGACGGTGTTGAGGGTCGCGCCCTTGATGGACGCGTTGTCGTGTTCGGCGATAACGAGGGAAGTCATGATGCGTATCCTTTTCGTGTTCAGTGACGGTGTGGCCTCTTTCCAGGGAACCCGCGGAACCGGCTCTGCCGGGCCGCCGGGTTCGCCCCCCTTGGGGGAGGGCGGCCTTCGGGCCGACTCAGGGGGTGGTCAAATCACCTTCGCTTCGTTCTTCAGCTTGTCCACCAGGGTGGCGACATCCGGCACCTTGATGCCGGCGCTGCGCTTCGGCGGCTCGCTGACCTTGAGGGTCTTGATGCGCGGCGTCACGTCCACGCCCAGATCTTCCGGCTTGACGGTGTCGAGCTGCTTCTTCTTGGCCTTCATGATGTTGGGCAAGGTCACGTAGCGCGGCTCGTTCAGACGCAGGTCGGTGGTGATCACGGCCGGCAGGCTGACGGCGATGGTCTCCAGGCCGCCGTCCACTTCACGCGTGACGTTGGCCTTGTCACCGGCGATCTCCACCTTGGAGGCGAAGGTGGCCTGCGGCAGGTCGGCCAGCGCGGCCAGCATCTGGCCGGTCTGGTTGGCGTCGTCGTCGATGGCCTGCTTGCCCAGGATCACCAGACCCGGCTGCTCCTTGTCGACCAGCGCCTTGAGCAACTTGGCCACGGCCAGCGGCTGCAGCTCTTCGTTGGTTTCCACCAGGATGGCCCGGTCAGCGCCGATGGCCATGGCGGTGCGCAGGGTTTCCTGGCACTGGGCCACGCCGCAGGAAACGGCAATGACTTCGGTGACGGCGCCCTTTTCCTTCAGGCGCACCGCCTCTTCCACGGCGATTTCGTCAAACGGATTCATGCTCATCTTGACGTTCGCAATGTCCACACCGCTGTTGTCCGACTTGACGCGGACCTTCACGTTGTAGTCCACCACGCGTTTGACGGGTACCAGGACTTTCATTTCTGCCACTCCAGCTAGTTGCAAATTCGGTTGTTGTGATTGACGTGAACGTCAATGACAGGATTCTATTCGGCACATCGATTTGCGCCCTGCAGCCCAAGCGACAGGATAAAAACGAACGATCGTGCTTTTTTATTATAAACGGATTGACTGCGATCCAGGTGTCTGTTGTCCACGAGAACCGGCAGAGCGCGATCACGGCGCTCTGCCCTTATTGCTTGGCGCGGCTCAGGCCCAGATAGGTCTCGATCACCTTGGGATTGCGCGCCAGCTCGTCGGCCGGGCCCTCCAGCATGACCTCCCCCGTCTCCAGCACATAGGCCCGGTCGGCCACCTGCAGGGCGGCGCGGGCGTTCTGCTCCACCAGCAGGATGGTGACGCCGGTTTCCTTCAACTGCCGGATGATGTGAAAGATTTCCTTCACGATCAGCGGCGCCAGACCCAGGCTGGGCTCGTCCAGCATCAGCAGGCGTGGCTTGGCCATCAGTGCACGGCCGATGGCCAGCATCTGCCGCTCACCGCCTGACAGCGTGGCGGCCAGTTGCTCACGGCGCTCACGAAGGCGCGGAAACAGCGAGAACACCGGTTCCAGCTGGTCGGCCGGGTTCGGCTCACGCAGCCGGTAGCGGCGGTAGCTGCCCAGCAGCAGGTTGTCCAGCACGCTCATGGAGCCAAACAGTTCGCGCCGCTCGGGGACCAGCGACATGCCCAGCGCCACGCGCTGCTCCACCGGCATGCGGTTGAGGTCGTGGCCCAGAAACCGGATCAGGCCACGGGCACTGCCGGTCTGCGGCAGCGTGCCGCCCACGGCGTTGAGCAGCGTGGACTTGCCCGCGCCGTTGGGGCCGATCACGGTCACGATCTCACCGGCATCGGCACGCAACTGGATGCCATGCAAGGCGGTCACCTTGCCGTAACCGGCATGCAGCGCCTGCACCTCCAGCATGGCGGAGGTCGGGGCGGTCGGGGGTACTGTATTCATAGGCCTCCCAGATAGGCTTCCAGCACCGCCGGATCCTTCTGCACCGCCGACGGCACGCCCTGAGCGATCAGGGTGCCGAATTCCATCACCACCAGACGGTCGCACAGGTTCATGACGAAGTCCATGTCGTGCTCGACGATCAGAATGCTCATGCCCTCACTGCGCAGCCGCGTCAGCAACTGGGCCAGTGCCTCTTTTTCCTTGTAGCGCAGACCAGCGGCCGGCTCGTCGAGCAACAGCAGCGCCGGATCGCAGCACAGGGCGCGGGCAATCTCCAGAATGCGCTGCTGGCCCAGTGCCAGGCTGCCCGCCGGCTCATGCATCAGGTGCGCCAGGCCCACGCGCTCCAGCTGGCGTTGCGCCTCGGCCAGCAACCGGGCTTCTTCGCCGCGGTTCAGGCGCAGCATGCTGCGCAACACACCGGCCTGACCGCGCAAATGCGCCCCCAGCGCGACGTTTTCCAGCACGGTCATGCCGCCAAGAAGCTTGACGTGCTGGAAGGTTCGGGCAATTCCGCGGCTGACGATCTCACGCGAAGGCAGGCTCTGGATCTCCTGACCACGGTAGCGCACCGTGCCGCGTGTGACCTCCAGCACCCCGGTGATCAGGTTGAACATGGTGGACTTGCCGGCCCCGTTGGGGCCGATCAGGCCCAGGATCTCGCCTGCCTTGACCTCGAAGTGCATGTCGTTGACCGCCACCAGACCACCAAATTCCTTGCGTGCTCCATCCACTGCCAGCAGCGGCTCTCCCGCCGTCGGACGTGGCCGCATCGGCAGCGGCACGACGTGGGCGGGCGACGGCAAGCGGGCCTGGCCGCGCCAGCGCCGCGGCATCAGTTCGGCCACATAGGGCCACAGGCCATTGCGGGCATGCTGCAACAGCACCACCAGCAACACACCCAGCACGATGGTTTCGAAATTTCCGGCCGCGCCGAACAGCTTGGGCAACAGACTTTGCAGCTGATCCTTCAGCAGCGTCACCAGCCCGGCACCGAAGATGGCGCCCCAGACGTGGCCGGCACCGCCGATCACCGCCATGAACAGGTACTCGATGCCGGCATTCAGCCCGAAGGGCGTGGGGTTGACCGAGCGTTGCATGTGGGCATAGAGCCAGCCCGAGAGGCTGGCCAGCACGGCCGCAAAAACGAAGCACACCAGCTTGAGCCAGACCGTGCGCGCGCCCATGGCCTCGGCCATCACCACCCCGCCCTTGAGCGCGCGGATGGCGCGGCCCGGACGCGAGTTGAGCAGGTTCTGGGTGGCGACTACAGCCAGCACCACCACGGCCCAGATCAGGTAGAAGATGTCCTCCCCAGCGCGCAGCGGATGGCCGAACAGTTCAATCGGCGGGATGCCGCTGATGCCGTCGAACCGGCCCAGAAACTCCATGTTGCCGAACAGGAAGAAGAAGGACAGTCCCCAGGCAATGGTGCCCAGCGGCAGGTAGTGCCCCGAAAGGCGCATGGTCAGCGCGCCCAGCACGAAAGCCACCGCCATGCTGATGGCCACGCCCGCCAGCAAGCCCAGCCAGGGCGAAACGCCCATGGCCGTGCTCAGGTAGGAGGTGGCATACGCCCCCAGGCCGACAAAGGCCGCCTGACCGAACGACGTCATGCCCCCCACACCGGTGAGCAGCACCAGGCCGATCGCCACGATGGCAAACAGCCCGATGTAGTTGGCCTGGGTGATCCAGAACTCGGGCGTGGGCAGGACCGGCAGCAGCGCCATGCACGCGATGAAGAGCAGGAAGAGCCGGTTCATGCCTCTTCCTCCTCGTCATGGTGCGGACTGGCCAGCGAACGCCACAGCAGCACCGGCAGGATGAGCGTGAAGACGATCACCTCCTTGTAGGCACTGGCCCAGAAGGAGGCATAGGACTCCAGCAGGCCCACCAGCAGCGATCCGGCAGCGGCTACCGGGTAGCTCGCCAGGCCGCCGATGATGGCCGCCACGAAACCCTTGAGGCCGATCAGGAAGCCGCTGTCGTAGTAGATGGTGGTGAACGGCGCGATCAGGATGCCGCACACCGCGCCCATGGCCGCGGCCAGCAGAAACGAGGCACGCCCGGCCTGCGTGATGCCGATGCCCACGATCTGCGCCCCCACACGGTTGACCGCGGTAGCGCGCAGGGCCTTGCCCGGCAGCGTGCGCCCGAAATACAGGTACAGCGCCAGGATCAGCACCCCGGCGGCGGCAATCACGCCCAGGCTCTGGCCGGAAACCGACAGCGCCCCGATCTCGAAGCGCAGGCTGGTGAACGGCTCGGTGCGCACCCCTTCGGCACCGAAGGCCAGCAGGCCGATGCCCATGAGCGCGTAGTGCACCCCCACCGAGACGATGAGCAGCACCAATGTGGAAGCGCTGGCCAGCGGCTGGTAGGCAATACGGTAGACCAGCGGCCCCATGGGCACCACGATGGCCAGGGTAAAGAGCACCTGCAGCAGCATCGGCCAGCCCGACATCGGGGCCAGCATCGCCACGGCCCAGACCGCCAGTGGCAGCAACAGGATCTGCACAACCGCACGGCCGAGCTCGTGCCAATTGCGGCGTTCAGGCAGACGCGCCATGGCGAACAGCTCCATCCCGAAGGCCACCATCGCCAGCCCCAGCAGCAGCCAGACAGCCGAGGGCAACTGCCCCATCTGCAAGGCCGCCATGGTGAAAGCCCCGAAGGCCACGAACTCCCCCTGCGGAATGAAAATCACGCGGGTGACGGAGAACACCAGCACCAGGGCCAGTGCCAGCAGCGCGTAGATCGCCCCTGAGGTCAAGCCATCCTGCGCCAGGATGGCCGCTATCGATAAATCCATCTCGTTCCCGTGTATCACCCTGTCCGACAGAGATAACAACAGGGGCGGCCAAGCCGCCCCTGTTGTCCTAGTGAAGCCGCAAGACCGGCCGCTTACTTGGCATCACCGACCAGTTGCCAGGTGCCGTTCTTGACCTCCACCATCACGCGGGCGCGCTGGTCGAAGCCAAGATGGTCGTTGGGGGTCATGTTGACCACGCCGTGCGACACGGTCAGGTCGGTGGTTTTCTCGATGGCATCACGCAAGGCGGCACGGAACTGCTTGGTGCCCGGCTGCGCGGTCTTCAGGGCCACGGGGATGGCCTTTTCCAGCAGCAGGCCGCTGTCCCAGGCGTGGCCGCCGAACGTGGAGAAAGTGCCGGCGCCGAACGCTTTTTCGTACTTGCCGATATAGTCCAGCGCGACCTTGCGGATCGGGTTGGAAGCCGGCAGCTGGCTGGCCACCAAGATCGGGCCGGCCGGCAGGAAGGTCCCTTCACAGTCCTTGCCGCAGACGCGCAGGAAGTCTGGGTTGGCCACGCCGTGCGTCTGGTAGATCTTGCCCTTGTAGCCCCGCTCCTTGAGCGTCTTCTGCGGCAGTGCGGCCGGTGTACCGGAACCGGCAATCAGCACGGCATCGGGATTGGCCGCCATGATCTTCAGGATCTGGCCGGTCACCGAGGTGTCGTTGCGGGCAAAGCGCTCGCTCGCCACGATGCGCAGGCCGCGCAACTGGGCAAACTTGGTCATCTCGTCGGCCCAGCCGCTGCCGTAGGCATCGTTAAAGCCGATGAAAGCCATGGTCTTGACGCCAGCGTCGGACATGTGGCCGGTGACGGCACTGGCCATGTGGCTGTCGTTCTGCGGTGTCTTGAAGACCCAGCGGCGCTTGGCATCCATCGGTTCGACGATGCGGCTGGAGGCTGCCATCGAGATCATCGGCGTTTCCGTCTCGGCCGCGACGTCCACCATCGCCAGCGAGTTCGGCGTGATCGTGGAGCCGATGATGACGTCGACCTTGTCCTCGGAAATCAGCTTGCGCGTGTTCTTGACCGCGGTGGTGGTGTCGGAGGCATCGTCCAGCACGATGTACTCGACCGTCTTGCCGCCGATGGTCTTGGGCATGATGGAGAAAGTGTTCTTCTCGGGGATGCCCAGTGACGCGGCCGGCCCGGTGGCTGAAACCGTGACCCCGACCTTGATCTGGGCCTGCGCCAGACCCGCGCAAAGCAGCGCAGTGGCCAGTAGCGTGAGCGTGCGGATTTTCTTCATGACGATGTCTCCTGGTAATTGATGGTTGTGAGTCGCCAAGACGATTATGAATTAACCGACCGGTCGGTCGGTTTAGGGTTTTCCACGGGGCACCAGCGCTTCCGTGACCGGCCCCGGACGCAGTTCCACCACACGTTGCGGGTACGGAATCTCGATACCGGCCGCGCGCAGGCCGCGCAGGATATTGAGGTTGATCTCCGAACGCAGGCCCAGTTGCCCCTTGTCCGGGTCGAGAATCCAGACCGACAGCGTGAACTCCAGTCCGTCGGCGCCGAAGTTGGAGAGCAGGGCCGAAGGCGCCGGGTCTTGCAGCACCCGCGCGCACGCAGCAGCAGCCGCGCACAGGATCTGCTGCACCTGGTCAACGTCGCTGTCGTAGCTGACCGAGACCGTGACTGTCATTGACACCTTGGGGTCGGCCAGCGACAGGTTCTCGACCCGCTGGGTGATGATCAGCTCATTGGGTACGACCGACTCGCGGCCGTTGAGGGCGCGGATCAGGGTGTAGCGCGTCTTGATGTCGGTCACCACACCCTCGAAGCCGTCGACCCGCACCATGTCACCGATGCGCAGCGAACGCTCGATCAGGATGACGAAGCCGCTGACATAGTTGGCCGCCAGCTTCTGCAGGCCGAAGCCCAGGCCCACGCCTAAAGCGCCGCCCAGCACCGACAGCGCCGTCAGGTCCACCCCCACGGCGGAAAGCGCGAACAGCAGGCCGACCAGCAGCAGAATGGCGCGGATGGCATTGGCCGCCACCTTGCGCATGGAGAGATCGCCGACCGTCTCGCGCAGGATGCGCCGCTCCAGCGTGGCCGACACCCACAGCGCCAGCACCAGCACCACACCGGAAGACAGCACGCCTTCGATCAGGTTACGCAGGCTGACCCGCCCCTTGCCGAAGGCGAAGCTGATGGACTCCAGCTCGGCCAGCACCGCCGGCAGCAGCCCGGTGATCCACAACACAGCCACGCCCCAGGCCAGCCACGACACCAGGCGCTCCACCAGCTGCACCGCCGCCGACTTCGGAAACGAAGCACTGAGCACCTGCACAAAGAGGCGGATGGCCGCCAGCGACATGAAGACCGGCAGGGCCACCCGCAGCAGCGCCACCGGCTGGTACTGAGCGATCGCATAGCGAGCGGCATAGAGAAAAACGACCGCCAGCACCGGGAACAGCAGGCCGTCGAAGGTGCGACGGCCGAACCAGACCGATTCCGCGGCCTGCCCCCGGCCGGCCAGCCGGGCGGTGCCGTAAGCCAGCATGATGCACAGCGCCAGCACCGCCGCCTCCAGCCACGCCCGGGCACTGTTGATGTCTTGCATCAGATTCTGAAGTTCACCCATGGCTGAATATTCCATTTCATCGTCAGGCCGTATCAGTCTGGATTCTCACCGAAGCCGGCACATGGCCGCAGCGCCCTGGCAACGGCCTGGGCAAACACCACGCACATGCGCTAATCTACGCCCCTCACCCTGCGAGATCTGCCATGCGTACCACTCCTGCACTGCCCCGCCGACAACTTCTTACCGCGATGGCGGCAGCCACCGCCGGCGTCGCGGCGGCGTCACAGGCGGCCCCCGCCAAAGCAAGCGCCAACGACGGCCCGCCACACAAGATCGTCTACCAGCTCAACCACCACGAGCCGGAATACCAGGAAGCGGTACTCAACTCGATCGGCGCCATGTTGAAGAAATACGTCGATGACGTCAGCATCGTGGTCGTGGCCTGGGGGCCGGGCCTGCACCTGCTGGCCAAGAAACCGAAACGCCCGGTGTCGAAAACGCACCAGCAACGCGTGCGCAGCATGAGCGAATCCTACGGCATCGAATTCATCGCCTGCGGCAACACCATGCACACCATCGGCTGGGACAAGGCCGACATGCTTGATTTCGTCAAGATCGAGGAGGTCGGCGCGGCCGCCGTGATGGAGCTGCAGGAAAAGGGCTACGCCTACATCGCGTGGTGACTGTGGCCCCCACGGTCGCTCACAGCGTTTAGCGCCCGGCGGTGAGACCGAGGCGTCCACGCTTCCCGCCGTATCGCGGCCGGCTACGCGTGGAATGCCTTAGCCGGGAAACGCTGTGGCGCCGGCTTCGCCGGGCCACTGGCGTTGTGCAAGGGGGCTGTGGCTCTTCGGGCGTAGCGACACGAAGTGCGCGCCGCCTGGGGGTACTCCACAATTAGATGTCGGCCAAAACGCGTAAATGCGCCTCCACGCTACGACCCAGCGCACTGAGGTTGTAGCCGCCTTCCAGACAGGAGACGATGCGACCCTTGGCATGGCGGCGCGCCACGTCTTTCAGGCGTTCGGTGATCCAGGCATAGTCAGCCTCCACCAGACCGAGCTGCCCCATGTCGTCCTCGCGATGGGCATCGAAGCCGGCACTGATGAAGATCATCTGCGGCTTGTGCGCCTCCAGGCGCGGCAGCCACAGCATCTCGATCAGCTCACGCACCGCCATGCCCTTGGTGTAGGCCGGCACCGGCACGTTGACCATGGTGTCGGTGTCCGGGCGCGCACCGCCGTGCGGGTAGTAGGGATGCTGGTAGATGCTCACCATCAGGATGCGGGGATCATCGGCCACGATGTCCTCGGTACCGTTGCCGTGGTGCACGTCGAAGTCGGCGATCGCCACGCGCTTGAGGCCATGGCGCTCCAACGCATACTTGGCCGCCAGTGCCACGTTGTTGACAAAGCAGAAACCCATGGCCTTGTCGCGGCAGGCATGGTGACCAGGCGGGCGGATGGCACAGAAAGCATTTTCCAGCTCACCGGCCAGCACCGCATCGGTGGCCGCCATCGCCGCCCCGGCACCGCGCAGGATGGCGCTCCAGGTGTTGACGTTCATGGCCGTGTCGGGGTCGACGTGCGCATAGCGCGGACCGCCGGCCGCAACCTCCTCGACCAGGGTGCTGCTCAGGCCGCGCAGCGCAGCCACATGCATGCGGCCGTGCGCCAGCTCGATCTCGTCCAGTGAGGCCGGCGGCGCATCCATGCGCGTCAGCGCATCCCCCACGCCGGAGATCAGCAGCCGGTCCTCGATGGCATCGAGCCGCTCCGGGCACTCGGGGTGGCCCGGCCCCATTTCATGTCTGCGGCAATCAGGGTGGGTGTAATAGCCGGTCTTGCTCACGGTTACGTTCCGTCTGTGCGATTTCGGGTAAGGTCGTGCCATGGATGCACAGCACAAGCTCATGTCTCTTGTCGGTCAGCTTAACACGGTGATCGTGGGCAAATCCAGCCAGGTGCAGGACAGCGTGGCCTGTCTGCTGGCCGGCGGCCACCTGCTGATCGAAGACGCCCCCGGCGTGGGCAAGACCACCCTGGCCCACGCGCTGGCCAAGACCTTCGGTCTGCAGTTTTCGCGCGTGCAGTTCACCGCCGACCTCATGCCCAGCGACCTGTCGGGCGTTTCGGTCTACGACCGGCAGCAGGCCAGCTTCGTCTTCCACCCTGGTCCCATCTTCGCCCAGCTGCTGCTGGCTGACGAGATCAACCGCGCCAGCCCCAAGACACAAAGCGCCCTGCTGGAAGCCATGGAGGAGCGGCAGGTCAGCATCGAGGGCGAGACACGCGCCCTGCCCGCGCCCTTCTTTGTCATCGCCACCCAGAACCCGCACGACCAGTTGGGTACCCACGCCCTGCCCGAGTCGCAACTGGACCGCTTCCTCATGCGCATCTCGCTCGGCTACCCGGACCGCGCCGCCGAGCGTGAGTTGCTGGCCGGCCGCGACCGACGCGCCATGGTCGAAGCCCTGCCCGGCTTGCTGACGCTGGCTGAACTGCAGCAGTTGCAGGCGCAGGTGCAGGCCGTGCACGCCGCGCCGCCGCTGCTGGACTACCTGCAGGACCTGCTGGCCGCCACCCGCTCGGGCCGCTGGTTCGTGCAAGGTCTTTCGCCGCGCGCTGGTCTGGCCGTGTTGCGCGCCGCCAAAGCGCAGGCCCTGCTCAGCGGCCGCGACTACGTGGCCCCCGACGACCTGCAGGCGATCCTGCCGCAGACTGCGGCGCACCGCCTCACACCGGTGGGCGAGGCCGGCCGCGGTGCGGCCGAACAGGTACGCGCCATGCTGGATGACGTGCCCCTGCCCTGATCTCATGGCCCCCTCCCGAAACGCCGTCAGCGCCTCCCCCCCCACTAGGGAGCGCCACCCGTGGGCCGG
>CAZJKR010000023.1:16289-25766 GCA_964546615.1 uncultured Curvibacter sp.
GGCTCCACGGTGGCCCGTGAATGGAACCCGGCAGCCATGGTGCGTGCAAGATTTCGCCGCTGGTGGCTGGCCCGCCTGCCGCGCCGCGACACACTTACGCTGACCCAGCGCAACGTCTACATCCTGCCCACGCGCGCCGGCCTCATGCTGGCGGCAACGCTGCTGGTACTGCTGGTGGCCTCCATCAACTACCAGCTCAACCTCGGCTACCTGCTAACTTTCCTGTTGACCGGCAGCGCCGCCGTCAGCGCCCTGATCTCGCACGGCACCCTGCGCGGGTTGACACTCAGCCTGTCGCCGCCCCAAGCCACGTTCGCCGGCCAGACGGCTCGCCTGCAGATCACGCTGAACAACCCTGACAAGCGTCCGCGCCACGGCATCGGCCTGAGCCTGACGGGCAGTGGCCACCGGGTCTGGTGCGATGTGCCGGCACAAGGTAACAGCAGCGTGACCCTGGTGCTGCCCTGCCCCCGGCGCGGCCTGCATGCGCTGCCGACGGTGACAGCCGAGACCCGTTTCCCGCTGGGCATCTTCCGCGTCTGGGCCCTGTGGCGCCCGGCCGTGGCGCTCTTGGTCTACCCACCAGTCGAAACTCCGGCTGCACATTTGCCGCCCGGCCAGCCCAACAGCCGCGGCACCGGCGCCGCGTGGCCTGCCGACAGCAGCGAATTCGACGGCATACGCCCCTACCGGCGCGGCGATCCACTGAAGTCCATCGTCTGGAAAAAAGCCGCCAAGACCGATGAACTGGTCAGTCGCGACAGCCAGCAGACACCACACCTCCAGCTCTGGCTTGATCTGGCGGACACCGGCAGCGCCTCGCTCGAACAGCGCCTCTCGCGACTATGTGCCTGGGTGCTGGCGGCAGAGGAGGGCGCGCCTGACTATGGCTTGCGACTGCCAGGCGTGGAACTGCCACCGTCTCGGGGTGATGCACACAAGCGGCGATGTCTGGAGGCCTTGGCCCTATGGCCGTAGCCAACGCCAGGGCGTTCTGATCACTGATGCCTGCTGCTAGGCATGCTCCATTCTCTTAAGAGTTGGAGCCTCCTCAAAACCCGGGGCGATTCACCTTAACAAAGTGTCTTTGAAACCGGCAGCAGCCCATCCACTGGTATCAACGTGCGGGGTGGATTTTTCAGATTGCCACAGATTCAGCTGAATTTGCAGTCCCGCATGTGCACTGGTCCACCTTCGTCTCGCCACGACTGGATGATGTCGTTTTCGTCAATCAGCAGCGAATAACGACAGTGGCGGAAATAGTTGATGTAAACCCGGCGTCCCTTGCCTTCAGGTTCCTCTTTGTAGATGCCGCCATGGCCTCGGTAGTACGCGTTTCGGACCTGCGGATTCAAGTCGGGGCGCCTAGGATCAGAACTGGTGAACCGCGTACCCACGAAGCTATCCAATGAGTCTGCCGCGATCCCCACGCATGCGGTAAGTCCCAGGATCACTGCAATCAGAACGATTGAACGCGCAATCATGCACACTGATCGTTTGAAGTGCTTCATTTCATATCCGTATTGGTATTGATGTAATAAAACTGGTCTAACAAGCTGCCGTAGTTAATTAGCAGTGCCGGCGGCATGGAACCGATGTTCGTCAGGGTATTCCACTTATCATTGTCATCCAGCCAGTTACCCCATGTATCGTGTAGTGTGGCAAAAGCATTGAAGCCAGGTACTGTGTTCAGAGCGTTACTGATGGGTGTCCCATGGCAAACTGCCACAACCGACGCACACGGTTGGTTTAGTCCGATGTTCTTGCCCTCTCGCGCGCCCCCATCGATGACAACCTGCGGAACACGGATCAAGCCCGTACCACCATCACCTTTCACTGCTTTGAACACCGGATCGTCTGGTCTATCCACCCCTGGCCGGATATCCGCACTTCTGCCAACCCAGTAGCGGTAGGCCTCACCCGTCGCTCCCGCCCCCGCAATCGTGGCCCACTCCTGCGCATTGCTCGCGCCCATCAGCGTGCCTTTCACCAAGGTGTTGACGCCGTAGGCCTGCGCGCGCTTAGCCCAGTCCGTCACCACCGTGTTGCCGCTGGCCTGTACACGGGTTGTTCCCCATTCGCTGGTGTAGGCATCGGTAGCACCAACGCCCATCGCAATCAACGTGCTCTTGATGGACTGCTCACTGCCCAGCTGCTGCAGCGTCTTGCCGATATCGCCACCATTGTTGACTAACGCCACGCTAGCCTGTGCAGCCAGAGAGCTGAATCCCGCATTGACGGCTGCCCCGAGTGCTGTAGTCGCCGTCACGGTAGTGGCTGCTGCCGTCGCTGTTGCTGCGGTGGTGGTTGTGGTTGCCAGCGTGGCGCCACTCAAGGTCGTTGTGGTGACGCTGCCGGTAGCTGTGGCTGCCGTGGTACTACTGCCCAGTAAGCTGCTACCCATGCCGTTGGTCGCTACTGCCACCGCAATGCTCAAAAGCGCTGCCCCTGCCGGCGTCAAGCCCTGCTGGCTGTAGTTCCACTGCTCGTTGGCGAGTTTGATCTGTTCCCAGTTGACCTTGGGGTTGGTCTGCAGGTCTTGGAGATAGGCCAGACCGGGTTGCTGGCTCAGGGTCAGCAGTTGGCTCTGCAGGTTCTGGGCACTGGGCGCTGGGCTGCCAGTCTGCACCGTCAAACGCAAGCCGGGGTCTATGGCTACATTGCCCTGCAGTTTGGTCAGGCTGTCGGTCTGGGTGGTGCCGCCCTGGCCGCTCTGGGCCTGCCAGACGCCCAGGGTCTCGCTGCTCTCGGTGCGGCTGGTCTGTGTGGTGCTGATGCTGGAGGTCAGTACCAGTTCGCCGGTCTTGCCTGGCTCCTGGCTGATGGCGATGGTGTTGGCCTGTACTTCGGCGCCTTGCAAGGTGGCTTGGTCGCCCACTTTGATGTCGATTCGGTCGGTGCTGGTCAACCGGCTGGCCACGGCCGTGGTCTGCAGGCTGCTGGCGGTGCTGCCGCTCTGGTTCAGGCTGATGCCCAGCAGGCTACTGCTGCTGCGGATCTCGGTGCTGCGCTGCTCCACGTTGACCGCCTCGTAAAAGGCTTGGGTGTTACCGCCTTCGACGCTGAGGTTGCCTTCGGCTTGGAACTGGGCGCCTACGCTCACCAGGTTGTTGCCGGCGCTGATGCTCACATTGGCGCCGCTGACCTGGCTGACGATGGCTTGGGCGCTGCTGGCGGTGCTGCGCTCCTCTCTTGTGCTGCTGCTCAAGAAGCCGCTAGTGCTGCTGCGGCTGGCGTAGTCGTAGCTGGCGCTTTGCTCGCCGGCGGTCAGGATGATGTTGTTTCCCGCTCCTAACGTGGTGTTGCCTGCGGCGCTGATGTCCGCCGCACGGGCGTTTATGTCTTGCCCGACGACCAGGCTCAGGTTGCCCTGGGCGCTGACGCGGCTGCCGGCTTCGCTACGGTTGCTGTCCTGCACGGAGGCGTTGACGCCGCCGGCTCGGTAGATGCGGTTGGTCTCCGCGGTCTGCAGGTTGATGTTGCCTGCGGCACTGAGGCTGGCACTGCCGGCGCTCTGAATGACGGCCGCCACGAGGTTGATGTCTTGCCCGGCACTGGCCACCAGGGTGCCGCCGGCGCCGCTGACGTACAGGCCGGCAATGCGGGTGAGGTCGGTGCGGCTGGCTTGGCCGTTGCCGGTTCCTTCGGTAGTGGCGCTGGTGCTCGCCACGTTGATGCTGCCGCCAGCCTGCAGCAGCAGGGTCTGTTCGGCACTGATGCGCCCACCCAGGTTGTTGAGGTCGCCAGCCGTGGTGATGGCGGTCGTGTGTGCGTTGATGTCGCCGCCCAGGTTGGCCAGCGTCTGGGCATTCAGGTTCAAGACCCTGCGCCCCTGGAGGGTGCCGCTGTTGAACACGCTGGCGGCATCGATCTGCACATCGGCGCCACCGAGCAGCGCGCCGTTGGCTGTGAGGTCACCCTCCATCACCCGTGCGTAGAGCTGGGGTACAAGCGCTTTTTGTGTGGTGCCGTCAGGCAGGGTGACGTCCTTCTCAACCAGCCAGACGATGTCGCTGGTGAGCATGGCCATCTGCTCGGCGCTCAGGGCAACGCCCGGGCGCAGGTTGTAGGTCTGCGCGTAGGTGATGCCGGCATTCATCAGGGCGCGGTACTGCTGCTCATCGCTGGTGTAGTCTGCCAGAAAGCGCCGGCCGGTCAGCTGGGCGACCTGCTCGCGCACCAGCAGTTGTTCATAGAACCCGTCACCCAGGCGTTTTTGGGTGGTGGCAGGGTCGTAGCCCAGGGCTGCGGTCATGTAGTCGCTGCCCAGCCAGGTCTTGTACTGGGTAAAGCGGGGGTCGGTCTCCAACAGGTAGCTGGCGTTGCTGCCGGCCGCCGGCCGGAAGAGGCTGGAGCCCGGGGCAGTGTTCAAGCCGTTGCCAGGGTCTGCGCTGCGGATAACGGTGTTGCCGCCATCGCTTCCGCTGCTGCTGCCGGCGGCAGCCGGAATCTGGATGACGCCCTGGTTGACGCCGGTACCCTGGCCGGTACTGACGCTGGCAGTGTTGAGGCTCAGGCTCAACGGCACCGCATCGCTGTAGTTGTAGGGGCGGTAGGCGCTGTAGCGCACGCAGTTCTTGCCGCCGCAGCCGTAGTCGAAATTGCCGTCCCAGGTGTACTGGGTGCCGCTGCGCGCGGCACTGGTGTCGATGGTCTTGGCCTGGTTGTTGATGGCCGCCGCAGTGACCTTGAGCAGACCGCCGGCCACGATCTGGCTCTGTTCGTTGAGCAGGCTGTCGCCGGCGTTGAGGATGAGGTCGCCTGCGGCAGAAATTCTTCCGGGAGTGCTGGCGGTGACAATGGCCTGGGGGACATCGCGGCTGAGTTCGCGGAAAGTGACGTAGGTGACGGCGCTGTTGTTGACGCTGGAACGGAAAGCATCGAGCCTGGCCTGCAGGTTCATCCAAGGGGCGGCAGCGGCCTCCCAGGCAGCAAGCTCGGAAGAAGTGGGGCTGTAGCAGCCGAAATCGTTGCAGTAGGCATACGGTCGCGAGCCGGGATTGCCACCCGCAGGCGGCGCAACACCGAACACTCCCCAGATCGCGTCGCCAGCGCCATAGGCAAAGCTGTCACCCACGTAGGTGCTGACCGTGTTGCCTTCGAAGTCGGTGCTATTGGTGGTGTGCGCCGCCACAAAGGCATTGCCGCTGCCGTAGTAGGGCTGGTACTTGGTGTCTGCGTAGACGTGGCCCACCGGCAGAAAGCGCCCTTGCGCGCCACCATAGGCGTAGCCGCCGCCGCCGCCAGCGGAGCCAAAGTTGGTATGGAGCAGCCAGGCGATCTGCTCCTGGGTGTAGAGCTGGCCGGAGGCAGCGATGTACTCGCGGTCTGCCTTGCTGCCGGCGCTGATGATGTCGTAGGCGAAGTCGGGGTTGGTGTTGCTGATGCGCGCAGCGCTGGCGGCAAGGTTGCCCATGGCGGCAATGGTGCCGCCGGCGTTGCTGATGCTTTGTGCGCTGCCGGTGGCGCGGCGGTTGGCGTCCAAGCTGCCGCCGAAGACCATGTCACCGCCGCTGTAGATGAGAGTGCTTTGCCCGTCGGCATAGCCGTTGGTGAGGGTGCCCGCACCGATGTCCAACCGCTCGCGCGCAGCGATGACGGCTGCTTTGGTCGACTGACCGCTTGGCGCGGCAAGGGTTTCGGCTTCGTTAGACAGGCTGGTGGCGCTGAGGCTCACGGTGTCGCCGTAGATGCGGCCGGTACCCACGTTGCGCAGGGTAGCGGCGTCAATGCGGGTATTCGCGCCATCCACCAGGCCGCGGTTGGTGAAGGTGTCGGTGGCGGTGATGCGGGTATCGACTGCCACCAGTTCGCCAGAGGCACTGTTGTCCACTTCAGCGGCGCTCAGGTTCAGCGTGCCAGTGTTGCCGAGGGTGCCGTCAGCCTGCACACCGGCGGCTGCGGTACCACTGTTGGCGATGCGACCCGCGTGCACGGTGGAATCGCCCCCGGCGGCCAGGAGTGCCGCAGTGCCCGAGTTGTTGACCTCGCCTTCCACCTTGAGGGTGAGATTGCCGCCGGCGTAGATGCTGCCGCTATTGGGCACACCGTGCGCGGTGACTGCGCCGACACCGTCGTCGACACTGCCACTGCGGGTGCTGTTGCTGCTGCCACTGGCGGTGATGCTGATGTTGCCGCTGGCCTGGATGGTGGCGTCGTTGGTGAGCCAGCCGTTGGCGTGCAGCACCAGGTCGCCACTGTTGGCTTGCAGACTGCCTTGGGTGTTGACGCCCAGGCCTTTCTCGGTGCCGGTGAGGTAGATGTGGCCGGCGTACATGCCACCGATGGACGCAACGTCCAGCGCAAAGCGCGGTTTGGCCTCGCCGGCCTTGGCCGCGATGGGAACCGGCGAGCTGCCTGTGGTTTCTCCGGTGGGATCGGCGGCATTGACCTGGTTGGCGCCAAGCACCAGCTTAAGGTGGTTGGCCCACAAGCCGGCGTTGATTTCAGCGGCGCGGGTGAGGATCTGGGTTGCGCTGGCCGTGCGGGTGTCCAGGCCCAGCCCTTCGATCTGGATGCGCCCACCGGTCACCTGATAGCTCTCCAGGTTGCCACCATTCATGACCGGAGTGCCGGTGGTCAGGGTCACGGTGCTGGCGTTGATGAAGCCGCCACCGTTGACCTGAATGCCGGAGGGGTTGGCGATGATGACTTCGGCTTTCGATCCAGCCACTTCGACGTAGCCTTTGAGCAGGCTTGGGTTGCTGGAATTGACTTCGTTGAGGATGACGCGCGCCGCGCCGCCGGAAACCATGGGGTTGCCCGAAATCCAGCCGCCGAGCTGGGTTTGCACGCTGGCGGCGCTGTTGTTGAGGATGGCACCTTGCGCCTGCACGTCGAACTGGCTGTAGGTGTTGCGACTCACCCCCGCGGCGCTGGGCGTCTGGATGTTGACCTGCGGCAGACCGTTGGCGGTGTTGAGGATGACCGGGCGCTGGCTGCCGGGGGCACTCGGGTCGGCAATGATCTGCGCCTGGGATGACAGGGCTGCCAGCAAGCCCGGCAGCGCCAAGGTGGTGACAGCAGCGGTGGTGCCGCTGGCCGCCTTGCTGCAGGTACGGGCCGTCTCGGCCACAGCCATGCGACAGCCGCGTGAGGCGTTGAAGATTATGCGGTGCAGTTTCTTGTTCATGGCGAGGTCTCCCCGACGTATGCCTGCTTGCCCCCGCTCCCCATGGGCAGAGGGAGCGGGGGACGTGGACGATGCTCAGAACTTGTAGAGCAGGCCCAACGTGAGGAGGCTCTGCTCCGGCTTGCCGGAGGTGGTGCGCACCGTCTGGCTGTTGTAGTTCACGCTTTCGTACTCGGCACGCAGTTCCCATTGGGGCGTCAGCACCATGGCCAGGCCCAGGCCGATGCCCGTGCCGTTGTGATCGACGGTGCTTGCGTCGGTTGCCGTGTCGGTGTAGCCGGCTTTCATCTGGTGGTAGGCCAGCTTGCCGTAGACCAGAACGCCCGGGCTCACTTTGTAGCCCGGAGCCACGGACAGGGACAGGTGCTCCTTGGCTTTGAGCGTGAGCGTCTGAGTGCCACCGGAGGTGTAGTTGACTTTGCCGAAGTCTGTGGTGTTGAGGTCCCAGGCCAGGCCCAGCGTTGCCACCCAGCGGTCTGACATTGCAAAGCCCCAGGACGCGAGCAGGCTCGTTGCCGTGTCATTGGCCTGGGCAGTCTGGCCGTTGATGGAGGCGACCTGACTGGTCAGCGGCGTCTTGTTGCTCTGCGCCGAGGCCGCGATGCCAATGGCCGGACCCACAAAGGCCTGGCCCGACTGTGCGGCAGCGGCACCACCGGCAAGTGCCAGAGCGAGCGCGGCAGCGGTTTGAATGAGATTGGATTTCATAGGACTCTCCTTGGGAAAAGTGGACTCGCGTCCGGGTTGCAAATAAGGATTCCTCAGAGGCCAGCACCACCGCCGGGTGCAGGCTTTGATACGGTGTCCGACACGTCGGCGACCTGCGCTGCTGCCGGTGTTTCCGGTGCTGCGGCCAGCATGGGGCGCTCGCGCCACCACTGACGTGCCCTCTGGGGGGAAATGTTCTTGCCGCGGAACGTACTCACGCGCATGCCACGCTCGATGCCACGGTGATGCAGGGCACGCGCACAAAAGTTGGGAACGTGGTCGAGCACGATGCGGCGCAGGATCGGGGTATGACTGAACGGCGCGATCCAATGGATGCACCACATGCGGTCGCCGCTGCTCCATTCATCCGCGCGCAGACCCTCCAGATGGTCGCTGAGGTAGCAAGCTTCCGCCTGGGCGCTGAGATTGGCCCAGGCAAGCCAGGCCACCGGTGTTTCGGCCCCGCTCTCTTCGGCGGATGCTTCCGCGCTTCGCTCGCTGAGCAGAATGTATTGGCCGGTTTTCACAGCCGGGAGAACCAGCGTGCCCAGCATCCTCAGCGGCAACTCCCGGTGTTGGCGGCTCTGCATCAGCAGCCAGGTGACTGCCCCCAGAACCTGGGCATCGCTCTGCGGCGGCATGCCCAGCGCGGGGGAGATCAGGCGCAAGCGGTGGTTCGAGGTTTGCATGGCTGTCGGGATGGGGTTGCCTGGTTGGGATGGGTGGCTCAGAGGTGCCAGGTCGCCACAAAGCCGCTGGTGGTGGCCGCGGTCTTGAAGCTGCCTGGCTTGTGCAGGGGCGTGCCGATGAAGAAGTCGTACTGCAGCTTGCGCCAGCCGCCGCGCCAACCAATGGCGGCGCCCGCCAGCGCCTTGCCGACGAGGGTGTCGCTGCTGGGCCCGCTGACCTCGCCATAGTCCAGCCCCAGGTAAAGCTGCTGGCCATGCGGCCGGTTGAGGATGAGTTCGTTGCGTACGGTCCAGCCGCGCTCGGCGCTGAGCAGGGTCTCGCCGTCAAAACCACGCACGCTGTAGCGACTGCCGATGGCGAAGCGGTCTTGCGGGGTCAAGGGCGTGGTGTTGTTCTGGACTCTGAGTGTGCTGGTACAACGCCAGCCTTGATCGAAAGCTTCGAACGGAACATCCAAGCCCGCTTCCAGCAGGAGCAGACCGAAGCGTGAGGTGCCCTCACCCGAAGACTCCTCCGGAGCAGGCAAGGTATCGAAGTCACCCGTGCCGCGCCGGTAACTGAGGGTAGCCTGGAGTCTGGCCGCGTCACCAGATGATGCACTGACCTCACCGGCACCGGTGCGGCCGTTGGTCAAGGCCTGCAGCGTGCGTCGGTATCCCAAGGCCACCTCGTAGCCGCCGACAATGCGGCGCTGGGTCATGACCTCGGTGTCGTCGATGTAGTTGTTGCTGCGCCGCTGGAAGGCCTTGACCGTCACGGTGGCCTTGCTGGCATTGTCGCGCCGCACGATACGCGCCAGGCTGAGCTCCGCGGTTTCGGAAGTGCCGCGGTAGACGTAGGTCTGGTTGCTGCCGGCCACACTCAGGTAGTAGCGATTGGCACTGACCGTGGCCCCCAGGCTCCAGTAACCCAGCGGCATGCTGTAGTGCGCCACATGGCCGCGGGTG
>CAZJKR010000024.1:0-3085 GCA_964546615.1 uncultured Curvibacter sp.
CGCTGGAACTGGCCTTCACGCTGGCCGACGGCAAGGAATATGTGAAGACCGCCATTGCCAAGGGCATGGATGTAGACGAGTTCGCCGGGCGCCTGAGCTTCTTCTGGGCGATTGGCATGAACTTCTACCTCGAAGTCGCCAAGATGCGCGCCGCGCGCCTGCTGTGGTGCCGCATCATGAAGGCCACGGGCGCCAAGAACCCCAAGAGCCTGATGCTGCGCACGCACAGCCAGACCTCGGGCTGGTCGCTCACTGAGCAGGACCCCTACAACAACGTGGTGCGCACCACCATCGAGGCCATGGCTGCGGTGTTCGGCGGCACGCAGAGCCTGCACACCAACAGCTTCGACGAAGCCATCGCGCTGCCGACCGAGTTCAGCGCCCGCATCGCGCGCAACACCCAGCTCATCATCCAGGAAGAGACCCACATCACCAATGTGATCGACCCCTGGGCCGGCAGCTACATGATGGAAAAGCTGACCCAGGACATGGCCGATGCCGCCTGGGCCATCATCGAGGAAGTCGAGGCCATGGGCGGCATGACCAAGGCCGTGGATTCCGGCTGGGCCAAGCTCAAGATCGAGGCCGCCGCAGCCGAGAAGCAGGCGCGTATCGACTCCGGTCGTGACGTGATCGTCGGTGTCAACAAGTACAAGCTGAAAAAAGAAGACCCGATCGAGATCCTCGAGGTCGACAATGTCAAGGTGCGCGAAGGCCAGATCACGCGCCTGAAGGCCATCAAGGCCCAGCGCGACGCCAAGGCGGTGCAGGCCGCGCTCGATGCCTTGACCGCTGCCGCCGAGCAGGGCAACGGCAATCTGCTGGATCTGTCGATCAAGGCCATCCGCCTGCGCGCCACGGTGGGCGAGGTGTCGGATGCGCTGGAAAAGGTTTTTGGGCGCCATCGCGCCGATACGCAAAAGGTGACCGGTGTGTACGCAGCAGCCTATGACTCAGCCGAAGGCTGGGAAGCCCTCAAGAAAGAAATTGCCGACTCCGCCGACAGCCATGGCCGGCGTCCGCGCGTGATGATTTCCAAGCTCGGCCAGGACGGCCATGACCGCGGCGCCAAGGTGGTGGCCACGGCCTTTGCCGACCTCGGTTTCGACGTCGACATGGGGCCGCTGTTCCAGACCCCCGAGGAGTGCGCACGGCAGGCGATCGAGAACGATGTGCATGCGGTGGGCGTTTCCACCCTGGCCGCCGGCCACAAGACCCTGGTGCCGGCCATCATTGCCGAACTGAAGAAGCAGGGCGCGGACGACATCATCGTCTTCGTCGGCGGCGTGATCCCGCGCCAGGACTACGACTTCCTGTACGAGGCCGGCGTGAAGGGCATCTACGGCCCCGGCACGCCCATTCCGGCCAGCGCCAAGGATGTGCTGGAGCAAATCAAGCTCGCCAACAAGGCCTGACGGTGGCGCCTTTGCCTCTCCTGGACGGCATCCTGCAGGGCACACCCGCCCAGCAGCGCCGTGCCATGGCCAAGGCCATCACGCTGCTGGAGTCGACCCGGGCCGACCACCGCGCGCAGGGCGACGAGCTGTTGACCGCGTTGCTGCCGCACACGGGCGCGGCCTTTCGGCTTGGCATCAGCGGCGTGCCGGGCGTGGGCAAATCCACCTTCATCGAGGCGCTGGGGCTGTACCTGATCGGTAAGGGCCACCGCGTGGCGGTGCTGGCGGTGGATCCATCCAGTAGCGTCTCAGGCGGTTCCATCCTGGGCGACAAGACGCGCATGGAAAAGCTCTCCGTGCATGAAAAAGCCTATATTCGCCCGAGCCCGAGCAGCGGCACCTTGGGCGGCGTGGCCGAGAAGACGCGCGAAGCCATGCTGGTGTGCGAGGCTGCGGGTTACGACATCGTGATCGTCGAGACCGTGGGCGTGGGCCAGAGCGAGACCGCCGTGGCCAGCATGACCGACATGTTCGTGCTGCTGCAGCTGCCCAATGCCGGCGACGACCTGCAGGCGATCAAGAAAGGCGTGATGGAGCTGGCCGATCTGGTGGCCATCAACAAGGCCGATATCGATCCGGCCGCTGCCACACGCGCCCAGGCGCAGATCACCTCGTCCCTGCGTCTGCTCGGCCTGCACGGCAACCCCGAGCATGCCCATCATGACGACAAGCTTTGGCACCCGAAAGTGGTGCAGCTCAGCGCGTTGCTGGGGCAGGGCGTGGATACCTTCTGGGCGGCCGTCACGCAATTCCGCGCCTTGCAGACCGCCAGCGGCAAGCTGGCCGCGCGGCGGCAGGCCCAGGCCCAGGCCTGGATGTGGGAGCGCATCGACGCCGGCCTGAAGCAGGCTTTCCGTGCCCACCCGCAAGTGCGCAAGCTGCTGCCGTCCTTGAGCAGCGAGGTCATTGCCGGCAAACTGGCTGCTTCCACCGCAGCGCGCCAACTGCTGCACGTTTATCAAACCGTTCGGGCTGAGCCTGTCGAAGCCCACGCGAACGCATCCGCCAGCCCTTCGACAGGCTCAGGGCGAACGGAGATTTGAGCGATCGAGAGACAACCATGCACGACATCCTGGAACAACTGGAAAAGAAGCGCGCCGCGGCGCGCCTCGGCGGCGGCGAGAAGCGCATCGCTGCGCAGCATGCCAAGGGCAAGCTGACAGCACGTGAGCGGCTGGAGGTGCTGCTCGATGAAGGCACCTTCGAAGAGTGGGACATGTTTGTCGAGCACCGCTGCACCGACTTCGGCATGCAGGACAACAAAATTCCGGGCGATGGCGTCGTCACCGGCTACGGCATGATCAACGGCCGCCTGGTGTTTGTCTTCAGCCAGGACTTCACGGTCTTCGGCGGCGCCCTGAGTGAGGCGCATGCCGAGAAGATCTGCAAGATCATGGACCAGGCCATGAAGGTCGGTGCGCCGGTGATCGGCCTGAACGACTCGGGCGGCGCCCGCATCCAGGAAGGCGTGGCGTCGCTCGGCGGTTATGCCGATGTGTTTCAGCGCAACGTGATGGCCAGCGGCGTGGTGCCGCAGATTTCCGTAATAATGGGCCCATGCGCCGGTGGCGCCGTGTACAGCCCCGCGCTCACTGATTTTGTTTTCATGGTCCAAGGCACGGCCATCA
>CAZJKR010000024.1:3095-6676 GCA_964546615.1 uncultured Curvibacter sp.
ATCAGCATGATCATGGGCCCGTCCGCCGGTGGTGCGGTGTATTCGCCCGCCATGACCGACTTCATTTTCATGGTCAAGGACTCGTCCTACATGTTTGTCACCGGCCCCGAGGTGGTGAAGACCGTGACGCACGAGGAAGTGACGGCCGAGGAACTGGGCGGCGCCATCACCCACACCACCAAGAGCGGCGTGGCCGACCTGGCGTTCGAGAACGATGTGGAAGCGTTGCTGATGCTGCGCCGCCTCTACAACTACCTGCCGCTCAACAACCGCGAGAAGGCGCCGGTGCGCAAGAGCGGCGACCCGAGCGACCGCATGGAACTGAGCCTGGATACGCTCATTCCCGACAACCCGAACAAGCCCTACGACATGAAGGAGCTGATCCTCAAGACGGTCGATGACGGCGACTTTTTCGAGATCCAGCCCGAGTACGCCAAGAACATCCTGATCGGCTTCGCCCGCATGGACGGCCAGACGGTGGGCATCGTGGCCAACCAGCCGCTGGTGCTGGCCGGCTGCCTGGACATCAAGAGCTCCATCAAGGCGGCGCGCTTCGTGCGCTTCTGCGATGCCTTCAACATTCCGGTCGTCACCTTCGTCGACGTGCCCGGCTTCATGCCCGGTACTTCGCAGGAGTACGGCGGCATCATCAAGCACGGCGCCAAGCTGCTCTACGCCTACGCCGAGTGCACGGTGCCGAAGATCACCGTGATCACGCGCAAGGCCTACGGCGGCGCCTACGACGTGATGGCCTCCAAGCACCTGCGCGGCGACGTCAACTTCGCCTGGCCGAATGCCGAGATTGCCGTGATGGGCGCCAAGGGCGCGGTGGAGATCATCTTCCGCGAAGACAAGGGCGACCCGGCCAAGCTGGCCGCCAAGGAAGCCGAGTACAAGGCGCGCTTTGCCAACCCGTTTGTGGCCGGCGCGCGTGGTTTCATCGACGACGTGATCCTGCCGCACGAAACGCGCAAGCGCATCTGCCGCTCGCTGGTCATGCTGAAAGACAAGAAGCTGGACAACCCGTGGCGCAAGCACGGCAACATCCCGCTCTGATCCCGGCCGCACGAGTCCTGCCATGCCCAAAGCGACCCACGCCGAACAAGCCCGTGTGCTGACCGATATCCCGAACATCGGGAAGTCGCTGGCCGCCGATCTGCGTGGCTTGGGGCTGACAACGCCGCAACACGTGCGTGAGATGGACCCGCTGGAAACCTACGAGCAGTTGCGCGGCCCCATGGGCCAGCGCCATGACCCCTGCGTGCTGGACACCTTTCTGGCGGCACACGACTTCATGAACGGCGGGCGCAAGCAGCCGTGGTGGAACTTCACGGCCCGGCGCAAGGCGCTGCTGGCCAAGCAACATTGAGTAAGAACAGGAAGACGTCATGTTCAAGAAAATTCTGATTGCGAATCGCGGCGACCAGCCACGCAGTGGCGCAGTGGCGAAGCCAAATTGCATGGTGCGCGTAGCGCACGCAGACAATTTCAACCCGATGGAGAAGGCTTATGTTTAAGAAGATATTGATCGCAAATCGGGGTGAAATTGCATGCAGGGTGATTGCCACCGCCAAGAAGATGGGCATCGCCACCGTGGCCGTGTATTCCGAAGCGGACCGCGACGCGCGCCACGTGCTGCTGGCCGACGAAGCCGTGCTGCTGGGCCCGGCGGCCAGCCGCGAGTCTTACCTGGTGGCCGACAAGATCATTGCCGCGGCCAAACAGACCGGTGCCGAGGCCATTCACCCGGGCTACGGCTTCCTGTCCGAGAACGAGGACTTCGCCCGGCGGGTGGAGGAGGAGGGCATGGCCTTCATCGGCCCCAAGCACTACTCCATTGCCGCCATGGGCGACAAGATCGCCTCCAAGAAGCTGGCCAACGAAGCCAAGGTCAACACCATCCCGGGCTGGAACGACGCCATCGAATCCGCCGCGCGGGCGGTGGAGATCGCCCGGGACATCGGCTACCCGGTCATGATCAAGGCCTCGGCCGGCGGCGGCGGCAAGGGCTTGCGCGTGGCCTTCAACGACAAGGAGGCGCTCGAAGGCTTCACCGCCTGCCAGAACGAGGCGCGCAACAGCTTCGGTGACGACCGCATCTTCATCGAGAAGTTCGTGCAGGAGCCGCGCCACATCGAGATCCAGGTGCTGGGCGACAGCCACGGCAATGTGATCTACCTGAACGAGCGCGAGTGCTCGATCCAGCGCCGCCACCAGAAGGTGATCGAGGAGGCGCCGTCGCCTTTCATTTCCGAGGCGACGCGCAAGGCGATGGGCGAACAGGCGGTGGCACTGGCCAAGGCCGTGAAGTACCAGAGCGCCGGCACGGTGGAGTTCGTGGTCGGCAAGGACCAGGACTTCTACTTCCTGGAGATGAACACCCGCCTGCAGGTGGAGCACCCGGTGACCGAGTGCATCACCGGCCTGGACCTGGTGGAACTCATGATTCGTGTCGCTGCCGGTGAGAAGCTGCCGCTGGCACAGAAGGACGTGAAGCGCAATGGCTGGGCCATCGAGTGCCGCATCAACGCCGAAGACCCGTTCCGCAATTTCCTCCCAAGCACCGGCCGCCTGGTGCGCTTCACGCCACCGGCGCAGAGCATGTGGCAGTCCGATACCGAGCACCTGTTCGGCGTGCGCGTGGACACCGGCGTGCAGGACGGCGGCGAGATCCCGATGTACTACGACTCGATGATCGCCAAGCTCATCGTGCACGGCAGCGACCGCATGGACGCCATCGCCAAGATGCGCGAGGCGCTCAACGGCTTCGTCATCCGCGGCATCAGCTCCAACATCCCGTTCCAGGCCGCCTTGCTGGCGCATCCGAAATTCGTGGCTGGCGACTTCAACACCGGCTTCATTGCCGAGCACTACGGCAAGGGCTTTGCCGCGGAAGACGTGCCGCACGAAGACCCGGATTTCCTGGTGGCGCTGGCCGCCTTCGTGCGCCGCAAGTCGCGTGAGCGCGCCACGACGATCTCCGGTCAGTTGCCAGGTTATGCCGTGAATGCCGGCAAGGACTATGTGGTGATCACGCTGGCGGCCGACGGCAAGAACACCTACACCCCGGTGCATGTCGACGAGTTTGTGGGCGAAACCGGCTCGGCGCGGGTCAAGATCGGCGCCACCAGCTATGAAATTCGTAGCAACTCACGCTTGAACGACATCTGCATCACCGGCACGGTGAATGGCCAGGCCTTCACCGCCCAGGTGGAGCGCGGCATGCAGAAGAACCCGCTGGCCTTGCGGCTGCAGCACAACGGCACCCGCATCGAGGCGCTGGTGATCTCGCCGCGCATGGCCGAGCTGCACCAGCTGATGCCGTTCAAGGCGCCGCCGGATCTGAGCCGTTTCGTGCTTTCGCCCATGCCCGGTCTGCTGGTGGATGTGGCGGTGCAGCCGGGTCAGAAAGTGCTGGCGGGCGAACGCGTGGCCGTGATCGAGGCCATGAAGATGGAGAACGTGCTGTTCGCCGCTGCTGACGGCGTGGTGGGCAAGGTGCTGGCGGCCAAGGGCGACAGCCTGGTGGTGGACCAGCCGATCGTGGAGTTCCAGTGATGACGGCTCCCTGAGTCGGGCTG
>CAZJKR010000024.1:6686-21258 GCA_964546615.1 uncultured Curvibacter sp.
GTACACTGGCCCGAGGAAACGCCCGTGAGGCCGGACGACAGAGGGAATCTTATGCGCCTGACTCAACCGTTGCACGTCCACATATCGACGCTCTTTCTCGCGCTGACCCTGCTGATCGGGGGGCTGATCGGCTGGATCGGCTACCGCACCAGTGCCGATCTGCTCCAGAACTCGGCCAGCGTGCAGTCGGAGCGCATCGGCCAGCAGATCCAGGAGCGGTTGCGCGACTCCCTGGAGCCGGCGGAGATGGCGCTCAATCTGGTGCGCTACCACAGCATGACCTGGGCCAGCACGGTGGCCGAGCGTCTGGTCAGTCTGGACGTTCTGGGTGAGGTGCTCGACAGCTCGTCGGCCCTCTCGGCCATCTATATCGGCTATCCGGATGGCGCATTCTTCCTGCTGCGCCGTCTCAATGCGCGAGAGCAGGGTCTGACCGGCGCGCCCGCTGAGGCGCGTTATCTGGTGCAGAGCATCGAGCGCGGCGCCCAACCCAGCGGTCGCTACATCTATCTGGATGCACAGCGCGAGATCATTCAGACCCTGGACCGGCCGGATTATGTGCAGGCCTACGACCCGCGCAGCCGCGGCTGGTGGCAGCAGGCGCGGGCTGCGTCCGGCATGGTGCAGACTGCACCCTATCCTTTCTTTACCAGCCAGTCGGTGGGCATCACGCTGGCGGTTCGCGCGCAAACGGGCGGCGGCGTGGTGGGGGCCGACATCGACCTCACCACCCTGGGGGATGCGCTGGCGCGCCAGAAGGTCACACCGGGCACGCAGCTCGCGCTGGTCAACGCCCGGGGAGAGCTGGTGGCGCACGAACGCATTGCCGGGCTGCTGCCGGCCGATCCCACCGCCCGGACCCGTCTGCCATTGCTGTCCGAGCTGCAGAGTCCGGCACTGGACCATCTGCTCAACCAGCAGGACTTGGGGCGCGATGTCGCCTTGCAGGCCTATCGGGATACCGACGCCGCCGCCTGGTATGTCTCGGCGGTCACCGTGCCCACGGTGGGCACGCAGACGCTGCACCTGCTCACGGCCATCCCTGACGCCGAGCTGATGGCCGCGGCGCGTCGCCAGCTCGCCTGGTCGATGGTCATCACGCTGCTGGTCATCGCGCTCTCCGTGCCCGTCACCTGGGTGCTCGCGCGCCTGATCTCGCAACCCTTGCGGCGCCTGGTCGGCGATGTCGAGGCCATCCGGCATTTCGACTTCATGCAGCCGATCGCGGTCGACAACCTGGTCAAGGAGACGCATGATCTGGCGCTGACCCTGCAGGGCATGCAGGGCACCGTCCGTCACTTTCTGGAGCTCAGTCTGGCAGTGGCGTCTGAGGAAACTTTTGAACGCCTGCTGCCGCGCTTGCTGGGCGCGACGCTTGAGGCAGCCCAGGCCCAGTCTGGCGTGCTTTTTCTGGCCGATGGCCGGCGCCTGGTGCCATCCTGTGCCCTGCGGCCGGGCGACCGGGCGCTGGATGCCGACGAACTGGCTGGTTTGGCCACGCTGGCGCTGCCGCAGGACGGTGCGTCGTCCCTGGCCGGGCTGCTGCAGGCGGCCGGGCCGGTGCTGGGGCAGGCCCTGCACGAAGGTCAGGTGTGGAACCAGGGCCTGCAACTGCAGGATCTGCAGGTCCTGCAGTTGCAGGCCAGCGGTCTGGCCGACGGCCTGCAGCACGGCGTGGCGATTCCACTCCTGAACCGGCACCGTGAGCGCGTGGGCGCCATGCTGCTGCTGCTACGCGATCCGCCTGATGATGCTCAGGTCTCCTTCGTCGCAGCCTTCTCCGGTCCGGCGGCCGTGACGCTGGAGGCACGCGCGCTGATCCGGGAGCAGAAGCAGCTCTTCGAGGCCTTTATTCAGCTCATTGCCGGCGCCATCGACGCCAAGAGCCCCTACACGGGCGGGCACTGTGCCAGGGTCCCTGAGCTCACCAAGATGCTCGCGCGCGCGGCCTGCGAGCAGACCGCAGGGCCTTTTGCCGAGTTCCAGCTCAGTGAGTCGGACTGGGAGGCGGTGCACGTGGCGGCCTGGCTCCACGACTGCGGCAAGGTCACCACGCCCGAGTACGTGGTGGAAAAGTCCACCAAGCTCGAAACGATCTATGACCGCATCCACGAGGTGCGCATGCGTTTCGAAGTCCTCAAGCGTGATGCGCTGATCGCCATGCACGAGGCGATGGCCGCAGGCCAGCCCGAGGAGCGTGCGCGGGCCGAGATGGCGCAGGCCTGCCGTGCACTGGACGAGGACTTCGCCTTCGTCGCGGCCTGCAACGAAGGTGGCGAGTACCTTTCGCCCGACAAGCAGGCGCGCCTCAGGGCAATCGCGCAGCGTACCTGGCTGCGCACGCTGGATGACCGCCTGGGCATCTCGCAGGAGGAGCGCAAGCGCAAGGCAGGCGAGCCCGCCCGTGTGCTGCCCGCACGGGAGCCGCTGCTGGCCGACCGGCCCGAGCACCGCATCGAGCGAGGGCCGCAGGACCAGATCGCGCCCGACAACCCCTGGGGGTTCAAGCTCCAGGTGCCGGAGCTGCTCTACAACCGCGGTGAGCTCTACAACCTGCTGGTTTCGCGCGGCACGCTCTCCGCCGAGGAGCGCTACAAGATCAACGAGCACATGGTGCAGACCATCAAGATGCTCACCCGCCTGCCATTTCCCAGGCACCTGCGTGCCGTGCCCGAGATCGCAGGTGGGCACCACGAGAAGATGGACGGCACGGGTTATCCCCGGGGATTGCGACGCGAGGACATGAGCCCCGTGGCGCGCATGATGGCCATCGCAGACATTTTCGAGGCACTGACCGCCACCGACCGGCCCGACAAGAAGCTCAAGACCCTGTCCGAAGCCTTGGGCATCATGGCGCGCATGCGCCAGGACCAGCACATCGACCCGGAGCTCTTCGAGCTTTTCCTGCGCTCCGGGGTCTACCTGGAGTACGCGCGGCGTTATATGCAGCCCGCGCTCATCGACACCATTGATATCGAGGAGTATTTGACATGAACATGCGTCCCTTCAAGGTGCTGGGCATCCAGCAGATCGCCATCGGCGGGCCTGACAAGACCCGGCTGCAGAAACTCTGGGTCGACATGCTGGGGCTGGAAGTCACCGGCACCTTCCGGAGCGAGCGCGAGAACGTGGACGAGGACATCTGCGCCATGGGGAGCGGCCCGTTCAAGGTTGAAGTAGACCTGATGCAGCCGCTCGACCCGGAGAAAAAGCCGGCGGTGCACACCACGCCGCTCAACCACGTCGGCTTGTGGATCGATGACCTGCCCCGGGCCGTTGAATGGCTCACCGCCCAGGGGGTGCGTTTTGCCCCGGGCGGCATACGCAAGGGGGCCGCCGGCTACGACATCTGCTTCCTGCATCCCAAGGCGAGCGAGGAGTTTCCGATTGCCGGCGAAGGTGTGCTGATCGAGCTGGTGCAGGCGCCGCCCGCGGTTGTGGCGGCCTTCGCACAGCTCGGAGGCTGATCGGCCCCACGAAGCGGCTGGAGGGCCTTCCGGCCGCGCTCCGGCTTCCGTGGAGTGCGGGTAAACCCTGAAAAATAGCCCGAGGCTGGCGCGGCGGGCTGTGGCCGCACGGGACGATTGCTGACCATTGACTTACGGGCTTGGTCCAGGCTCTGCTAATGGCGACATGTAACCATTTGAGTCATATACTGCGCCAAAATCCGATACTTCCGGCTTTCTGCGCACGTAGACTGACCGAAGATACGGCATAACGATTATTAGAGAGACAAACCAATGAGTTTCCTCAAGCGTCTGTTTGGGCCCGGCGCATGGATGATGCGCCGTATGCACCTGTCATCCAAGTTGACGGTGCTGATGGTGGTGATGCTGGCCAGCGCGGCCGCCCTGCACTGGGCCGGGCCGCTGGCCGGGGGTGTGGGGCTGCTGGTCCTGCTCTACCTGATGCTGGCCTTCTATTTCAGCTTCGTGGCCGACCTGCGGCGCGTCATGCACTTCATGGACGAGACCGCGGCCGGCAACCTGCGCGTGCAGCTCAAGATTCGCGGGCATGACGAAATCGCGGACATGTCCGAGTCGATGAAGACCATGGTTGCCAGTCTGTCGGCCATGGTGGCCAGCATCCGCAGCAACTCGGCGCTGGTGGCGCATGCCGGCCAGAGCCTGGCCACCAGCAACCGCGAACTGTCCGACCGCACCGAGCAGCAGGCGGCCAACCTGGAAGAGACGGCTGCGAGCGTGGAGCAGCTTTCCACCACGGTGCAGGGCAATGCCGTCACCATGCAGCAGTCCAGCCGCCAGGCCGATGGCGTGCGCGACGTGGCCGAACACGGCGCGCAGACCATGGCCCAGGCCATGAAGTCGGTGGAGGCGGTTCAGGGCACGGCGCAGCGCATGAACGAGATCATCGGCGTCATCGATGGCCTGGCTTTCCAGACCAACATCCTGGCCCTCAATGCGGCGGTGGAAGCGGCGCGCGCCGGCGAGGCCGGCCGCGGTTTTGCCGTGGTGGCCAGTGAGGTGCGTTCGCTGGCGCAGCGCTCGGCTGAATCGGCCAAGGAGATCCGCGCGCTGATCAGCACGTCGTCGGAACAGGTCCAGACCAGCGTGGGCCAGATCCGCGCTGCGGGCGGCGACATCGGCAACATCGTCAATGGCATCCGCAGCGTCGCCGGGGACATGTCGCAGATCGCCGCGTCCAGCAGCGAGCAGAGCGCCACGCTGGCGGAGGTGAGTTCGGCCATCCGCCAGCTCGACGAAATCACCCAGCGCAATGCGCAGATGGTCGAGCATGCGGTGACGCAGGCCGTCAAGCTGGAGCAGCGCGCCTCCACGCTGTCCCAGGCGGTGGAAGCGTTCCGCCTGCAGCAGGGCACGGCCGATGAGGCGCTGGTCATGGTGCAGCGCGCTATCGCGTACCGCCAGCAGGTCGGGCGCGACAGCTTCCTGCGGGGCCTGACCGAGCCGCAGCAGGGCTTCCACGACCGCGACATGTACGTCTTCGCGCTCGATGCCAATGGGGCCTACGTCGCCTTCGGCGGCAATCCGGCCAAGGTCGGCACGCGGGTGCAGGACATTCCCGGCATCGACGGTCAAGGGCTGCTCGACGCCATCGTGACGCAGGCCAGCCGTGAGCCGGGCTGGGTCGAGTACGACATCACCAACCCGGCCACCGGGGCGGTGCAGACCAAGATGTCCTATGTGCAGCAGGTCGATGACGTGTTCGTCGGCTGCGGCGTTTACAAGAATCTGGTGGCGAGCTGAGGCGCGTCCCGGGCGACCGGGCGAGTTCAGGCGCTGCCTTCGCGCCGCGCGCGGGCGCGCGCCAGCGCCGCTTCGATCACGGCGCGTTTCCTGTCCAGCACCGCGGGGTCGGTATGCAGCGTGTGGGCGCCCAGGTCGGCCAGTTTCATACGCGCTTTTTCTTCAAGTCTTTTCTCGTTCTCGGCCTTTTCACGTATACGCCGGATGCTATGAAATTCATAGCGTTTGCGGGCGCTTCCGGCCTGCTCCGCTGACCAGGCGGCCCAGCCGGTACGTGTGCCGCTGACGTTGATCAGCTGGATGCAGTCCACCGGGCAGACCGGCAGGCACAGCTCGCAGCCGGTGCAGTGCGGCTCGACCACGGTGTGCATCAGCTTGTTGCTGCCCAGGATGGCATCGGTCGGGCAGGCCTTGATGCACAGCGTGCAGCCGATGCACCAGGCTTCGTCGATCACCGCCACGGTGAGCGGACCCTCCAGGCCGAAGGCGGGGTTCAGCGGCAGTTCGGGCTGGCCCGTGAGCCGGGCCAGTCGCGTTATGCCCTCGGCGCCACCGGGGGGGCACTGGTTGATCGCGGCTTCTCCAGCGGCAATGGCCTGCGCGTAGCCGGCGCAGTCCGGATAACCGCAGCGCGTGCACTGGGTCTGGGGCAGGGCGTCGAGGATCTGGTCGGCAGTGGCGGACATCCGCCGGATTATCGCGTCGATCGGGCGCCGGTCTTGCGTGCGGCCGGTTTGCGGACGGGCGTTTTGGCAGCGGGCTTCGGGCTCGACGCCGTGTTGTGCTCCAGGATGAAGGCCTTCACCTTCGGGTAGACGATCTCGCGCCAGCGCCGTCCGGAGAAGATGCCATAGTGGCCGGCCCCCTTGGCCTCCAGATGGTGCTGGCGTGTCTTGGGAACGCCTTTGCAGATGGTGTGCACCGCCTCGGTCTGGCCGGAGCCGGAGATATCGTCCAGTTCGCCTTCGATCGACAGCAGCGCCGTGGTCTTGATGTCCTGCGGCTTCACGCGCTCGAGCTGGCCCTGTTCGTTCTTCACATCCCAGGTGCCCTGCACCAGGCTGAAATCCTGGAACACGGTCTTGATGGTCTCCAGGTAGTAGTCGGCGTCCATGTCGAGCACGGCGTTGTACTCGTCGTAGAACTGGCGGTGCGCCTCGGCGCTGGCATCGTCGCCCTTGATCAGGTGCTGGAAGTAGTCGTAATGGCTCTTGGCGTGGTGGTCCGGGTTCATGGCCACGAAGCCGGCGTGCTGCATGAAGCCGGGGTAGACGCGGCGGCCGGCACCGGGGAAGTTGCTCGGCACGCGGTAGATCACGTTGTGCTCGAACCAGCTGTGGCTCTTGTTCATGGCCAGGTTGTTGACTGCTGTGGGCGACTTGCGCGCATCGATGGGGCCGCCCATCATGGTCATGGTCAACGGTGTAGTCTCGCCGCGGCTGGCCATCAGCGAGACCGCAGCCAGCACCGGTACGGTGGGCTGGCACACGCTCATGACGTGACAGTTGCCGTATTCCTTCTGCAGGTGGCGAATGAATTCCTGCACGTAGTTGACATAGTCGTCGAGGTGGAACTCGCCTTCGGACAGCGGCACCATGCGCGCGTTCTTCCAGTCGGTGATGTAGACCTTGTGGTCCTTGAGCATGGTGCGCACCGTGTCGCGCAGCAGCGTGGCGTAGTGGCCCGACAGCGGCGCCACGATCAGCACCACCGGCTGGCCCTTGAGCTTGGTCAGGGTGGCCGGGTCGTCGGTGAAACGCTTGAAGCGGCGCAGCTCGCAGAATGGCTTGTCGAGTTCCACCCGCTCATGGATGGCCACGCTGACCCCGTCCACGCTGACGGTGCGGATGCCGAACTCGGGTTTCTCGTAGTCTTTGCCCAGCCGGTGGACCAGGGCATAACCCGCCGCAATGCGCTGGGCGAAGGGCAGGTGGCCCATGGGGGACAGCGGGTTGTTGAAGGCCTTCGACGCGGCTTGCGCCAAGTCGGAAAAAGGCTCCATCAGGGAACGCTGGGATTCATAGAGCTGGTACAGCATCGGGGTCTCGCTTCTTGAGCTTTGCTGCAGTGCAATATATCAGTTGCCATCGAAGTCCGCTTGGGTATTTACACGCATGAAAGGCGCCATTTCGGTGCTTTGCAGTTGTTTTCAGAAGGCGACTGAACTCGATTTCAGTGGTGCTCTGCGCTACAGAAAGCCGAAACAGCTGGTCCCCATGCCTGGAGGTTGTTCAGTCAATACCGCAGGCTTATAATCGCGCGCTTCATCAACTGCGGAGTTCCCAAGTGGGCACTTGTTCGAGTGACAGTAGTCAGCCGGTCCCAATGACCGGCATCCCCTTGGCAAGATAACGCGCAGGTTTCCCCGGCCGCTGTCTCGCCGTACGCGAGAGGCGGCAACCGCGTCGCAGCATCTGCTGCACGTCATTCCCCTCCCAGACAACTGATTGGCTGATCGCCTTATGGTGATCGGCTGCGAACATCGCTTGCCGTGATCGGCCGGCGGGCTTGTCGTGTGTGTCGGCTACGGTGCCACGCGATGAGCCGTGCACGCGACAGGGCTTCGCCTCGATCCGAGAGGAGAACGCTGTGCGCATGACCCGTTTTCGACATCCCGGCCGCTTCGATGCGGCCCACCTGCCGCTCCGAGCGGTGCTGCTGAGTGCCGTCTTGCTGGCAGCCAACGCCGCCCATGCGGCACGCCCCATGATCACCGACGACGCCCGCATCGTCGATGCCAAGGCATGCCAGCTCGAAAGCTGGGTCAGGAAGAGCCCGGACAGTACCGAAACCTGGGCGCTGCCAGCCTGCAATTTCACGGGTAATCTGGAGCTGACCCTGGGCGGGGCCACTACCCGCGAAGCGGGTAGCCCCCAAACCACGGAGGTCGTCATGCAGGGCAAGACCCTGTTCAAGGCCATGGACAGCAATGGTTGGGGAATCGGCTTGGCTGCTGGCACGGTTCGCCATCCTTTGACTGACACCCGCGACTGGTATGTCTATGTGCCGACCAGCTTTTCGTTCCGAAATGACGCCGTGGTCGTACACACCAACCTGGGTTGGCTGCGTGAGGGCGAAACCCGGCGCGACCGGCTGACCTGGGGGCTGGGCACCGAGGCGGGACTTGCCGAACGGACCTGGCTGATTGCCGAAACTTTCGGCCAAGGTCAGGAGCGGCCTTTCTATCAAATCGGCCTACGTCACTGGCTGGTGCCGGATCGTGTCCAGATCGATACCACCTTCGGCGACCGCACCAACGGTGGCGAGCAATGGTTTTCCATCGGTCTGCGCCTGCTCTCGATGCCGTTCCTGCCATGACGCCATGGCCGTCACAGGACCTTTGCATACTATGCCTGACCCTGAATATTGGCCGCCTGCCTGAGCACGCTTTCACCAGTGCGAAGCGGGTGGGCCACCCTGGAGAACGAGAATGAACTTCACACTGCTGAAAGAGCTGTTTGCAGGCTTCCTGCATACCCGCCGACTTGCCCGGCACTTCCGCCGCCTGGCGCTGCTCGATACTGTGGCCCAGACCGGCGTCAGCCGCGAAGTGCCGCCGGCGCTCAACCAGACCCTGGTCAGCGCCGCTGCTGCCGAGACCGACACCTTGCTGCGGCAACTGGGCAGCCATGCCGATGGCTTGTCCGAGGCGCAGGCCGAGTCCGTTCGTGCCCGCGTCGGCCTGAACGAGGTCGAACACGAGAAGCCGTTGACCTGGTGGCAGCACCTGTGGTTGTCCTATCGCAATCCGTTCAACCTGCTGCTGACGCTGCTGGCCAGCATCTCCTACCTTACCGAGGACATGAAGGCCGCCATCGTGATCGGCACGATGGTGTTGTTCTCCACCTTGTTACGCTTCTGGCAGGAGGCCAGGGCCAACAAGGCCACCGATGCCCTCAAGGCCATGGTCAGCAACACGGCCACCGTCTTCAGACGTGACGTGTCAGAAGATGCCGCGCTGGTATTCGAGCAGTATTACGGCGCGCATCTGCATGTGAAGGACGCGAAGCGCATCGAATTGCCGATCAAGCTGCTGGTGCCCGGCGACGTCATCGTGCTCTCGGCCGGTGACATGATCCCGGCCGACTCCCGCGTGCTCACTGCCAAAGACCTGTTCGTGGCGCAAGCCGCGATGACCGGCGAGTCGATGCCGGTGGAGAAGTTCGCCACCCAGCGTGATGCCAGGGCGATCAACCCGCTGGAACTGGACAACATCCTGTTCATGGGCACCAACGTGGTGTCCGGTTCGGCTACGGCCGTGGTGCTCGGCACTGGCAACAACACCTACTTCGGCGCACTGGCTTCCCGCGTCACCGCCACCGACCGCGCGCCGACGGCGTTCCAGTCCGGCGTCAACAAGGTGAGCTGGCTGCTGATCCGTTTCATGTTCGTGATGGCACCGCTGGTGCTCTTCATCAACGGCTTCACCAAGGGCGACTGGATGGAAGCGCTGCTGTTCGCGCTGGCGATCGCCGTGGGCCTGACCCCCGAGATGCTGCCGATGATCGTCACCTCGACGCTGGCCAAGGGCGCGGTGTTCCTGTCGCGCAAGAAGGTCATCGTCAAGCGGCTGGATGCGATCCAGAACTTCGGCGCGATGGACGTGCTGTGCACCGACAAGACCGGCACGCTGACCCAGGACAGGATTTTCCTGGCGCGGCACGTCGATGTCTGGGGCGAAGAGTCCGACGTCGTGCTGGAAATGGCCTACCTCAACAGCTACTACCAGACCGGCCTCAAGAACCTGCTGGATGTCGCCGTGCTCGAACACGTCGATGTGCATCAGGAGCTGAATCCGGCCAAGAACTACCGCAAGGTCGACGAAATCCCCTTCGACTTCAATCGACGTCGCATGTCGGTGGTGGTGAGCGAGCGCGAGGATCACCATGAGCTGATCACCAAGGGCGCGGTCGAAGAAATTCTCGCCGTCTGCACGCAAGTGCACCACGGCGATGTCATCGAGCCGCTGACACCGGAACTCCTGGGCCGCATCCGCGAAGTCACCGCAGCACTGAACGAAGAGGGCCTGCGTGTGGTGGCTGTGGCCGCCAAGGAAGTGCCGCCGAGCAAAGAGATCTATGGCGTGGCCGACGAGTCTGAACTGACGCTGATCGGGTACGTGGCCTTCCTCGATCCGCCGAAGGAATCGACGGCCCCGGCACTGAAGGCGCTGGCCGAGCATGGCGTGGCGGTCAAGGTGCTGACCGGAGACAACGAGCTGGTGACGGCCAAGATCTGCCGCGAGGTCGGGCTGGAAGAGCGGGGCGTACTGCTGGGCAGCGGCATCGAGCGCATGAGCGACAAGGTGCTGGCCGAAGCGGTGGAGAGCCACAACATCTTCGCCAGGCTCACGCCCTCGCACAAGGAGCGCATT
This sequence comes from uncultured Curvibacter sp., assembly GCA_964546615.1. Classification (GTDB taxonomy): domain Bacteria; phylum Pseudomonadota; class Gammaproteobacteria; order Burkholderiales; family Burkholderiaceae_C; genus Hylemonella. The sequence goes on from CAZJKR010000024.1 coordinate 17,289, forward strand.
GTGCGGCTGCTCAAGGCCAACGGCCATGTGGTCGGCTTCATGGGCGATGGCATCAACGACGCGCCGGCGCTGCGCACGGCCGACATCGGTATTTCGGTGGACACGGCGGTGGACATCGCCAAGGAGGCGGCCGACATCATCCTGCTGGAGAAGAGCCTGATGGTCCTGGAGGAAGGTGTGCTCGAAGGCCGTCGCACCTTCGCCAACATGCTCAAGTACATCAAGATGACGGCCAGCTCGAACTTCGGCAACGTGTTCTCGGTGCTGGTGGCCTCGGCCTTCATCCCTTTCCTGCCGATGCTGCCGATGCACCTGCTGGTGCAGAACCTTCTGTACGACATCTCGCAGATCGCCATCCCGTTCGACAACGTGGATGAAGAGCTGCTGAAGCAGCCGCAGCGTTGGCAGCCGGGCGACGTGGGCCGCTTCATGGTGTTCTTCGGGCCGATCAGCTCGATTTTCGACATCACCACCTATGCCATGATGTGGTTCGTGTTCAGCGCCAACACGCCCGAGGCGCAGACCCTGTTCCAGTCGGGCTGGTTCATCGTCGGCTTGCTGACGCAGACCTTGATCGTGCACATGATCCGAACACCGAAGATTCCGTTCATCCAGAGCCGGGCGGCCACGCCGCTCTTGGTGATGACGGCGGTGATCATGACCATCGGTATCTTTCTGCCGATGGGACCACTGGCCCACTATTTCAAGCTGCAAGCATTGCCGCCGCTGTATTTCTTGTTCCTGCCCATGATCCTGCTGGCCTATATGGGGCTGACCCAGGCCATGAAGGGCCTCTATTTCCGCCGCTATGGCTGGCAATAGGGAGACAGACATGGAGGCAATTCACAGCATCAACCTGAGTTCCCTGCTCGACACGCTGATCAGCCTCGCCACCGCCTTCGTGCTCGGCGGGTTGATCGGTTTCGAGCGGCAGGTCCGGCAACGCACGGCGGGCCTGCGCACCAATGTGCTGGTCGCGGTTGGCGCAGCACTGTTTGTGGACATGGCCAACCGACTGCATGGTCACGAGGGCGCGGTGCATGTCATGGCCTACGTGGTGTCCGGTATTGGCTTTCTGGGTGCCGGTGTGATCATGCGCGAAGAGGGTAATGTGCGCGGCCTGAATACGGCCGCCACGCCGTGGGGGGCGGCGGCCGTCGGCGCGGGGCGGCTCTGACCTGATCGTCGAGGCGCTGCTGGGGGCCTTGTCCGTGCTGGCGGCCAACACACTGCTGCGTCCTATCGTCAACACCATCAATCGCAAGCCGCTGGACGTGGAATCGGTCGAAGTCACCAACACGGTCTATGTGATCGCCGAGCGTGCGCACCAGAAGATGGTCATGGCCCAGCTCGAAGAAGAGCTGGGGCGAGGCAGCTACCCAACCCGTGATCTCGATATTCATGCCTTCGGGCAGGAGGAAGTCGAGATAGAGGCGACCTTGGCGGCCACCTCGGTCAATGGCGCGGAACTGGACGCCTTGGTGAAACGGCTCGCGGCATTGCCGGCGGTCCGGCAGGCATTCTGGAGTCCGAGTACCACGGAGTGATCTGGCCCTAACCAGGGTGGCCGAGCGGTCTCTTGCCGTCCGATCGCAGTTTCCCTCGGGCGGGAGGTGACGCTACAGCATCTGCCGTGTGACGCCCAACGCCGGGCACAAATCGCCGACTCGAACTCGGGCTGTGCTACGAAGGTGCCGACGACCAGCTTTCCGGCAGCGGTGGTGGCGTCGATGGCCGCGCCGTGCTCGGTAGTCGGTGGGATGCCGGTCGCCATGCTCATCTCGTTTGGGTGCCCACGAAAATTGAGCATGGGCGAGTTGCGTGCAGAGGAGTCCCGATCTCAGGCTCTCAGAAGCTGACTGCACAACAGGCGTCAAACCACGTCGATTGGTGCAGTCGTCTTCTGCAAATGAAATTTGCAGTGGATAGGAATCGCCTTGGCGACATGGGTGAGCGCCAGCGGTGACAATAGCCCCATCGCCCAACCCGATGACATTCGCCGGCCCCGGCAGCTTCACCTCGCTCCCAGTGGCCCCCCTCAGAGACCGTGTGCCATGACCACTTTGCCCCCGACCCTTTTGCCCAGCCCGCGTCTGCCCGTGCTGTTCCTGGGCCACGGCAGTCCGCTCAACGTGATCCAGCCCAACGCGTTTCGCCCCCAGTGGGAGGCCCTGGGGGCTGCCTTCGGCGACGGGCCAGCGGCCCGCTGGCCTCGGCCGCAACTCATTCTGTGCATCTCGGCCCACTGGCTCACGCGCGGCTGGTGGCTCACTGGCATGGCGCAGCCCAGGACCATCCATGATTTCGGTGGTTTCCCGCAGGAACTGTTCGAGCAGCAGTACCCGGCCCCCGGCGCCCCGGAGATCGCGCGCGAACTGGCGGCCCGCCTGCGGCAGCCTGACACGCAGGCGCCGCTGGGGGTGGACGAAGGGGCGTGGGGCCTGGACCACGGCTGCTGGGGGGTGCTCAAGCCCATGTTCCCGCAGGCCGACATCCCGGTGATCCAGCTCAGCATGGACTACAGCCGTCCCCCGGCCGAGCACCTGGCCCTGGGCCGGCAGCTCCAGTCCTTGCGTGAGCAGGGGGTGCTGATCGTGGCCAGCGGCAACATCGTGCACAACCTGCGCACCATGCGGCGCAGCGCGCCAGACGATCAGGCCTACGACTGGGCGGAGGTGTTCGACCATGCGATTGCCGAACAGATTGCCCGGGGCCGGCTCGATGCGCTGGCCGATTTTCAGCAACAGGGGGCGGTGGCGCAGCTGGCGCACCCCACGCACGAGCACTACCTGCCCTTGCTCTATGCCGCCGGTGCAGTGCTGCCCGGCGAGACGCCGCAATTCTTCAATACCAGCTTCCAGGGCGCCTCGATCTCGATGCGCTCGGTGCTCTGGCACTAGGACCTGTTCGCGGCTGCGGCGCGCAGCTTGTCCTTCTTGCTCGGACGCTTGCCCTTGACGCCACCGGTGCCGGCGGCGTCCATCGGCGCGATGTCCACCGGTTCGAAGCCCGCCACCTGTTCACGCGGCAGCTTCAGGCCCTGGCGCTTTTCGATCAGACGGAAATGCGCTTCGGTGGCGGCACTGACAAAGCTCAGCGCCAGGCCGCTTTCACCGGCGCGGCCGGTGCGGCCGATGCGGTGGGTGTAGTCGCTGGTCGAGCGCGGCAGATCGTAGTTCACCACCACCGGCAGCTGCGCAATGTCGATGCCGCGCGCAGCCACATCGGTGGCCACCATGACGGTGATGCGTGAGCCCTTGAAGTCGGCCAGCACCTGGGTACGTTTGCCCTGGCTCAGCTCGCCGTGGAAGGGCTCGGCATCGATGCCGGCCTTGCGCAGCTTGTCGGCCACGATCTCGGCCGCATGTTTGGTGGCCACGAACACCAGCACCCGGCGCCAGCCCTGCTGGCTGATCAGGTGACGCAGCAACTGGGTGCGCCGGCCGGCATCGACAGCCATCGCGCGCTGCGCGATGTCGGGCTCGTTTTGCGCTTCGGGCCGCACGTCGACGCGCACCGGCTCGCGCAACAGCGTTTGCGCCAGCGCCTGCACGGCGGGTGGGAAGGTGGCGGAGAAAAACAGGTTCTGTCGCCGGGCCGGCAGCAGGGCGAGGGTGCGCGCGAGTTCCTCGGCGAAACCCAGGTCCAGCAGGCGGCCGGGCGTGGCCACCACAACGTCGGTGCCACCGCGCAGGCCCATCATCTGCGGGTTGATGGAGACACCGCCGAACACCACCGTCACTTTGACGGGGTCGGCCAGGTGCTGTGCCAGGCTGCGGAACTCCTCACCGACCTGGGCTGCCAGTTCGCGCGTGGGGACCAGCACCAGTGCGCGGGCGCGCCGGGGCAGCTGAGCGGGTGCCTGGGCCAGCCGCTGCAACAGCGGCAGCGCAAAGGCGGCCGTCTTGCCCGAGCCGGTCTGTGCCGCGCCGAGCACATCATGTCCCTGCAGCACGGCGGGAATGGCGGC
>CAZJKR010000024.1:21292-24045 GCA_964546615.1 uncultured Curvibacter sp.
GTCCCCCGAGAAATTTCCAGAGGCCCCACGTGCGCAAAACCTACCAGCTCAACATCGAGGGCAGACACCGCGACCGCGTGCTCGACGCCGTCAAGCATGACATTCGCAAATACGCCAAGCGCCAACGGCGTGCGGCCCTGCCCGAAGGGGTGGACTTCTGGGACTTCGACTGCAGGTTCGGCCTGAGTGCCGAGACGGCCGCGCCGGTGCATTTCGGCCACCTGATCGAACAAGTCGATGCTGCTGCCAAGGAAGGCGCCGCCGCCGTTTATGTCGAGCTGCTGCCCAAGCACGGACAGCGCAAGGCCCGGGTGGTCCAGCCGGCGAGCGACGAGCCGGCCCAGCCCTGACGCCTGCGCGGCACGCCATGCGCCTGCACTACCTGGACTTCGACTACAGCGAAGACGCGCAGGGCCAGGGCAGTTTTGACGCCATGGCCTCGGTACCGGCACACCGTGTGGCCGCCGTGCGCGCCGAGATTGCGCAGGTACTGGACTGGGCCGGCGCCCTGTTCCCGGGCGGCCGCGCGCCGCTGGACGAGGGGGGCGAGTGGGACTACAGCCTGGAAGGCCAGCAGGAATGGATTGCCCCCGAAGCCATCACCTACGACGAGGCGACGCGCCAGTTCAGCAGCCGGCTGGACGCGCCCGGTGCGCCGCGGCATACGCTGACGCTCTCGCTCACCGGCACGCCGCAGTTCTGTGACGCGTTCCGGCAGCAGTTCGGGCTGGAATAGCGGCGGCGCTGCTAATCGTGATGTCCCGTTTGTCTGCCGGTTTGCTATCAGAAATGTAGCTGTTGGCGTAGTCCAGTCAAGGGTTCTGGTGCTGAAAGACCATGAAAAAACCGCCCGAAGGCGGTTTTTTTCTTCGTGGCCGGAACTGGCTTACATCACCTTGGCAATGGCCTGGCAGACGTAGTCGATGTTCTTGCTGTTGAGCGCGGCCACGCACATGCGGCCGGTGTCGGTGCCGTAGACGCCGAACTCGCTGCGCAGGCGCACCATCTGGTCCTTGCTCAGGCCGGAGTAGCTGAACATGCCGATCTGCTGGGTGATGAAGCTCATGTCCTGCTTCACGCCGGCGGCCTTCAGACCGTCGACCAGCTTCTGGCGCATGGCCTTGATGCGCACGCGCATCTCGCCAAGTTCCTTCTCCCACAGGGCGCGCAGCTCGGGGTTGTTCAGCACGGCGGCCACCACGGCACCACCATGGGTGGGCGGGTTGCTGTAGTTGGTACGGATCACGATCTTGAGCTGGCTCAGCACGCGGTCGGCTTCTTCCTTGCTCGCGCACAGCACGGAAAGGGCGCCGACGCGCTCGCCATAGAGGCTGAAGCTCTTGGAGAAGCTGGTGGAGACGAAGAAGTCCAGGCCGGCAGCAACGAACTTGCCGATGACGGCGCCGTCTTCCGCGATGCCGTTGCCGAAGCCCTGGTAGGCCATGTCGAGGAAGGCGACCAGGTTCCTGGCCTTGATGGCGGCAATCACCTGGTCCCACTGGGCGGGCGTGATGTCGTAGCCGGTCGGGTTGTGGCAGCAGGCGTGCAGCAGGATGATGGTGCCGGCGGGGGCCGCGTTGATGTCTGCCAGCATGCCGTCGAAATCGACGCCGCGTTTGGCCGCGTCGTAGTAGCGGTAGCTGCCGACCTCGAAACCGGCGCTGCTGAACAGCGCGCGATGGTTCTCCCAGCTCGGATCGGAGATCAGCACCTTGGCGGCGGGGTTGAGTTTCTTCAGGAAGTCGGCGCCGATCTTCAGGCCGCCGGTGCCGCCGATGCCCTGCACCGTGGCGACGCGCCCGCTCTTGACCGGCTCGCTGTCGGCGCCGAACACCAGGCCCTTGACGGCGGCGTCATAGGCGGCAATGCCGTCGATCGGCAGATAGCCGCGCGCGGTGGGCTTGTCCATCATGGCCTTTTCGGCGGCTTGCACGCATTGCAGCAGCGGCAGCTTGCCGTTGTCGTCGAAATACACGCCCACGCCCAGGTTGACCTTGTTGGGGTTGGTGTCGGCGTTGAACTGCTCGTTCAGACCCAGGATGGGGTCGCGGGGAGCCATTTCGACGGCGGAGAACATGGACATGTCGATTCCTTGAAAAAGTCAGTTGAGGGAAGAGGGAGCAGACCGCTGACACGGGTCGGCGGAATGGCGTATTCTTGTCGGTTGCCTGCAATTTTACCGGTCCGACGGATCAGCTTTCCATGACCAACGCTTCAATGGCTCCCGAGGTGGACAAACCGGCGGATCAGACGCCGTCCGGACAGTTTGTCACCTTTCCCGGCTCGCCCTTCGAGCTGTACCAGCCCTATCCGCCGGCTGGCGACCAGCCTGTGGCGATCGACCAGCTGGTCGAGGGCGTGGAGGCCGGCGAGGTGTTCCAGACCCTGCTGGGTGTGACCGGTTCCGGCAAGACCTACACCATGGCCAACGTGATCGCCCGTCTCGGACGCCCGGCCATCGTGTTTGCGCCCAACAAGACGCTGGCGGCGCAGCTCTACAGCGAGTTCCGCGAGTTCTTCCCGAAGAACGCGGTGGAGTACTTCGTCAGCTACTACGACTACTACCAGCCCGAGGCCTACGTGCCGCAGCGCGATCTGTTCATCGAGAAGGACTCGGCGATCAACGAGCACATCGAGCAGATGCGTCTCTCGTGCACCAAGAGTGTGCTGGAGCGGCGCGACGTGGTGATCGTGGCCACCGTCTCGGCCATCTACGGCATCGGCAAGCCCGAGGCCTACCATCAGATGGTCAT
>CAZJKR010000024.1:24055-24554 GCA_964546615.1 uncultured Curvibacter sp.
GTACCAGCGCAACGACACGGAGTTCGGCCGCGGCAAGTTTCGCGTGCGCGGCGACACCATCGACGTCTTTCCGGCCGAGCATTCCGAGCTGGCCTTGCGCATCGAACTGTTCGACGACGAGATCGAGAGCCTGCAGCTGTTCGACCCGCTGACCGGTCGCATCCGGCAGAAGGTGCCACGCTTCACCGTCTACCCCAGCAGCCACTACGTGACGCCGCGCGAGCAGGTGCTGGCGGCGGTGGAGACCATCAAGGTGGAGCTGGCCGAGCGACTGAAGGAGCTGGTGGGCATGGGCAAACTGGTGGAGGCGCAGCGGCTGGAGCAGCGCACCCGGTTTGATCTGGAGATGTTGTCCGAGGTCGGGCACTGCAAGGGCATTGAGAACTACACCCGGCACCTGTCGGGGGCCGCGCCGGGCGAGCCGCCACCGACGCTGACCGACTACCTGCCGAAGGACGCACTCATGTTCCTGGACGAAAGCCATGTGCTGATCGGCCAG
>CAZJKR010000025.1:0-2411 GCA_964546615.1 uncultured Curvibacter sp.
ACACCACCACCGGCATGTCGGCGCCGCCGATGGCCATCACCATGTGGATGCCGAACAGCAGGGCGATCACGGTCATCACGATCAGCGGCGTCATGCCTTCGGCGACCGTGGGCGCGTGGATGAACTCACGACCGAACCAGATCACCACCAGCAGGCCGGCCAGGTTCAGCCAATGGCGGGCGGGCAGCAGCAGCGGCTTGCCGCCGATCTTGCCCGACAGCTTGCCGAAAGCGATCAGCGAGCCGGAGAAGGTGACTGCGCCGATCAGGATGCCGATGTAGATCTCCACCTCATGGATGAGTTTTTCAGCGCCGGCGAGCTGGACCGAGGTGTCGACGTAACTGGCGAAGCCGACCAGGCAGGCAGCCAGGCCGACCAGGCTGTGCATCAGCGCGACCAGTTCGGGCATCTGCGTCATCTTCACCACTCTGGCGGCGTAGAGACCGATGCTGCCGCCGATCACCAGTGCACCGACGATCCACGGAATGCCGGCCGGACTGACGCGCGGGCCGAAGACGGTCGCCAGCACGGCCAATGCCATGCCGATCATGCCGAACAGGTTGCCGCGGCGCGAGGTTTCAGGATTGGACAGGCCACCCAGGCTCAGGATGAACAGGATGGCGGCGCCCAGGTAAGCGACGATGGCGAGACTTTGGGACATGGTTGTCTTTCTTCTCTCTTTTTATTTGCGGAACATGGCAAGCATGCGGCGGGTGACGGCGAAGCCGCCGAACATGTTGATCGCCGTCAGCACGATGCCGACTAAGGCCAGCCAGCGGATCAGATCGTCCGGACGACCGGCGATGCCGGCCTCCGGCGGCGCGATCTGGATCAATGCGCCGATGGCGATGATGCTGGAGATGGCGTTGGTCACGCTCATCAGCGGCGTGTGCAGGGCCGGGGTCACGTTCCACACCACCATGTAGCCGATGAAGCAGGCCAGCACGAACACCGTGAAGTGGCCCAGGAAGGCTGCCGGCGCGAAAGCGCCGATGAACCAGAAGGCCAGTGCGCCCACGGCAAAGATGATGGCCAGCGTCCTGGCCGGCAGCGGACCGCTGCTGCCGTGACCGTGGCCACCCTTCTTCTCGGCCACCGGCGCGGCGGCCGGCTTCGGCGCGGGCGCAGCCGCCTGCTTGAGCGGCGGGGCCGGCCAGGTGATGTCGCCGTTCTTGACAACGGTCAGGCCGCGGATGGCATCGTCTTCCATGTTGACGCTGATGACGCCGTCCTTGGTCTTGCACAGTTCCTCGCTCAGACGCAGCAGGTTGGTGGCGTACAAGGTCGAGGACTGCTTGGACAGGCGCGAGGCCAGGTCCGTGTAGCCGATGATGGTCACGCCATGCTTGACCACCGACTGGCCCGGCTCGGTCAGTTCGCAATTGCCGCCCTGCTCCGCCGCCATGTCCACGATCACGCTGCCCGGCTTCATGGACTGCACCATTTCCGCGGTGATCAGCTTGGGCGCCGGCTTGCCCGGGATCAGGGCGGTGGTGATGATGATGTCGACCTCGCGGGCCTGCTTGGCGTACATCTCACGCTGCGCCTGCTGGAAGCCTTCGCTCATGACCTTGGCGTAACCGCCGCCGCCCGACCCCTCTTCCTCAAAATCGACCTTGACGAACTCGCCGCCCAGCGACACGACCTGGTCGGCCACTTCGGCGCGGGTGTCGTTGGCACGCACGATGGCGCCCAGACTGGCGGCGGTGCCGATAGCGGCCAGGCCGGCCACACCGGCACCGGCGATGAAGACCTTGGCCGGCGGCACCTTGCCCGCGGCCGTGATCTGACCGTTGAAGAAACGACCAAAGGCGTTGGCCGCCTCGATGACGGCACGATAGCCGCTGACGCCGGCGGTGGAGGTCAGGGCGTCCATCTTCTGGGCGCGGCTCAGGGTGCGCGGCAACGCATCGATGGCCAGCACGGTGGCCTTCCTGGCGGCCAGCTGCTGCATCAGCTCCGGGTTCTGCGCCGGCCAGATGAAGCCGATCAGCGTGGTGCCCTCGCGCATCTGCGCCACTTCGTCCTGGCTGGGCGCGCGCACCTTGAACACGATGTCCGAGGCCGCCCACAACGCGGCAGCACCCGGGATGATCTCGGCACCCGCCGCACGGTAGGCATCGTCGCTGAAGTTGGCGGCGTCACCCGCGCCGGATTCGACCGCCACCCGGAAACCGAGTTTGATCAGTTTCTCCACCACCTCGGGCACCGTGGCCACGCGCTTTTCGCCCGGGAAGATTTCCCGCGGCACACCAATGCGCTGCGCCGGTTGAGCTGTACCAGCCTGCATAAATCATCTCCTGAATGTGATCTTCATGACGGTCACGCAGCCCTTACCCTACGAGGCCGGCCCGCACGAAAAACGAGCTTACCCGAGAATTCCATTCCGCCCTGGAATATGCTTTATAACT
>CAZJKR010000025.1:2433-13568 GCA_964546615.1 uncultured Curvibacter sp.
CGGCCGTCATCGAACGTGACGGCCGCTTCCTGCTGGTGGAAGAAGAGACCCCCGAGGGGCTTAGGCTGAACAACCCCGCCGGCCATCTGGACCCGGGCGAATCACCCGTTGAAGGGTGTGCCCGCGAGGCGCTGGAAGAAACTGCCCACCATTTCAGGCCCACGCACCTGCTGGGCATCTACCTGTCGCGCCTGCAGCGCCAACACCCGGGGGAGGCAACGGAGGACATCACCTACCTGCGCTTCGCCTTTGCCGGCGAACTGGGTGCCGTGGTGCCGGGTCAAACGCTGGACACCGGCATCGTGCGCACGCTGTGGCTGACCCCGGACGAGATCCGCGCCAGCACCGCGCGCCACCGCAGCCCGCTGGTGCTGCGTTGCATGGAAGACCACTTGCGCGGCCAACGCTATCCGCTGGAGTTGGTCTACACCGATCATTCGGTGCAATTGCTGCAGAAGTAAAAACAGTTTCACCGGGCCGGCGTACTCGGCCGGCATCTCAGTCGTCGCCCAGCTTCAGGTGGCTCGGCAGGCGCTTCTCAATCGACCATTTCAGCAACGCTGCGCCGCGGAAGATGCCGTGCGCGAACTTGCCATAAGGCAGGGTCAGGAACAACGCCATCACGAACCCCAAATGCAGTGCCAGCAGGGCCGGCATGGCGGCCGTGCCACGTGCGGCCCACAGGCCCAGGCCCGTGAGCGAGGTGAAGAACAGCAAGGCGATGAAGCCGCGGTCCATGGGCTTTTGCGCGGCATCGCCGTGCTGCGGGTGGCGGCGCAGATGCAGGCGCCACAGACCCGCAGTACCGATGCACAGCGCCACGCCACCGACGCCACCCAGCAGCTTGGGCAGGTTGGGCAGGTCGTAAGGCGCAACCCAGCCGAACAGGTAGTGGTAGAGCGTGGCCACGCTGGTGGCCGCAAAGCAGAGCAGGAAGCCGTAGAAGGTCAGGTGGTGCATGACGCGGCGCTGCTTCGTCCAGGCGTCGTCCTCGTTATGACAACCCTCGCCATGGCCACCGTCCAGGTATCTGAGGCGCAGCACATCGTGCGTGGCCTCGGCCGCAGCGCCCGTGCGCACGGCGGCGATGGCCGACGCCTCGTAGTCACGGCCCGGGGTCACCTCGCGCCAGAAGCGGCGCACGCCCAGGGTCAGGGCCAGCACGGCGAACAGGAAGACCGGTGCGAAAAGGCTCACGAGCAGGTTGTGCGGGAAGATGCCGTAGAAGTCCGTCTGCTGCGGCACGCGCCACAGCGCGTCGCGCAGCCAGAGTGTGAGCAGCATGAAGAAAGTCAACGCGCCGGCCGTGGCCAGCGAGAGCGTGAGGCCGTTGCGCTGGTACAGGCGCCCCAGCGCCGGTGGCCAGGCGTAGTCGGTGTAGGTCTGCAGGCGCACCGTGGCCATGGCCTGCGGCACATTGACCGCGAACTCGTGCGGCGGCGCGTACTGGCAGGCGTGCAGGCAGGCGCCGCAGTTGTGGCACAAGTTGGCCAGGTAGTGCACATCGGCCTGGTTGAAGGAGAGGCGGCGCGTCATGGCCGGGAAGACCGCGCAGAAACCTTCGCAATAGCGGCAGGCGTTGCAGATCTGCAGCTGCCGCGCCACCTCGGCCTCGGCGCTGCCGGGCACCACTTCTGCGTTGGCGAGCGCGCGCGCCTCGCGGGTCAGTTGTTCAAGCTGCTGCACGCTGCGACTCCCCATCTTTCTGTTGCAGGGCGGCACGCGCCGCCTCGGTGCCGGCAATACGGCCGAAGGCCGTGCCGATGGACATGCCCACGCCGGCCGTGTAGCCCTTGCCCAGCACGTTGCCGGCCATCATCTCGCCGGCCACATAGAGGTTGTCGCTGGGCACGCCGCCGAAATGCACGGCGGATCGCTCGTTGACCTTGAGCCCGAGGTAGGTGAAGGTGATGCCTGGGCGCAGCGCGTAGCCGTAGTAGGGGCCGGTGTCCAGCGGCAGGGCCCAGTGGGTCTTGGCCGGGCTCACGCCCTCGGTGTGGCAGTCGTCGAGCGCCGTGTGGTCGAAGGTGCCGACGCGGCAGGCGGCGTTGTAGGCGTCGAGCGTGCGCATGAAGGTGTCTACCGGCAGCCCCAGTTTTTGCGCCAGCGCGGGCAGGCTGTCGGCCTGCACGCCGGGGAAAACCGGCGGCATGAAGCGGCCGATGGCCTTGCTGTCGATGATGGAGTAGCCGATCTGGCTGGGCTGCTGCGCCACCAGCCGGCCCCAGATGGCGTAGCGCTTGGGCCAGAAGTCCTCGCCCTCGTCGTAGAAGCGTTCACCCTGCTTGTTCACCACCACGCCGAGAGAAACGCAGTCGATGCGCGTGCAGATGCCGCCGTCGTAAAGCGGCGCGCGCGCATCGATGGCCACGCAATGCGACTGCGTGGGGTCGCCGATCATGTCGGCGCCCTGCGCCTGCATGTGGCGGATCAGCACGCCCTGGTTGTAGCGCGTGCCGCGGATCAGGAAGTTGTCGGCCGGCCATTCGCCACGCTCATTCTGACCCCAGGCCTCGCGCAGCCATTCGCGGTTGGACTCGAAGCCGCCCGCAGCCAGCACGCAGGCGCGCGCCTCGATGCGCTCGCCCTTCACATACGCCGCCTTGAACGCGCCGCCCACGATGTCGAGTCGGTCCACTGGTGCCTCGTAACGGATCTGCACGCCCAGGCGCTCGGCGCTGCGGTAATAGGCATTGACCAGGGCCTTGCCGCCGCCCATGAAGAAGGCATTGGTGCGCGCCACGTGCAGCGCGCCCGACAGCGGCGGCTGGAAGCGCACGCCGTGGCGGCGCATCCAGTCGCGGCAGCTGGCCGAGGCACGGATGGCCATGCGCGCGAGCTTCTCGTCGGTCAGGCCGCCCGTGACCTTGAGCAGGTCCTGCCAGAACTCCTCTTCGGGGTAGGCATCCACCAGCACGTCCTGCGGCGCGTCGTGCATGCAGCGCAGATTGCGGGTGTGACTGGAATTGCCGCCGCGCCACTCGCGCGGCGCGGCCTCCAGCAGCAGCACGCTGGCGCCGGCCTCACGGGCCATCAGCGCGGCACACAGGGCGGCGTTGCCGCCGCCGATGACGAGGACATCGATCATGGGAAATTCAACTCCGTCGCCGGACCACGCAGGTCCGGCACTACAACGCTCTGTTCGATGGCGCCGACTGTAGCGAGCGACGCCGCCTGCCGGCAGGTCACCCGCTGCATGGGGCCATCACGATCCGTGATACCTCAGCGCTGCGTGGCCGCAGCCAGCAGGCGCCCCGCCCGTCGCCCCGAGACGAAGGCCCAGGCCAGGTGGTGGCCGTGGCCCTTGAGCAGCAGGCCGCCCTGGCCCGTGGAGCCCGCGGCATAGAGCCCGGGCAAGGGCTGGCCGTCGGCGCCGAGCACGCGGTGCTGCGCATCCACCATCAGCCCGCCTTCGCTGTGCACGAAGACCGGCCGAACCGGGCCCAGGGCCACATAGGGCCCGGCGCCGAAAGGCCGCACCGGGCTCTCGCCCACGCTGCGCGCCAATGCCACGGCGTCCATGCCGAGCTTGCGCGCCAGTTCATCAAGCGTGGCGGCTTCGGCATAGACATCGGGCCGGTTGCGCCGGTAATCCGGGATGTAGGCATAGGCGATGCCCGGGGCCGTGGACACATAGTGCGGCCAGTCCGAGAACTGCTGCGCGAGCGCCGCGTCGATCACGATGTAGCCCTGCTTGCCCGGCTGGTCGGGCAGGCGCCAGGCTGGCTTGTCGAGCTCATTGCCGAAACGCTCGCCGCACGCGTTCACGAGGATGGCGCCCTGCTCGAACAACGCGGTCGAGGGCGCCAGCGCCGTGGTCAGGAACTTCATCATGAAGGGCCGCAGCATAGCCTGGGGCAGGTGGTCGAGCGACCACTGCATGAGCACGGCCAGCCAGCGCCAGGGCGGCAGACGGCGCACGAAGTTCTCCTGCGCGGGGGCGATGAAACGGATCTCTGGACCGAGCGCGAGGTCGCCGTTGACGATGGTCGCGCCCAGGCTCTCGCCCAGACGCTGACCGTCGCCGGTGGCCGTGAGGTTCACGCCCTCCACCTTGGCTTCCTGCGGGCCCATGAAACGGGCCTTGAACTCGGGGCCATTGGTGAAGTCGCCTGCAGCCAGCACCACGCCGCCGCGCGCGCGGTAGCGCATCAGGCCGCTGTCTCCCTCGGCATCCACGCCCGTGACCCGGCCGTCCTCTTGCACCAGTGCGGTCACGCGCAGGCCGGTGCGGATCTCCACGCCCGCTCGGCGCGCGCGCCGGCCCAGGTGGTAGATGAAGGAGCGTGAGTTGGGTAGCACGTTGTGCATGCGCGGCTGGCGGTGCGGCGGCTCGGGCATGGGCCCCATGAAGCGCACGCCGGAATCCAACAACCACTGAAAGGTGGCGGGGATCTCGTCACAGAGGATACGGCGCAGTTCCGGGTTGTCGCGTGCATCGAGATCGCCGGCAAAACCCGGCATGTCGGCCCAGTGCTCGGCCGGGCTGTCGACGATGCCGCGCTTCTTCTGGTGCGGCGTACCGCTGGACGTCACCGAGCCGATGGACCAAGCCGTGGAGCCGCCCAGCGCCGGGTTCTTCTCCAGCAGCAGCACATGCGCGCCGCTCTCGCGCGCCTCGATGGCTGCGGCCAGGCCGGCCCCGCCACCGCCGACCACGACGACGTCGTAGCTCAGTTCCTGTCTTTTCATGCCCGGGCGTTCAGTCCAACTTGATTTTTGCAGCGTCGATCACGGCGCTCCACTTGGCGGTCTCGGCCTCGTTGCGCTTGAGCGCATCCACCGGGCTGCCGCCCAGGGCCACGATACCCAGACCGTCCCAGCGCTGCACCAGGTCCTTGTCCTTGAGCACCACATTGAGCTCGGTGTTGAGCTTGTTGACGATGGCAACGGGCGTGCCGCTGGCCACCGAAAGCGTGTACCAGGGCACGGAGGCATAACCGGGCACACCGGCCTCGGCCACCGTGGGCACCTCGGGCAGGCTGGGGCTGCGCGCAGTGCCGGTCACGGCCAGCGCGCGCACCCTGCCGCTCTTGAGATGTGGATGGGCCGTGCCCAGGCTCTCGAAGAGCATGTCGATCTGACCGCCCAGCAGGTCGGCCATGGCCGGCGCGCCGCCGCGGTAGGGCACGTGCACATAGTCCACCTTGCTCATGTAGCGGAACAGCTCGGCCGCCATGTGCATGGCCGAGCCGTTGCCGGCTGAGCCATAGGTCAGCTTGCCCGGTTGGGCCTTGGCCAAAGCCAGCAGCTCCTGCACCGACTTGGCCGGCAGCTCCTGCTTGACGATGAGGATACTCGGCGCCTCGGCCAGCAGGACCACGGGCTTGAGTTCCTTCATCGGGTCGTAGCGCAGGTTGGGATAGAGCTTGACCGCCCCGTTGTGCGCGATGGTGGCCAGCACCAGGGTGTAGCCGTCGGCCGGGCCCCGCGCCACCTGCTCGGCGCCCGTGTGCCCGCCGGCACCGGGCTTGTTCTCCACCACCACCGGCTGGCCCAGGCGCGGGCCCAGCTTCTCAGCCACGCCGCGTGCCAGCAGGTCGGCCGGGCCACCGGCCGCATAGGGCACGACGATCTTCACGGGCTTGTTCGGATAGGCATCCTGGGCTGCTGCGCCCAGGCTCAGGGCGCTCAGTGCCAGGCCCAGCAACCCGTTCAGGAAATACTTGTTCATCATCCCGGTCTCCGTTTGTCGTGCGATCTCAGTCGAGCTGCAGCTTGGCTGCCTCGATCACCTGCGTCCACTTGGTGGTCTCGCTCTGGAAAAAAGCCGCCGCCTCGGTCGCCGTGTTGGGCGTGTAGTTCATGCCCAGGGTGTCGTAGCGCGTGGCCACGGCCGGGCTGGCCAGCACCTTCTGCACATCCCGGTTCAGCTTCTCGACCAGAGCCGTCGGCGTGCCGGCCGGCGCCGCGAACGTGAACCAGGAGGTGCCGGCATAGCCGGGCACGCCAGCCTCGGCGATGGTGGGCACCTGGGGCAGGCGCTTGTCACGCTGCGGGCCCGTCACGGCCAGCACGCGCAGCTTGCCGCCTTCCACGTGCTTGAGCCCCGAGGACATGTTGTCGAACATCACGTCGACCTGGCCCGCGATCAAGTCGATCAGCGCCGGGCCGCTGCCCCTGTAGGGGATATGGTTCATGCGCTGGCCGATGGCCAGCTGGAACAGCTCGGTCACCATGTGGACCGAGGAGCCGGGGCCGGCCGAGGCGTAGTTGATCTTGCCCGGGTTGGCCTTGGCGTCGGCCAGGAAATCGGCAAAGGTCTTGTACTTCGAATTCGCCGGTACCAGCACCAGGTTGGGCGCCTCGCCCACGATCATGACGGGCCGCAGCTCGCGGGCCGGATCGTAGGTCAGCTTGCTGTAGCTTTTGTAGGCTGCGTGAATGCCGATGGTGCCCACCATGAGGGTATAGCCGTCGCCCGGGGCCTTGGCCACCGTCTGCGCACCCAGATGGCCGCTGGCACCCGGCTTGTTCTCGACGATGACGGTCTGGCCGTACTGGGCGCTCAGGCCTTCGGCAATGATGCGCGCGATGATGTCCACGGCGCCGCCAGGCGCAAAGGGCGCGACGATGCGAATGGGCTTGTCCGGGTAGGCCTGCGCCCCTGCGCCGCCCGCCAGCGCGGCCAGCAGCAGGCCGCCCAGGACCTGCTTCAGAAAGTTGCGTTTCATGTCTTGCTCCTCAGTTCTTCAAGTGTGATCACAGGCCGCTGCTCGTAGGGCAGGTTCCACTGTGCGTAATTGCCCCCGTCGACGATCTGCACCGGCAGCTCAATGGTCCGGGGCACGGCCTCACCGCGCAGATGCCGTGCCGCGCATTCGGCGGCGAGGTAGGCCATCTGCATGGCGTTGAAGTCGGCTGTGGCCAGCATGCGACCCGTCGCGATGGCCTCGATGGCTTGCGGAATCGCGTTCACGCCCACCACGGCAGCGGTCTTCCCCGCGGCGTCGAGCGCGTCCAGCACGCCGATGGCCATGATGTCGTTGGCCACGAGCACCGCGTCTGGTACCGCATTCGTCTGCAACCAGGCCGTCGCGCGGTCCCGGGCCACCTCGCGCACATAGTCGCCGGCCACCTGACCCGCCAGCGCGATGCCAGGCGCCTCGCGCGCTGCGTCCTGGAAACCACGCAGGCGCTCCAGGCTGGTGTAGGACTGCTCGGGGCCCGTAACCACGAGCACGCGGCCCTGCCCATTCAGATGCTGGAACAGGTAGCTCGCAATCGCAAGCGCGAGCTGGTGGTCATCGGAACTCACATAACTCACCATAGGCGCAGCCGCGATCGGGTTGACGAAACCGATCATGGGGATGCCGGCCGCCACCACCTGGCGGATGGCCGTATCCACTTTCGTCGCATGCACAGGCGAGAATACGAAAGCATCCGGGCGCGGACTCAAAGCCAGCGCCCGCTCGATCAGCGCGCTCTGCTCCACGGGGTCATCGCCCTTCTGGGGCACGAAGTGCAGCACCTCGTCACCAAAGAGCGCGGCCGCGCGTTCCGCGCCCAGGCGCGCCGCGCCATAGGCCGGGTTCGTGTAGTTCTTGGTGAAGACCGCGAGCCGCATGTTTCGCCGCCGGGCCGCCCCAAGGCGAAACGCGCCCCCTCGGGGGGCAGAGAGCTACACGCAGTGAGCGAACGTGGGGGCCACATGCTTCAGACCATTCCACCATTCGGCTGAATGATCTGGCCGTGCACCCACGAGGCCTTGTCCGAGGCCAGGAAGGCCACGACCTCGGCCACCTCCTCGGGCTGACCTACGCGGTTGAAGGGGCTCATGCCCGCCGAGCGCGCGATCGCCGCCTCGTCCTTGCCGGCGCGGAACAGCTCCGTGTCGACCGGGCCCGGGGCCACGCCGTTGACGCGAATCTTGCGCGGGGCCAGTTCCTTGGCCATGGAACGCAGCAGACTCTCCACCCCCGCCTTAGTGGCGGTGTAGGCGCCACCGCCGGGCACGGCCACGCGCACCATGGAGGTGGTCAGACCGATGATGTTGCCGCCGTCCACCACGTTCTTCGCGGCGGCACTCAGCACGTTGAAGGCGCCGACCAGGTTCACCTCCACCACCTTGCGGAAGTTGTCGGGGTCATAGGTCGCGATGGGGCCAGGCGGCACGTTGATGCCGGCGTTGGCCACCACGCAGTGCGGCATGCTGCCGAAGTCCTTGGCCACCTCGGCAAAGACCTGGGCCACCTGGGCCGGTTCGCGGATGTCGACCTGGTAGCCCTTGGTGGCACTGGCGCCGATCTTCGCCGGCACCTTGGGTGCGCTGCTCACATAGGTATAGGCCACGTCATAGCCGCTTTCGGCCAGCTTCTGCACCGTGGCCGCGCCGATGCCGCGCGTGCCGCCGAAAACGAGGGCGATCTTCTTGCTCATGCGAACTCCTGTCTATTGTTGATTGCGTTGTCTTTACGGGGCCACCGCGGAACCGGCTTTGCCGGGCCGCTGGTGGCGTCCCCCCGCCACCGCAGGATGAGCGGGGGGAAGGCGCGAAGCGACTCAGGGGGGTCAAGCCTTGTACGGCTTGCCATAGATCGGTTCCTTGTAGGGAATCGGCGGCAGCTGCCAAGTCCCGGTGGACGGCGGACGCATATCGGCGTCCACGTGCACGTCGATCACGCAGGGACGCTTGTTCTTGAGCGCCTGCTGCACGGTGGCGCCCAGATCCTGCGGGCGCGTGACGGTGTAGCCGTCGGCGCCGCAGGCGCGGGCCCAGGCAGCGAAGTCGGGGTTGTAGCGCTCGCCAGTCTGGCCCTTGTAGAAGGCGGTGCCGATCTCGCGGCCGTCGAACAGGCCGTACTGCAGGTCGCGGATCGCGCCCCAGGCAAAGTTGTTCCAGACGATCCAGACAACAGGCAGGTTGTATTCCACCGCCGTGCACAGCACATAGGGGGCCATGGTGAAGCCACCATCACCGACCACGGCCACGCACGGGCGGTCGGGTGCGGCCAGCGCCGCACCCATGACACCACAGACGCCGAAACCCATGCTCGAATAGCCCCAGCTGTTGAGCATGCTCTGCGGGCGCTTGGCTTGCCAGAACTGCATGAACCAGTTGTGGTGCACACCGGAGTCGAGCGCGAGGATCACGTCATCGGGCAGCACCTTCTGCAGCGTGCCCACGACGAACTCAGGGCGCAGCGGGCTGGTGGAATCGCCAAAGTGCGGACGCACAAAAGCTTCCCACTGCGCCTGCCAGCCCTGCACCTGGGCCAGCCAGGGAGCGTAGCGCGTAGCGCTGATTTCCTTGCGCCCGGGTAGCGCATTGAGCAGCTGGCGCGTGAAGACCTTCACATCCGCGATCACGCCGAGATCGGGCGCGTAGTTGCGGCCCAGCTCCTGGGGGTCGATGTCCACGTGCACGAGTTTCGTTTTCGGGAAATTCCACGAGTAACCGTCATGCCAGCTGGAGGAGCTGCGGTCGTCGAAGCGCGTGCCCAGCGTGATGACCAGGTCGGCATGGCGGCCGGCCTCGTTGGCCGGGTAGGCGCCGTTGCGACCGATGAAGCCGAGCGCCAGGGGGTGGTCGCCACGGATGGCGCCCATGCCGTTGGGCGAGGTGATGACCGGCACACCCAGGGTCTCGGCCAGCTCGGTGATCTCGGGGCCGGCTTCGGACAGCGTGGCACCGTGGCCGATGAACAGCACAGGCTGGCGCGCGGCGGCCAGCAGGTCCAGCGTCGCGGCGATGTCGGCCTCGTTCGCACCCGGGCGATGCACGCGGTGGATGTTGGACGCCGGCGGCAGCTCGACGTCGGCCTCTTCCTGGTAGACGTTGTAGGGAATGTCCAGGTTCACCGGGCCGGGACGGCCCGTGACCATGGTGTCCATGGCCTGGCGCAGCGCCAGGGGCAGCATGTCCACGCGGCTGGGCTGGAAGGCGCGCTTGACCACCGGGCGCATGACCTGGGCGAAGTCGGCCTGGTTGTGCTTGTAGAGCTCCTGGAAGGGCGCGCGGTTGTGCTGCGAGGTCGGCACGTTGGACGTGATGCACATGAAGGCCGACGAATCCGACAGCGCCGTGGCGCAGGACATCACCATGTTGGCCGAACCGGGGCCGGTGGAGGTGAGCGTGGCCACCGGCTTGTGCTTGACGCGGAAGTAGGCGTCGGCCATGTGGCCGGCACACTGTTCATGACGCGGCGAAATGAGCTGGAGCTCGTCCCTCACGTCGTACAGTGCATCAAGGATGCCGACGTTGCCATGGCCGCAGATGCCGAAGATATACGGCACTTTCTCCTGAACCAGGTACTGGGCGATCAGCTCGCCGCCTTTCATCTTGGGCATGACTTTCTCTCTTTTCGGATAACTGTCTGTCAAAGTGTCGTGAAGGTCACGATACGCTCTTCCGTCATTTCATGGACCGCGTAATGCGGTCCTTCACGGCCAAAGCCGCTGTCCTTGCTGCCGCCGTAGGGCATGAGGTCCACGCGTGAGCTGGACGTCTCGTTGATGTGCACCCCGCCCACCTCCAGCTGCTGGGCGGCGGCCAGCGCATCGCCCAGGCGGTTGGTGAACAGGCCCGTGGCCAGGCCGAATGGCGTGGCGTTGACGCGTGCGATGGCCTGCTCCAGGGTCTTGAAAGGCACGATGCAGACCACGGGGCCGAAGATCTCGTTGCAGCCCACGCGCATGGTGTTGCTGATGTTCGTGAGCAAGGTGGGCGGCACCACCGCGCCCCTTCTTGCGCCACCGGCCAGACGCTTCGCACCCTGGGCCATGGCGTCGTCTATCCACTGCGCGATGCGCACGGCCGCCTCCTCGCTGATGACCGGCCCGACAAAGGTCTTGGGGTCCTGCGGGTCGCCATACGACAGGTCCTGCACCATCTTGGCCAGACGCTGCTCCACCTCGGCCTGCAGCGACTCGTGCACCAGCAGCAGCTGCACCGAGGTGCACACCTGGCCGGCCTTGCGGTAACCCGCGTTGACGATCTTGGGCAGGGCGGCGTCCAGCTTGGCGTCATCACAGACGATGGTGCAGGCGATCGAACCCAGCTCCATCTGCGTGCGCCGCAGGCCCGCAGCCTGCTGGATCTTGCGACCCACCTCGGTGCTGCCCGTGAAGGCGAAGAAACGCACACGTTCCTCGGCCTGCAGCAGGCCTACCACCTCGGCGCTGCCGTGCAGCAC
>CAZJKR010000025.1:13578-24045 GCA_964546615.1 uncultured Curvibacter sp.
CATTGCCCGCGGCAAAAGCAGGCGCCACCTTGTGCGTGACCGTGTTGAGCGGCGAATTGAAGGGTGTTATGGCGGCCACCACACCCAGCGGCACCCGCAGGGTGAAACCCAGACGACCGGCGGCACCGGGCGCGCCGGCCAGGGGGATCACGTCACCGGCGAGGCGGCGCGCCTCCTCGCCCGACAGCCTGAGGGTCTGGGTGCAACGGCGCACCTCGCCCATGGCGTCGCTCTGGGTGAAACCCGCCTCCAGCTGCATGGCGCGCACGAACTCGGGCGCGCGCGCTTCCAGCAGCTGGGCCGCGCGGTCCAGGATGGCGCCGCGCTCATAGGCCACGGGCGCACCGACGCGGAAGGCCGCGTGGGCCACCTCCACGGCCATTTTCACCTGGGCCGCGTCGGCCGTGGTGAGGGTGGCGCAGGGCTGGAGCTTGTATTTGTCCAGCACGCTCACGCGCGGACCCGCCCCCGGAACCCACAGTCCGTTGATCAAGAGGCCGTAGGTGGCCGGGGTGGCCGCGTCGAGCACGGCAGAGGCCTTGCGATCCATCAGCGCATCTCCTCGTCATCAGAGGCTGGCGTGGTGATGACCAGGAAGACCAGGCCGTCGGTTCCGGTGTTGGTGAAGCTGTGGCGCACACCCGGCGGCACATAGACGTAGTCGTGCGGGCGCATCAGGTTCCTGGTGTCATCGAGCGTAAGGATGCCCTCGCCTTCGAGCACGTAGTAGACCTGTTCCTGCACCTTGTGCACATGCTCCTGCACATAGGCCATGGGGGCGTAACGCGAGATGCGAAAGTCCACGCGTGAGCTGCCCGTGGTCTCCGGACCTGCCAGCTCTTTGGACAGGGCGCCGCCGAAATGGCCCGGGTATTCCTTCCAGGGCATGTTGGCCATCTTTTCCAGCAGGAGCTTGAGCTCCGGTTTCTTGTTCATGATCATTCCTTCCTCATTCACTGTGGCGATCACAGCCACAAAATCTTCTTGCGGTAGTCGAGATCCGTCAGCAGGGGCTGGGCCGGACCTTCGTGGAAGACGGCGCCGCGCTCGAGCGCGTAGACGCGGTCGGCCAGGGCCAGCACGAGGTCGAGGTTGTGCTCGACGATGACGATGGCGACATGCTGGCGCAGCTTGTCGAAGACCGTGAACAGTTCCTGCACCACCGTGGGCGCCAAGCCTTCAAAGGGTTCGTCGAGCAGCAACAGCTTGACGTTGCCCGACAATGCGCGCGCCACGGCCACCATCTGCTGCTCGCCGCCCGAGAGGTAGTCGGCGGCCACATGCATGCGCTCTTTCAGGCGCGGGAAGTATTCAAGAATCTTCGCCTCGTCCCAGACCACGCCGGTCTTGCCGTCGGTGGGTCGCGCCAGACGGCCCAGCGCCAGGTTCTCGGCCACCGTCATGCCGGCAAACAGGCCGCGCCCTTGCGGTACGTAGCCGATGCCGGCGCGTGCGATGTCGGGTGCCCCCAGGCCCGCAATCTCGCGGCCGTTGAAGTTCACGCGGCCGCTGGCCGGCGGCAACAGGCCCACCAGGCTTTTGAGCAGCGTGGACTTGCCCGCGCCGTTGCGACCCAGCAGGGCCACGATCTCGCCCTCGCGCACCCGCAGGCTGGCGTCGTTGAGGATGTGGCTCTTGCCATAAAAGGCGTTGACCTTGTCGAAGTCCAGCACCAGCGGGCGGTCGCCAGCCACCTGGCCGCTGCGGCCCGTGACGGGCGGCGTGCCGTGGCCGGTGTAGATCTCCTGCACACGCTGGTCACGGCGCACCTCGTCGGGTGTGCCGCTCATCAGCACCTCGCCCTGGTTCATCACCGTCACGCGGTGCGAGAGAGACAGCACGCGGTCGATGTCGTGCTCGACGATGAGCACGGGGATGTTGCTGGCAATGGTGGTCACCAGCCTGGACACCCGCTCGCGCTCGGCCGCGGCCAGGCCGGCCAGGGGCTCGTCGAGCAGCAGCACCTGGGGTTTGGAGCCGAGTGCAATGCCCAGGTCCACCAGACGCTGACCGCCGTAGGACAGGTCACCGCCGCCCACCCCTTCCATACCTTGCAAGCCGAGGAACTTCATCAGTTCGGCAGTCTCGACGTGCACCTCGGGATAGCTGTCGATGTCGCGCCAGCAGTTGAAGCGCCCCGCATGCCGCGCCTGCAGCGAGAGGCGCAGGTTCTCGTAGATGCTCAGCCCCTTGAAAAGGTTGGTGATCTGGAAGGAGCGCGCCAGGCCCTGCTGGCAGATGCGGTCCGGCGCCAGGAACTGGATCTCCTGACCGTGCAGGCGCACCGTGCCCGTGTCGGCCATGAACATGCCCGAGATCAGGTTGAAGGTCGTCGTCTTGCCCGCGCCGTTGGGGCCGATCAGCGCGTGGATCTGCCCGGCCTGCACGCTGAGGCTGTTCTCGCGCACGGCCTGGATGCCGCCGAAGCTCTTGCTGATGCGCTCGGCTTCGAGCACCGCGCCCTCGACGCGTTGGGGCCGCAGAAACTCGGGCAAGGGCAGACCTTCGTAGATCTTGCGCTTGCTCATGGCCGCGCCGTCCTCGGGCGGCGGCTTGAGGCGGCGCTGGATCTGAGCCCAGATGCCGGTCAGGCCTGCAGGCGAGAAGATGATGAAAGCGACAAAGATCAGACCGAAGTAGAGCAGCCAGTTGTTGGTCCAGATGGAAAACAGCTCGCGGAACAGCAGGAAAAACAGCGCGCCGAGTGCCGGGCCCAGGAAGCTGTGCATGCCGCCAATCACCACCATGGCCAGCAGCTCGCCCGAGAAGGCCACGGCCGTGGACTCGGCCGCCGCCAGGCGATGCAGGAAGACCATCATGGCGCCGGCCAAGCCGGTGATGGTGGCCGAGATCACGAAGGCCAGCAGCTTGTAGCGGTCGATGTTGTAGCCCTGGAAGGTCGCGCGCTGCTGGTTCTCGCGGATGGCCACGAGCACATGGCCGAAGGGCGAGCGCACCACGCGCAGCAGAACATAGAGCAGGCCGAAGGCGATCAGGGCCACGAGCACGTAGTAATTGAGGTGCCCGTCGAGGTTGAGCCAGGCCGGGCCGCCGCGCTCGATGCCACCCAGGCCGCCCTCGCCGCCGGTCAGCGCCGTCCAGCGGAAGGCGATGGCAAAGGTCAGCGCGCACAAGGCGAGCGTCAGCAGCGAGAAATACACCCCGCGCCGGCGCAGGATCAGAAAGCCCACCGCCAGCGAGAGCGTGGCCGTGAACAGGACGGCGAAGGCAAAGGGCAGCACGATCTGGCCCGGGAACCAGTGCAGCTGGGCCAGGCCTGCGGCATAGCCGCCGATGCCGAACCAGGCCGCATGGCCGAAAGACACCAGGCCGGTGTAGCCCACGAGCAGATTCAGGCCCATGGCCGCCAGCGCCAGGATGACCACCACGGTGGCCGCGTCCAGCGTCAGGCCGATGGCCTGGAAGACCAGCGGCAGCAGCACCAGGGACAGCGCGCCGACCAGGAGCGGCCGGACCTTGGGATTCAGCAGAGCATTCATTGTTCTTTTCTTCTCACTCGAAACGTTCAATGCGCTCGCCCAGCAGGCCGCGCGGCCGGAACATCAGCACGAGGAACATCAGGATGTACATGGAGGCCTCGCTGGCCGCAGGCAGGAAATGGGTGGTGACGCCGCGCACCACACCCACCAGCACCGCCGCCACCACCACGCCCCAGAAGCTGCCCAGGCCACCGATCACCACGACGACGAAGGCCACGGTCATGATCTCGGTGCCCATGGCCGGGTGCACGATGGCGATGGGCCCGAAGAGCACGCCACCGAGCGCGGCCGTGGCCACGCCCAGCATGACGATGGCCGTCATATAGGGCTGCAGGCGGATGCCCAGCACGGCCACCATGTCAGGTTTCTGCACACCGGCGCGCACCACGCGGCCGAAGGCCGTCTTGTGCAGCAGCAGCCAGATGCCTGCCATCACCACGATGACCACGCCCAGGATGAAGAGGCGGTACCTGGAGAGCATGAACTCGCCCAGCATGACGTTGCCCTTGAACTCGGGCGGCATATTGGACGACAGCGGCGCCGAGCCCCAGATCATGCGCAGGGCCTGCTCGGCCACCATGGCCAGACCGAAGGTGACCAGCAGGCTGAGGATGGGGTCGGCACTGTAGAAGCGCCGCAGCAGATAGCGCTCGAACAGGATGCCCAGCAGGCCCACCAGGGCCGGCGTGATGAAGATGCTGCCGGCGAATCCGGCGTGCTTCATGACTTCGAGCGAAAGATAGGCGCCGAGTGCGTAGAAGGCACCGTGCGCCAGGTTGACGATGCCGCCGACGCTGAAGATCAGCGACAGGCCCAGGGCCAGCAGCAGGTAGTAACCACCGAGCACGAGGCCGTTGACGACCTGCTCGAGCAAATAGACGATTTCCATGGGGATCCGGAAGAGGGGAAAAGGGCCAACGCCTATCCTGGCGTCGGCCAACTCAGCTCACTTCAACTCACATCTTGCAAAGACTTTCGGACTTTGGGGGAGCCAGCTTTTCCAGCGGCTCGTTGGGTGCCGGCACGGCCTCGCCGAAGAGCAGGAAATCCTGCTTGTGCCTGGCCTGGCCCTTGGGCTTGACCGTGAAGGGATAGGCTTCCTGCATGAGCTGATGGTCCCAGCTGCGGAAGTAGGCCTTGCGCGCCTTCAGGATGTCGAACTGTGCCTCGGTCTCGAAGTAGGCGATGAGCTTGTCGGTGTCCACCGACTTGGTCTCGCGGATGGCCTGGGCCAGCATCATCAGCGAGACGTACTCGATCCAGGCGTGGTTCTCGGGGATGCGGCCGTACTTCCTGGTGAACTTCTCGACGAAGGCCTGCGAGCCCGGCGTCTTGAGCTCGTGGTGCCACACCGTGGGCCAGATGCCGCCGAGGTTGCCCTCACCCGCGGCCCAGGCGTCAGCCGTGTTGAGGTTGAAGCCGGCCACGGGGAACTGCAGGCCGAACTCGGCGTACTGCTTGACGAAGTTGGTCACCTGGTTGCCGCCGAGGTTGGTGGCCACCAGATCGGGGCGGGCCTGGCGGATCTTGATCAGCTGCGCGCTGAAGTCGGTCAGGTCGGTGGGTACCAGTTCGTCGCCGATCACCGTGCCGCCGTTGCGGTTGAAGAAGTTCTTGGCCGCCCGTGAAAGGTCGTGGCCGAAGAGGTAGTCGGAGGTGAGGGCGTAGATTTTCTTGCCCTTGACCAGATCCTGGCGCACCAGCGCCTCGCCGGCGGCGTTGACCATCACCGTCACCGGGATATCGACGTGGAAGGTGTAGCGGTTGCAGTCCTTGCCGCGCAGTGCGTCGGAGCGCGCGCCGATGCTCATGAACATCGTCTTGTTGCGTGCCGCGACCTGCGAGATGGTCAGGGCCGAGGCCGAGTTGATCTCGCCCATGAGCACCTGCACCTTGTTCTGCTCGATCATGCGCTGCGCCTTGCTGGAGGCCGTCTGCGGGTTCACCGAGTCTTCGCTGATCAGCTCGATCTGTCGACCCAGCAGGCCGCCACTGGCATTGATTTCCTCGGCCGCCATCTTGATGCCCTGCACGGCGTACTCACCCAGTGCGCCCAGAAAGCCCGTCAGCGGCGTGAGGTGGCCGATCCGGATCGGGTTGCTGGCCTGTGCGCCTGCCAGCATGGGGTAGCCCAGGGCGGCGCTGCCGGCCACCAGGGCGCCGGTCTTGAGCAGCGTGCGGCGCGCGCTGTCGTGCAGGGGCACGTTCTTCTCTGTCTTGTTCGCTTCCATCCTTGTCTCCTCTAGGTTTGGGTTTGATGTGGAATGCAGGGGCGATGGTAGGAAGCGGCGGCTCTTTTGAAAAATACTGTTTTCCGAGATGGGGTATCGCTATTTCTTATAGGGGGGCATCCTGAAAAACTTATAGGATGCCCCCATGGACCTGCGTCAACTCAAGTACTTCGTACAGATCGTGGAAAGCGGCAGCCTGGCCAAGGCCTCGCGCCAGCTCTACATCGCCCAGCCCGCGCTGAGCCAGCACATCGCCAAGCTCGAAGCCGAGGTGGGCAAGCCTCTGCTCATCCGCACCGCCAAAGGCGTCACCCCTACGGAAAACGGCGCGGCCCTGCACCACCACGCACGCTTCATGCTGCGCCAGCTGGACCAGGCCCTGTCCATCGCGCGGCAGGAGCCGGGCACCGTGCACGGCATGGTCTCGGTCGGGCTGGCGGCCACCACGGTCTGCGCCGTGGGCGTGCCCTTCATGCGCCGCATCCGCGAGAAGTACCCGGGCATCGTGCTCAATGTGGTCGAGGGCATGAGCGGCCATCTGGCGCAGATGATGCGCATGGGCCAGCTGGACCTGGCCATCCTCTTCAGCCGCGATGCCGTGCCCGACCTGCCGGCCGAGCCGCTGGTAGAGGAAGAACTCTTCGTCATGCTGCCCGAGGACAGCGACCTGGTGCCGCCGCGTCGCGTCAAGCTCAGTTGCGAAGACACGGCCGGCCTGCCCTTGATCCTGCCCACGGGCATCCACGGCCTGCGCCGGCGCATCGCCGCCGAGTTCGAGCAGCGCAACCTTGCCCTGCACGTGGTGGCCGAGATCGATTCGCTGTCGCTGCTCATGACCTGTGTGCGCGACGGCATGGGTGCCACCATCAAGCCCATGTCGGCCGCGCTGCTCGAAGGCCGGCTGCGCGAAGGCTGGCGCACGCTGGCCTTTTCCGACGCCAGCATGAAGCGCCCGAACTTTCTCTACTCGGTGGACGCGGAACGCCTTTCACCCGCCGCCGCCGCCGTGCGCGGCGAGCTGCGCGAGACCGTCAAGCAGCTCGTGAACAGCGGGCAGTGGAAGGGCGTGAACCTGCTCTAGGAAGATCAGGCGTCGATCAGCGTCGCACCGACCCAGCGTCCGGAGCGCACGAGTTCGCGCGCGCAGTCGGCCAGCACCACGCGCGTGGCCAGCGCGGCGGGCGAGAGTTCGTCGTCCGAGAGGCTGCACAGCACATTGCGCCGGCGCGCCAGCGGGTCGGCCAGCTCGGAGAGCGCAAAACGCTCGGTGGCGTCACTGTAGCGACTCACGGCGGACCAGGGCTGCAGCGAGCCGCCCAGGCCGGCCTCGACCGCATCCATGAGCATGGACAGGGAATCGATCTCCACCACTACCGTGGGCTGGATGCGCGCCCGGTTGAACACCGCGTCCAGCGCACTGCGCAGGCCGTGGCCACCCGTGGGCATGATGAGGGGCACGCCCTTGAGCGCGGTGGCGCGCACACGCGCCGACGGCTCGCCTTTGACCTCGCGCCGCGCACGGATGTAGTAGAGCCGCTCTTCGAGCAGGGGCATGGTGCTCCAGCGCCGGGCCGGGTCGGTGTTGAAGAGCACGGCGAGGTCGAGTTGGCGCGCGTTGAGCATGGTGCTCACATGGCCCGACATGCTTTCCACCAGGTGCAGGCGTACATCGGGGTAGCGCGCCCGCATGGCGCGCAGCAGCGGCAGGCCCAGCACGGCGGCCGTGGTGGGCGCCAGGCCCACGCTGACCGAACCTGACAGCCGGGCCTGCTGCGCCGCGCGCACGGCCTGCTCGGCATGGCGCAGCGTCAGCTGGGCCTCGCGGAAGAAGGCCAGGCCGGCCTCGGTGGGTGTCACGCCCTTGCTGGTGCGTTGCAGCAGCCGCGTGGACAGTTCACCCTCCAGCCGGCTGATCTGCTGGCTCAGGGCCGACTGCACCATGTCGAGCTCCAGCGCGGCGCGGCTCATGCTGCCGAGCTCCACCACACGTACGAAATAGCGGATCTGCCTGAGTTCCATAAAAGCCCGTCAAACGCCAAGTAGGTTCACGGCTGGGATAATCGCATACCTATGAGCAAGTCAGGCAAGCAGCGGGTCGTGGTGGGTTTGAGCGGGGGTGTGGACTCTGCGGTCAGCGCGTACCTGCTCAAGCAGCAGGGCTACGAGGTCATCGGCATCTTCATGAAGAACTGGGAGGATGACGA
Source organism: uncultured Curvibacter sp. (assembly GCA_964546615.1). GTDB lineage: Bacteria > Pseudomonadota > Gammaproteobacteria > Burkholderiales > Burkholderiaceae_C > Hylemonella. Next base: position 21,514 of record CAZJKR010000025.1, read on the forward strand.
CGACAGCGAATACTGCTCCTCCAACATCGACTTCGTCGATGCCGCCGCCGTGGCCGATGTGATCGGCATCGAGATCGAGCACGTCAACTTCGCCGCCGAGTACAAGGACCGCGTCTTCGCCGAGTTCCTGCGCGAATACCAGGCCGGCCGCACGCCCAACCCCGACATCCTGTGCAACGCCGAGATCAAGTTCAGGGCCTTCCTCGACCACGCCATGCGCCTGGGCGCGGAAAAAATTGCGACCGGACACTATGCCCGCGTGCGCCTGAACGAAACGACCGGCAAGCACGAACTGCTCAAGGGCCTGGACCCAAGCAAGGACCAGAGCTACTTCCTGCACCGCCTGAACCAGGCGCAGCTGAGCAAGACCTTGTTCCCGGTCGGCGAACTGCACAAGACCGAGGTGCGCCGCATCGCCACCGAGATCGGCCTGCCCAATGCGAAGAAGAAGGACAGCACCGGCATCTGCTTCATCGGTGAGCGGCCGTTCCGCGAGTTCCTCAACCGCTACATCCAGAAGGAACCCGGCCCCATCAAGGACGGCACGCCCGCACCCGGCGACAAGGCCTACGGCCGCGTCATCGGCCAGCACGTGGGCCTGAGCTTCTACACCCTGGGTCAGCGCCAGGGCCTGGGCATCGGCGGCATCAAGCCGGCAGGAGGCGCAAAGGATGGAGCAGCGACACGCGACCGCGTGTCGCGGGGCGCCGGTGACCACGCCCCCTGGTACGTGGCACGCAAGGACATGGAGAAGAACACGCTGTGGGTGGTGCAGGGGCATGAGCATCCCTGGCTGCTGTCGCACCAGCTGCACGCGCAGGATGCCAGCTGGGTGGCGGGTGAACCGCCGGCGCCGGGCACGATGGCGGCCAAGACGCGTTACCGGCAAGCTGATGCGGCGTGCACGATTGGCAATATCGAAGGCAGCGCGTTTAGCCTGCAGTTCCCGCAGGCGCAGTGGGCGGTGACGCCGGGTCAAAGCGCCGTGCTGTACGACGGCGAAGTCTGCCTGGGTGGCGGCGTGATAGACGAAGCGCGCTGATCACCAGCAGACGCGGTGGCCTGTGCTCGCACGCACATCGATGACTTGGGGCCCCTGCAAGACACCTTGCGTCACCCCATCCGCGCCAGCAGCGTCTCCATGTCCTTCAACATGTCCGCCAGCTCGGCCTTCTGCTGTTCGCCCGGCGCCAGGCGCGATTCCAGCTCCTGTGCCAGGAAGCAGGTGGTCATCCGCAGGTAGGTGCTGTCCAGCGCCTTGCGCACAGCGGAAAACTGCTGGCCGATCTTCAGACAACTCTCGCCGTCTTCGATCATGCGCTGAATGCCGCGCAGCTGACCTTCGGCGCGGCGCAGGCGGTTGAGCACGTCGGTGCGCGCCACGCTGTCGGTCAGCGCGGTGGGCGCGCAGCCCTCGGGCAAGGGTGTGGCAGCTGCTTTCTTCACTTTGGCATCAGCGGGCATGTGTCACCTGTTACTTGAGTTGTTCGCCCAGTGAATCCCGCACCGCGATGGTCAGCGGAATGCTCTGGCTCACGCTGCTGGCCACGGTGCAGAAGTCCTCGAACTGCGTGAGCACGCGGTCGAGGTGCTGCAGCTGCGCCGCCGGCACGCCGAGCGAGAGTTCCACGCCGAAGCCCTGCACGCGCAGGCGGCCCTGCTCGTTGCGACCGATGGTGGCCGTGACTTCACAGGTGATGGGCTCGGGGGCCTGCTTGAACTTGCGCAGCGCAAACAGCAGCGAATCCGACAGGCAGTTGCCCACGGCCGCCGCCAACAGCTGCACCGGCGTGGGGCCCTTGCCCTGGCCCAGCGGGGGATGTTCGTCACCCAGCAGCGTCGGCACGTCGGCGCCGAAGTCGATCTCGAACTGGAAGTCCTGCTGCTGGCGCAGCGTGACGCGTGGTTGGCCCTCGCTCATGGCGTGCGCCTTACCTGGTCTTGCAGACGTCGCCGCCTTCGGGCACGCCCAGCTTCTTGAACAGGAAGGCGGGCGGGCAGAAGCCGGTGAAGCCGGACTGGAACAGGTTGAAGCCGGCAAAGGCGGTGACGGCGAGGAACCACTTGCTGACGAAGATCGGGCTGCCTTCGACGCCGAGGGCCAGCGTCAGCATGACAACAAAGCCGGCCATGATGCGGATGTAACGTTCAACAGTCATTTCAAACTCCTTGAGAGTGGGTGGGGGAACAGGGGAAATCAAACCGCGGTCAGTGGCGCACCGTCCGCGCGCTCATGGCGCTTGCGATAGAACGAGTAGTACAGCACCGGGATCACCACCAGCGTCAGCAGCGTGGACACCAGGATGCCGAAGATCAGCGAGATGGCCAGGCCGTTGAAGATCGGATCATCCAGGATGAAGAAGGCGCCGATCATGGCGGCCAGGCCGGTCAGCGCAATGGGCTGCGCGCGCACGGCGGCTGAACTCACCACGGCATCCTTGAAGGCCATGCCCTGCTGGACCTGCAGCTCGATGAAGTCCACCAGCAGGATGGAGTTGCGCACGATGATGCCGGCCAGCGCGATCATGCCGA
>CAZJKR010000026.1:0-3082 GCA_964546615.1 uncultured Curvibacter sp.
ACAAGGGCGTGGCCTACTGCCCGCACTGCGACGGCCCGCTGTTCAAGGGCAAGCGTGTCGCGGTGATCGGCGGCGGCAACTCGGGTGTCGAGGCGGCGATCGACCTCGCCGGCGTGGTGCAGCACGTGACGCTGATCGAGTTTGCCGATGCGCTGAAGGCCGACGCGGTGCTGGTGAGCAAGCTCAAGAGCCTGCCCAACGTGACCATCCATGTGAATGCCCAGACGACCGAGATCACCGGAGATGGCGCACGCGTCAACGGTCTGCGCTACAAGGACCGCGTCAGCGGTGCCGAGCAGCTGGTGGAACTCGAAGGCGTGTTCGTGCAGATCGGTCTGGTGCCCAACACCGAATGGCTCAAGGGCACGCTGGAGCTGAGCCGCTTTGGCGAGATCGTGGTGGACGCCAAGGGCCACACCAACGTGGCGGGCGTGTTCGCGGCCGGTGACTGCACCACGGTGCCGTACAAGCAGATCGTGATTGCCGCCGGTGAAGGCGCCAAGGCCGCGCTGAGCGCCTTCGACCACCTGATCCGCTCGCCGCTGGGGCAGACCGTGGCTGCCTGAGCGGGACTTCGCGCATGCCATCAGGGCAGCTCCGCCGGGGCTGCCCTTTTTCGTTGCGGCCGCTCACAAATCGGGAGTTGGCGTGCGGACAAAGCGTTCTATCATCGGTTCCTTTCAATCACGGAGAGAACGGATGAAGCCAGGTGCCATGGTCTTTTGGGGTCTGCTGCTGGCCGTGTCGGCCTATGGCGTCATGCTCTACAACGGGCTGGTGCAGCTCAAGCACAATGTGGCCAAGGCATGGTCGAACATCGATGTGGCGCTTAAGCAGCGCCATGACGAGTTGCCGAAGCTGGTCGAGGTCTGCCAGCAGTACAAGCAGTTCGAGCAGAACACCCTGCGCTCGGTGATCGAGGCGCGCGGCCGGGTCCAGTCGGCGCTCCAGCAACACGACGTGGCGGCCTTGAACCAGGCGGAAAGCGTATTGCGCATGGGCCTGGGTCAGATATTCGCCGTCGCGGAAGCCTATCCGGAGCTGCGCGCCAACGAGCATTTCATGCAGTTGCAGCAGCGCATCAGCAGTCTGGAAAACCTGATTGCCGACCGCCGCGAGCTCTACAACGAATCGGTCAACCTCAACAACGTGCGGGTGGAATCTTTCCCGGACAACCTGCTGGCGCGGCTGTTCGGCTTCCGGCACCAGACCCTGCTGGAGTTCGCGGCCAGCGAGAAGACGGACGTCGATCTGCGCAAGCTGTTTGGTTGACACCGGGGCCGCCTGCGACGCGCGCCATGCTGTTGTCTCCCATCCCGGCACTGCGCCCGTCGGTGCATGGCCTTGCCTTGCTGGGCGAGTTTGTGCTGCTGGCAGTGGCGTACCAGGCCGATCGGCGCCAGGTCTGGCTGGTTTGCCTGGCCGGCATCGCCCTGCTGGGGTTCGCGGCGTGGCTGACCGCCCTGCGCCGGCGCCGGACCATGCTGGACACGCCTACTTCCCGAATCGCCTCGGCGGCACAAGGTTATGTGGAACTGAGCGGCGTGGGGCGTCCGCTGGACATCAACCCCCTGTACTCGCCGCTCAGCGGTAGCGCCTGCCTGTGGTACCGCTACCAGGTGGAGGAGCGCGGCGAGCACCGATGGGAGGTCGTCGAGCGCGATGAGAGCCACAGCTGTTTTGTGCTGGACGATGGCAGCGGGCGTTGCCTGGTGGACCCCGAACGGGCCGAGATCCTGACGCGGCACTGCAAGCGCTGGCAGGATGGTGAGCGACGTTTCGTCGAATGGACGCTCCTGCAGCGGGATGCGCTGTATGTTCTGGGTGACTTTGTCACCCATCGTGCCAGCGAAGGCTTGAATGCTGCCGAGGACATCAAGCAGATGCTGGCGGCGTGGAAGCAGGATCAGCCAGCCTTGCTGCGCCGATTCGACCTCAATGGCGACGGTCAGCTGGACATGCAGGAGTGGGCACTGGCGCGCCGTGCGGCACGGCGTGAGGTGGCGCGGCACCACCAGGAGTTGCGCAACCACGACGACTTGCATCTGGTGCGTCGTCCGCTGACGAGGTTGTTCCTGATCAGCAATATTGATCCGGCCCGGCTGGCGCGGCGTTTCCTGTGGCGCGGGGCTTTTCACCTGCTGTGCTTCCTGGTGGCCCTGGGCTATTTCGGGTTCTGGTGGCAGTCGGCCTGAGACGGCCCGATGCCCGCAACGCAACGTGCTTGCCACTTGCAGCGACTCGGTTTGATAATGACCTGTCGCTCTGGAGGCTGACCGGGTCCGCCGCAGGGGCTGGCGACACTGCGTTGAAGGAACTGTATGAACGTGAATCGATCGGCTGAGCCGGCGTTGGCAGGGGATGGCGCGGCACGGCAGGCACGGATTGCCGGTGAGTTGCTGTTGCTCGCCTACCGCAACAACCGCGCCAGCGTGCTGGTGAATCTGGCCGCGACCTTCGGCCTGGCGATCGAATTCGGCGGTCAGGGGCAGGTCTGGCCCTGGCTGTGGTTCGGCGCCGTGCTGTGCATCAGTCTGATCCGCCTGACGCTGGATCTGATGTTTTCGCGTCAGTTCCACAGCGGGGCGCTGCCGATGGCTGCGCAGCGACAGCGCTGGCAGCGCGCCTACGAACTGGGTTTGGTGATCGGCGCACTGATGTGGGTGGTGCTGGTCTGGACGCAGCTCGACAACCAGTCGACAGAGGGAAGGTTCGTCATCCTGATCGTGGTCTCGGCCCTGGCCGGGGGAGCCACCGGGGTGCTGGCGCCATTGCGTGGGGTGGGCCGGATCTACATTGCGCTGTTGCTCGTGCCCGCTTGCGCCAAGCTCTTTCTGTTGTCCAGCCCGGAGCCGGTGCTCGGGACGCTGGGCCTGATCTTCTTCGTGGTCATGCTGGTCGGGCACCACAACAACCACAAGATCGTCGTCCGTGCCATCGCCCTGCAGGAGGAAAACGCCGATCTGGTGGCCAGGCTGGTTCGCCACAACCAGGAAGTCCAGGAACTCAATGCCAGCCTGGAGCAGCGGGTGGCGGAGCGGACGGCGGCCCTGCAGACCATGGCCAACCGTGATGCCCTGAC
>CAZJKR010000026.1:3092-4445 GCA_964546615.1 uncultured Curvibacter sp.
GACCGGCCTGTACAACCGGCGCGGCTTGCAGCGCTGGATGGACGAGCGGATTGCGCAGCCTTCCTCCACCGGGATCGCCGTCCTGTTTCTCGATCTCGACCGCTTCAAGCAGATCAATGACGGTCTGGGGCATGAGCTGGGTGACCGGGTGCTGCAGGAAATCGCACAACGCTTCGAGTCGCGCATGCCGGAGGACGTGGCCGTGGCGCGCTGGGGCGGCGACGAATTCGTGGTGACCATTCCGCTGCCGGCGGACGATGCCGATCGCGGCATGCGCCTGGCCATGAACCTGCGCGAGCGCATCACGGCGCCGCTGACGGTCGAGGGAGAGCTGCTCAACGTCGGCGTCAGCATCGGCGTGGCGCGCTTCCCGCGCGACGGCAACTCGGCGTCCGAGCTGATCCGTGCCGCCGACCTGGCAGCTGCCGAGGTCAAGCGCTCCAACCGTGGCCACATTCTCGTCTACCACGACCTGCTTTCGCGCGTCCAGAAGCGCCGGCTGGACATCAGTCTGGCCCTGCGTGATGCGGTGATCGACGGCTCCTTGCATCTGGTCTACCAGCCGATCGTCGATGCTGCCAGCGGGCGCGTCGTGGCATTGGAGGCCCTGCTGCGCTGGGAGCATGCCGTTCTGGGCAGCGTGCGGCCGGAGGAGTTCATCCAGATCGCGGAAGAGTCCGATCGCATCGTGGAGCTGGGCGAGTGGGTACTCAAGCGCGCCTGTACCGATGCCATGGTCTGGGGCAATGGGCCGGATGCGCCGGCGGTCGCGGTGAATGTGTCCTTGCGCCAGCTGCTGACCTCCGGCTTCGTCGAGACCGTGCTCGAGGCCTTGAAAACGGCCGGCTTGCCGGCCGCGCGGCTGGACCTGGAAGTTACCGAATCGGTGTTCGGCGAGCAGCACCTGCTGCCGGCGCTGGAGGCCCTGGTGCGTCTGCGCAAGCTGGGTGCCCGCGTCCATGTCGACGATTTCGGAACCGGCTACTCGTCCCTGTCACGACTGCACGAGTTCCCGCTTGATGCCTTGAAGATCGACCGCTCCTTCGTGCACGCCATCCATGGCCACGGTCGGGCCATCATCGAAGGCGCGATCCTGATCGCCCGCCGCTTCGGTCTGCGCGTGATTGCCGAGGGGGTGGAGAGTGTGGAGCAGGCCGCCGTGCTGCACGCGCTGGGCGTCGATCAGCTGCAGGGCCATATGCTGGCCAAGCCTGACGAAGCGCCGCACGTCGCCCGCATCGAGCCGCACTGGCTGGACACACACACGGCACAGGAGGCTGGGGGGACGGAAAAGGTGTAAGTGCGCGCTACCGTTAAAAAGCCCGCTGACCTTGCGATCAGCGGGCTTTTATC
>CAZJKR010000026.1:4459-15603 GCA_964546615.1 uncultured Curvibacter sp.
AAGCCTCGAATTATATCGCGGTGTGGTAGCCGGTGACCCGCTCGACCTCGTTCCTGGAGCCCAGGATCACGCTCACGCGCTCGTGCAGGCTGCTGGGCTGGATGTCCAGGATGCGCTGGCGGCCGTTGGTGGCGGCGCCGCCGGCCTGCTCGACCAGCCAGGCCATCGGGTTGGCCTCGTACATCAGGCGCAGTTTGCCTGGCTTGTTGGGTTCACGCTTGTCCCAGGGGTACATGAAGACGCCGCCGCGCGTCATGATGCGGTGCACGTCGGCCACCATGCTGGCGATCCAGCGCATGTTGAAGTCCTTCTCCCTGGGGCCTTCCTTGCCCTGCAGGCATTCGTCGATGTAGCGCTTCACCGGCTCGTCCCAGTGGCGCATGTTGCTCATGTTGATGGCGAACTCTTTCGTGTCGGCCGGGATCTGCACGTTCTCCTGGGTCAGCACGAAGGAGCCCTGCTCGCGGTCGAGCGTGAACATGGCCACCCCGTCACCCACGGTCAGCACCAGCGTGGTCTGCGGGCCGTAGACGCAGTAGCCGGCCGCCACCTGCTGGCGGCCGGGCTGCAGGAAGTCGCCTTCGTCCACGCCGCGGTCGTCTTCCGGCATGCGCAGCACGCTGAAGATGGTGCCGATGCTCACGTTGACGTCGATGTTGCTTGAGCCGTCCAGGGGATCGAACAGCAGCAGGTATTCACCCTTCGGGTAACGGTTGGGCACCACGTAGATGGCATCCATTTCCTCCGAGGCCATGCCGGCCAGGTGGCCGCCCCACTCGTTGGCCTCGATCAGCACCTCGTTGGCGATGATGTCGAGTTTTTTCTGCACTTCGCCCTGCACGTTCTCGCTGCCCGCGCTGCCCAGCACGCCGCCCAGCGCGCCCTTGTTGACGGCGTGGCTGATGCTCTTGCAGGCGCGGGCCACCACTTCGAGCAGCAGGCGCAGCTGGGCCGGGATATGGCCGTCGACGCGCTGCTTCTCGACCAGGTAGCGGGTGAGGGAAATCTTGGAACTCATCGGATGTCCTTTTTGTTCTGTGGGGGCGTGTTCAATCAGCCAACGCGTGGCTGACCACTTCGCGCACATCGTTGCTCAGGTCGGGCTTGGCGGCGACACGGGCAATCGCCTCGCGGGCGGCGCCGCGGTAGGGCTCGGCCAGCTTCTTCCAGCGGTCCAGCGCACGCGCCAGGCGGGCCGCAACCTGCGGGTTGATGGCGTCGAGCTCGATGACACGCTCGCTCCAGAACACGTAGCCGGCCGCATCGGCGCGGTGAAACGCACCGGGGTTGGCGCTGCAGTAGCTGAAGATCAGGCTGCGCGCGCGGTTCGGGTTGCGAAGGTTGAAGTCCGGGTGACTCATCAGCTGGCGCACGGCCGGCAGCACCTGGCCACCGCGGTCGCAGGCGCCGGCCTGCAGCGCGAACCACTTGTCCAGCACCAGGGCCTCGTCCTTGAAGAGGCTGTGAAAACGCTCCAGCGCCGCATCCGCCAGCGCATGGCCGCTGGTGACCAGGGCATGCAGCGCATTGAAGCGATCCGTCATGTTGCCTGCCTCCTTGAAGCGCTGGTAGGTCTTGCCGGGCCACACGACATCGCCGGTCTCGCGTGCGGCCAGGCACAGCATGGTCAGCGCCAGGCCGGCCAGGGCACGGCGGCCGGCAGAGACGGCGTCCGGCCGGTAGCCGCCGCTGTCATGGTGTGCCTCATAGGCCCATTGCCAGTCGTGCTGCAGCTCCAGCGCCAGCTGCTCGCGCATGGCCTCGCGTACGGCGTGCACGCGCTGCGGGTCCACCACGTCCAGCTGCTCCGAGATGTAGGTTTCGGCCGGCAGGGTGAGCACCAGCTCCTTGAACGCGGCGTCCAGCGTCGGGTGACGCAGCACCTGGCGCATGGCGGCGATGAAGGCCGCGTCCAGTACCTTGGCCTCGCCCGGGCGGGCCGGGCTCTGGATGAACGCCAGCGCCCGCTTGAGCGCCAGGCGCTGGCCCGCTTCCCAGCGGTTGAAGGGGTCGGTGTCGTGCGCCAGCAGGGCCAGCAGCTGGCTGTCGCTGTAGTCGAACGCCAGCACCACCGGGGCGCTGAAACCGCGCAGCAGCGAGGGCACCGGTTCGGCATCGACGTTGACAAAGTGCAGCGTCCGGCTGGCTTCGCTCAGCACGACGGTGCGTGCGCTCGGGCCGGGATCGCTCTCGCCGTCGAGCTGCAGCGGCAGCGAGCGGCCGTCGGCCGTGATCAGGCCCAGGCTGACCGGGATGACGAAGGGCTCCTTGACCGGCTGCTCCGGCGTGGGCGCGCAGCTTTGCGCCAGCGTCAGCGTGTAGCTGCGGCTGGCAGCGTCGTACTCGCCCGTCGCGCTCAGGCGCGGCGTGCCGGCCTGGCTGTACCAGCGCTTGAACTGAGGCAACAGACGCGCCAGCTCGGAGCCGGGGTTGGCGTCGGCGATCGCCTGCGCGAAGTCGTCGCAGGTGACTGCCTGGCCATCAAAGCGTTCGAAGTACAGCGTCATGCCCTTGGCAAAACCTTCACGCGAGGTGAGTGTCTGCATCATGCGCACCACCTCCGCGCCTTTTTCGTAGATGGTGACGGTGTAGAAGTTGTTTATCTCGATGTAGCTGTCGGGCCGCACCGGGTGCGCCATCGGGCCGGCGTCTTCGGGGAACTGGGCGGTGCGCAGCACGCGCACGTCCTCGATGCGCTTGACGGCGCGCGCCGACAGATCGCCGGCCAGGTCCTGGCTGAATTCCTGGTCGCGGAAGACGGTGAGGCCTTCCTTCAGGCTGAGCTGGAACCAGTCGCGGCAGGTGATGCGGTTGCCGGTCCAGTTGTGGAAGTACTCGTGGCCGACCACGCTCTCGATGTTGGCGTAGTCGGCATCGGTGGCGGTAGCCTGGCTGGCCAGCACGTACTTGGTGTTGAAGATGTTCAGGCCCTTGTTCTCCATGGCGCCCATGTTGAAGTCGCTGGTGGCGACGATCATGAAGCGTTCCAGGTCGAGCGAGAGGCCGAAGCGTGCCTCGTCCCAGGCCAGCGAGGCCATCAGCGAGTTCATGGCGTGCTCGGTCTTGTCCAGGTCGCCCGGGCGCACGTAGACCTGCAGCAGGTGGTCGCGGCCGTTGCGGGCGGTGATGCGCTGCTCGCGCGCCACCAGCTTGCCGGCCACCAGCGCGAACAGGTAGCAGGGCTTCTTGTGCGGATCGACCCATTTGGCAAAGTGGCGGCCGTCTTCCAGGGCGCCCTGGTCCACCAGGTTGCCGTTGGACAGCAACACCGGGTACCTGGCCTTGTCGGCGCGCAGTGTCACCGTGTAGGCTGCCATCACGTCCGGACGGTCCAGGAAGTAGGTGATGCGGCGGAAGCCCTCGGCCTCGCACTGCGTGAAGAAGGACTCGTTGCTCACGTACAGGCCCATGAGCTGGGTGTTCTTCGACGGATTGCAGGTGGTGAAGATCTCCAGCTCGAAAGGCGCATCGCCGGTGGGCAGGTTCTCCAGTACCAGCTGGTTGCCGTCCATCTTGAAGCTGGTGCCCTGGCCATTGACCAGCACGCGTGCCAGGTTGAGCTCCTCGCCGTCCAGGCGCAAGGCTTGCGCCGTCACGTCCGGGTTGCGGCGCAGCGTCATCCGGTTGAGCACGCGCGTCTTGACCGGGTCGAGGTCGAACGTCAGGTCGACGGTGTCGATCCAGTAGGCCGGGGCGGTGTAGTCCTCGCGCCGGATCACGTTAGCTTGTCCTTCACGCATGGGAGTCTCCAAAGATGCCTACGGGCATGAGGGGGTGGCTTGACAGGGAACGCCGTGGAACCGGCTTCGCCGGGCCTCTGGCCGAGGCCCCACGGCGATGAGCGACACGCAGTGCGCGGAGCCTGGGGGTGTGCCATATCAGACTCCCTGCTTCAGAGAAGCTTCAATAAAGGCGTCGAGGTCGCCGTCGAGCACCTTCTGGGTGGCCGAGGTCTCGTAGTTGGTACGCAGGTCCTTGATGCGGCTCTGGTCCAGCACGTAGCTGCGGATCTGGTGGCCCCAGCCCACATCGGTCTTGCTGTCCTCCAGCTTCTGCTGCGCTTCCATGCGCTTGCGCATCTCGAAGTCGTACAGCCGGGAACGCAGGCGGCGCCAGGCAACGTCGCGGTTGCTGTGCTGGCTGCGGCTGTCCTGGCACTGCACCACGATGCCGGTGGGGATGTGGGTCAGGCGCACGGCCGAGTCGGTCTTGTTGACGTGCTGGCCACCGGCGCCGCTGGCGCGGTAGGTGTCGGTGCGCACGTCGGCCGGGTTGATGTCGATCTCGATCGAGTCGTCGATCTCCGGGTAGACGAACACGCTGGCGAAGCTGGTGTGGCGCCCGCCCGAGCTGTCGAACGGGCTCTTGCGCACCAGGCGGTGCACACCGGTTTCGGTACGCAGCAGGCCGTAGGCGTAGTCGCCCTCGATCTTGATGGTGGCGCCCTTGATGCCCGCGGTATCACCCGGGGTTTCGTCCTCCACCGTGGACTTGAAGCCCTTGCGCTCGGCGTACTTCAGGTACTGGCGCAGCAGCATGCTGGCCCAGTCGCAGGCCTCGGTGCCGCCGGCGCCGGCCTGGATGTCGAGGAAGCAGTTGCTCGGGTCGGCCGGCTGGTTGAACATGCGGCGGAATTCGAGCTTTGCCACGGTTTCGGCCAGCTTGCGCGCTTCGCTCTCAAGGGTCTTGAGGCCGGCTTCGTCGCCGTCCTCGCGGCTCATCTCGAACAGCTCCCGGTTGTCGGCCAGTTCGCCGGTGAGCTGGTCGAGCGTGACGACCACGTCGTCCAGGGCCTTCTTTTCCTTGCCCAGTTCCTGGGCGCGCTTGGGGTCGTTCCAGACCGCCGGGTCTTCCAGCGAGGCGTTGACTGTCCTCAGGCGTTCGGCCTTGGCATCGTAGTCAAAGATACCTCCGTAGCTCGACCGTGCGCTGGCTCAGGTCGTCGAGCTGGGTACCGATGGCATTGATCTGTTCTGCGTCCATGATGGGGGAGTCCTGTGTTCTGTGCGGGGGCGGGCGCCGGTGCCGGCAAATGCCCGAAACCGTCTATTTTAGTTTCGACCAGACTTTCCACGCCAAGCCGGCCGCGCCAGGCTGCGGGACCGCTCAGGCGAGGAAGTTTTCGAGCAGTGTCGCCAACTGCTGCGGCTGATCGTGGTGCAGCATGTGGCCGGCGTCCTCAATGAGCGCCTGGCGCAGCTGCGGCACCGATTTCAGACGCTCGTGGTATTCGGCCAGCGTGTACTTGCCCTGCCACCACTGGGCCATCTGGTTCTCGCTGGCTTCCACCGCCAGTACCGGCGCGCTGATGCGCTGGTAGATCTCCAGCACCTCGTCCACGCGGTAGAGCTGGGCGTTGATCACCTTGTGCGCGGCGTCGCCCAGGATTTCCCACTGGCCTTGCGCATTGGGCCGGGCCCAGTGCTGTGCCAGCCACTGCGCCTTGTCGGCGCCCAGGCGCGGGTTGGTCTTCATCAGGCGGCGTGCCACGCCCTCCACGCTGTCATAGCTCTTGAGCGCCAGCTCGCCCCGGTGCAGGCTTTTGAGTTCGTCCATCCACTTGGCGTAGCGCCCCGGAGCCTGTGCCGGCTGGGTGGCCGGCATGCCGAAACCCTCCAGGTTGACCAGGCGGCGGATGCGCGCGGGCCGGCTGCCGGCGTAGAGCATCACCACATTGCCGCCCATGCTGTGGCCCACCAGGTCCACCGGTTGGTCGCCGGCATGGTGGTCGAGCAGGAAATCCAGGTCGGCCAGGTAGTCAGGGAACCAGTAGTTGTCGTGCCCCGGGCATTCTGTGAGCCCAAAGCCGCGCCAATCGGCGGCGATGACGGTGCGCCCCTGCATGAAGGCGTCGCTGAAGGCATCGACCACAAACTGGTAGGAGGCGGCGACGTCCATCCAGCCATGCATCAGCACCAAGGGGGGGAGATGGGACGGGGTATCGCCCCAGCGCAGCACGTGGTACTGCAGGTTGCGGACCGGGACGAATTCGTTATGGGGCAGACGGCGGGCTTGGTACATTCGGGGAATCATAAGGAGACGCGGCATGGCGACCAGTCAACACCGGGACAACTATCAGCAGCTCCACAGCCAGTTCCGCTGGCTGGTGCCGGACGAGTTCAACATTGCCGAGGTGTGCAGCCGGCGCTGGGCGCAGGCGCCGGATGCTACCAAAAGAGTAGCTGTCTACGCAGACGGGGCGGGCGTTGAGCCCCGATTTCATACCTATTCCGAGCTGCAGCATCAGGCCAACCGCCTGTCGGGCGCGCTGGCTTCGCTGCGCGTCGGCAAGGGCGACCGGGTGGCCATCGTCATGGCGCAGCGCTTCGAGACCGCCGTGGCTTACATGGCGGTGCTGCAGATGGGGGCGGTAGCGGTGCCGCTGTCGCAGCTGTTCGGGCCGGAGGCGCTCGAGTTCCGCCTCAATGACAGCGGGGCGGTGGCGGCGATTGCCGACGACAGCGCGATCCTGAACCTGCAGGGCCTGCGCGGCAACTGCGAAGCGCTGCGCCATGTGATCGGCGTGGGTGACAGCGCCAGTGCCGATGTCGGCGGTGGGGCCGCGGCCATGGCCGACCTGGACTACGCCATCCTCCTCGCCGGGCAGCCGGCCGAATATGCGCCGGTGCTCACGCGCGCCGATGACCCGGCGGTGCTGATCTACACCAGCGGCACCACCGGCGACCCCAAGGGGGCACTGATTCCGCACCGCGCGCTGATCGGCAATCTGAGCGGTTTTGTCTGCAGCCAGAACTGGTTTGGTTTCGACCCAGGTGGTGGCGTGAGATCTCCCTCCCCCGGCCGGGGGAGGGGTGGGGTGGGGGCGAGCCCGAGCGGGGCAACGCCCAGTCTGCCGCAGCCAGAAACGTGCAGCGTCTTCTGGTCGCCGGCGGACTGGGCCTGGACGGGGGGGCTGATGGATGCCTTGCTGCCCACGCTCTACTTCGGCCGCCCCATCGTGGCCTACAACGGCCGCTTCAGCCCGCAGGTGGCGTTCGAGCTGATGCAGAAGTACGACGTCACCCACACCTTCCTCTTCCCCACTGCGCTCAAGGCCATGATGAAGGCCTTCCCGCAGCCCGGGAAGTTCTTCAAGCTCAAGCTGCAGGCCATCATGAGCGCCGGCGAAGCACTGGGTGATGCGGTGTTTCATTACGCCGAGCGCCAGCTCGGTGTGACCATCAACGAAATGTTCGGCCAGACCGAGGTCAACTACATCGTCGGCAACTGCAGCATCTTTTATCCGGCCAGGCCAGGCAGCATGGGCAAGGGCTACCCCGGCCACCGGGTGGCGGTGATCGACGAGGCGGGCAACGAATGCCCGGCCGGCGTGGTGGGGGAGGTGGCGCTGCACCGGCTGGATGTGCACGGTGAGCCGGACCCGATCTTTTTCCTCGGTTACTGGAAGAACCCGCAGGCCACGCTGGCCAAGTTTGATGGCGACTGGTGTCGTACCGGCGACCTGGCGCTGCGCGATGCCGACGGCTACCTCTGGTACCAGGGCCGGACGGACGACATGTTCAAGGCCGCCGGCTACCGCATCGGCCCGGGCGAGATCGAAAACTGCCTGGTCAAGCACCCGGCGGTGGCCAATGCGGCCGTGGTGCCCAAGCCCGATGCCGAGCGCGGCGCTCTGGTCAAGGCCTACGTGGTGCTCACGCCGGAAGCCGCCGCCGAGCGGGGCGACGAACCCATTTCGCGCGAGGCCTGGGAGACGCGGCTGATGCTCGACCTGCAGCGCCACGTGAAGGGCAAGCTGGCGCCCTACGAGTACCCGAAGGAGGTCGAGTTCGTCGACGCCCTGCCCATGACCACCACCGGCAAGGTGCAGCGCCGCGTGCTGCGCCTGCAGGAAGAGGCGCGCGCCCGCAAGACGGGTGTGCTGCCGGCGGCCTGAGTTTTCTTGATACCCACCCTGGAGTTTCCCGTTTGATGAAGACTGTTCGACTCGGCCGCAGTGCGCTGCAGGTGACGCCCATCTGCCTGGGCACCATGACTTTTGGCGAGCAGGTGAACGAAGCCGACGCCCATGCCATCCTCGACCGCGCGCTGGAACGCGAGCGCATCCTCGGCAACTGGTTTGCCCACCGGCCCGGTGCGCGGCAGAAGATGGTGCTGGCGACCAAGGTGGCCGGCCCCTCGCGCGGCATGCCCTGGATCCGCAACGGCAGCACCAACCTCACCGCGGCCGACATCGTGGCCGCCTGCGACGCCAGCCTGCAGCGCCTGCAGACCGATGTCATCGATCTCTACCAGATTCACTGGCCGGTGCGCCATGTGCCGATGTTCGGCATGATGTACTTCGACCCGGCCAAGGACGACGCCTCCGTCAGCAGCCTCCACGAACAGCTCGAAGCGCTGGGCCAGCTGGTTCAGGCCGGCAAGGTGCGCGCCATCGGCCTGTCGAACGAGACGCCCTACGGCGTGCACGAGTTCGTGCGCCTGGCCGAACAGCACGGTCTGCCGCGCGTGGCCACGGTGCAGAACCCGTATTGCCTGATCAACCGCGCGGTGGAAAACGCGCTGGACGAGACGCTGCACCGGCTGGAGGTGTCCTTGCTGGCCTATTCGCCGCTGGGTTTCGGTCTGCTGACCGGCAAGTACGACGCGCACGGCCATAGCGGCCCGGACGCGCCGCAGTCCGCGCGCATCACCAAGTTCGAGAGCGTACGCAAGCAGCGCTGGGGCCGGGCCGAGGCGCTGGAAGCGGCACGCCGCTACAACGCGCTGGCGCGCGAGCATGGCCTGACGCCCACGCGCATGGCGCTGGCCTTCTGCTACAATCCGAACAACACCATCATCGGCGTCACGTCGCTGGCGCAGCTGGACGAAAACCTGGACGCCTGGGGCACCACGCTCAGCCCCGAACTGCTGGCGGCGATCGATGTCATCCGCAAGGCGCTGCGCGACCCGGCGGTCTGAGGGGCCGCCGTGATGCTCAGGGCAGGCGGGCGACCAGATCGCGCGCCGCGTCCTCGACAATGTGCTTCATGGTGATGTTGTCCTCGGCCATCGAGTCCTGCGCCATGGTGGATTCATGGGAGCCTTCCCAGGCGACCGAGCCATCCCGGGTGTCCCAGATCTGCAGGAACAGCCGGATGGTGCTGGACTTGGTTTCCATCATGCGCACGCCCAGAAAGCCCCAGCGGCCCCGGGACTCCTGCTTGAACGCGGCCAGCTTGAGCTGTGCCAGATAGCGGGAGCCCGTGGCCTGCCCGACCTTCTGCAGCGTCTCGCGGTCGAAGATGCCGGCGGAGCGGTAGTCCTCGAACATCTGCCGGTACTCGCGTGTCAGCCCGGTGCGATTGATCGCGCTCAGGGTCTGGGGCAGCGAGACGATGCGCAGATCAGGCCGGACGGTCTGCAGGACTTCGGTAAAGCTCAGTGCCAGCGCCTGCTTGTCCTCCTCCTGTCCGGTGACCGAGGTCGGGGTGATGAAGGCCAGCCCCCCGGTGCGCAGCTCATCGAGCTGCAGGTGCAGGGTCAGCACCTGGGTGGTGGGCTGGCCCGGCGTCGCGTCGGTCGGTGCCCGGTTGTTGGCGCAGGCGCCGAGCAGCAGGGCCAGCCCCAGGGCGACCAGGACGGGCAGCGGCCCGGAGGCGGCGCGGGATGCGGGGGGGCGGTTCATGTCACAGGTCTTTCGGTTGGGGAAGAGGAAGCCACGCCGTCATGCGTTGCAAAAAATTCTACCGTGCCGGTGCAGCCGCACTACCGGAGCAGGAACTTCAGCAGGCCCTCGGTCAGCCGGCCATAGGGCGGCGCCAGCAGGGCGGTGGACGCGAAGCGGGACTGCTCGAACACCGGGCGCAGCTTGGAGAAGGTTTCGAAGCCCTCGCGGCCATGGTAGTGGCCCATGCCCGAGGCACCGACGCCACCGAAGGGCAGGTCGTGCTGGGCCACGTGGAACAGCGCATCGTTGACCGAGACGCCGCCGGACATCACGCGCGTCAGCAGCATGTCCAGCGTGCTCCGTGCCTGGCTGAAGGGGTAGAGCGCCAGGGGGCGCGGCCCGGCGTTGATGCGCGCCACCACCTCCTCCAGGTGGTCATAGCCCAGCACCGGCAGGATCGGGCCGAAGATCTCGCGTTGCATCAGCTCGCAATCGGCCGGGGCGTCGAGCACCAGATGCGGCGCGATCTTGCGCGTGGCCGCATCCCAGGCCGGGCCGGGCAGCAGCGGGATCACCCGGGCGCCGCGTGCGCGCGCCTCGTCCAGGGCCCCCAGCAGGCGGTCGAAGGCGCGCTGGTCGATGATGGCGGTGTAGTCGGGCGAATCGAGCCGCGGGTAGCGCCGGGGCAGGATCTCCTGCGCCAGGCGAACGAACGCGTCCAGGCGCGCGCGCGGCACGTAGGCGTGGTCCACCGTGGTGCAGATCTGCCCGGCGTTGAGGTACTTGACGTAGAGGATGCGCTCGGCCGCCGTGCGCAGCGGGAAATCGTCGCACACCACCGCTGGCGACTTGCCGCCGAGTTCCAGCGTCACCGGGCACAGATTGGCGGCGGCTGCGGCCATCACGGCCCGGCCGGTCGAGCCCGAGCCGGTGAACAGCAGGTGGTCGAACGGCAGTTGCGAGAACGCGATGCCGACGCCACCGGTTTCGTCGAACACCTGCAGTTTTTCCGGCGGAAAGTAGGCCGGCAGGCGTTCGATCAGCAGGCGGGCCAGATGGCGCGAGTTCTCGCTCATCTTCAGCATGGCGCGGTTGCCGGCGGCAAAGATGGCGGCCAGCGGCAGCAGGCTCAGGTTGAGCGGGAAGTTCCACGGCACGATCACGCCCACCACGCCCAGCGGTTGGGGGATGACGCGGTTGCGCGCCAGGCCGAAGGCCAGGCGATCGATGGCGCGTCGCTGCGGCTTCATCCAGCCGCGCAGGTGCTTCAGGGTGTGGGTGATGCCGTCGACCACCGGCACCACCTCGGTCAGCAGCGTCTCGTGGCGTGAGCGGTGACCGTAGTCGGCGCTGATGGCGTCGCAGATGGCCTGCTGCTGCTCGCGCACGAAACGCTGCAGCGTGCTGCGCGCCAGGATGGTCGCGCTCGACCGGAAGAAATCCTCGGCGTCGGCGTTGGCGAAGGTGATGGTGCCGCCGGGGCGGAAGCGCCAGACCAGCTCGGTCTGGTCCTCCACGATGGCGCGGTAGCGGG
>CAZJKR010000026.1:15613-23849 GCA_964546615.1 uncultured Curvibacter sp.
CGTGCGCAGATCGTCGCAGCGCTGGGCGTTGCCGGGCACCGGGTCGGCCAGGTGGGCGTCGCGCTGGCGCTGCAGTACGGCCTGCAGTTGCGCGCGCAGCGCGGGCAAGGAAGCTTCGTCGAGTGTGTGCATGGGGAACCTCCAGACTCAGTTGGCAATGTAGCGTCCGGCGCGGTGGTTGATGGCCAGCGTCAGGTTCAGCACTACGGCGCCGACCACCGAGAGGGCCACCTGCAGCAGCGGCGCGGTGGCCAGTGCCAGCAGCAGGATGATGCTGTCGACGGCCATCTGCACGTGGCCGGCGCGCCAGCCGCGCGTCTCCTGCAGCCAGAACGCCAGGATGCCGACGCCGCCCAGACTGGCGCGGTGGCGGAACAGGATCAGAAAACCCACCCCCAGCAGCACACCGCCGATCAGCGCGGCATACAGCGGTGCCAGCTGCTCGAAGCGGATGAACTGCGGCGTGAGCTCGGTCAGCACCGACAACAGCGCGACCGCCAGCATGGTCTTGTAGAGGAAGGCGCGGTCCATGCGGCGCCAGGCCAGCGCATAGAAGGGCAGGTTGAGCACAAAAAACACCGGGCCGAAGCCCCAGCCCATGCCGTAGTGCAGCAGGAAGGCCAGCCCGGCCGTGCCGCCACTGAGCAGATGCGCCTGCTGGAACAGTGCCACGGCCAGGGCGATCAGCGCCGTGCCCGACAGCAGGGCCAGTGCGTCTTCGGCATGGCTGTGGCGCAGGGGCGCCGGGGGGCGGGCAGCGGGAGGGGTTTCGGTGGCAGGGGTGTCGGCACGCATGGGCTGGCGATTGTGGCACTTCCGCGCAGCACCTGCTGTTGGCCGCGTGCCGCGGGCTTGCGCTCAGGGCCGGAGCAGCCCGGTCTGCTGCCGGCGCAAGCCGGGCGGCATCTTCAGGCGCTGGCGATCCCAGCCTTCGATCAGCAGGACCTCTTCCAGGCAGGTCTCCAGCACACCGTGGGCCTCCATGGCGGCCTGGGCAATGGCCTGGTGCGTCGGCAGGTTGCTGCCCGGTTCGCGCTCGCAGCGCTGCTGGTACGCAAACAGGTCGCGCAGGCGACGGATTTCCGCCGCCACCTGCCCGGGGCAGGCGCAGGTGTAGAGCATGGCTTCTTCGATGATCTGCACGAGTTCATCGTCGCTGAATTTCTTGTCGAGCTCCATGGGGGGCGGGTCTCCTTTTCGGCTGTCGCCAGCCAGGCCATGATACAAGGCGCCCCCCGCCGGCGGGCACCTTGTCCCTGCGCCGGGTCGGTGGACAATCGCCGCATGGCCAAGACAGAACATGTTTCCGAGACCCCGGCCACCCAGCTGCTGAAAGCGCACGGGGTGGCGTTCACCGAGCATCCCTATGCGTACCAGGAGCACGGCGGCGCGCAGCACAGCGCGCAGGTGCTGGGCTGGGACCCGTACACCGTGGTCAAGACGCTGATCATGCAGGACCAGGACGCCAGGCCGCTGGTGGTGCTGATGCACGGCAACCGCAAGGTGTCGACCAAGAACCTGGCGCGCCAGATCGGTGCCAAGTCGGTTGAGCCCTGCAAGCCCGAGGTGGCCAACCGGCACAGCGGCTACTTGGTGGTTATAGGCGCGTCAAGTATTCATTAAACAAGTATCAGAATGTGTCAATGAATTCTTGTAATATGAACCCTCTTGAAAGTGAATATTCATTAACCAATGGACGCCAGAAGCTACTCAGTCCACTACTCAGCAAAAGACGGAAAGTTTGCCCATAGGTACCCGGCGCTGGCGCACCTTCCGTTCATCATCGACTCTCGACCGGGCTATCACAGGGATGGCAACGCCTACTTGATTGACCGAGGACTAGGTCGTCGGATCGGTGCTGATCAAGAGCCGCTATTCGGCGGACGAATACCAACAAAAAAGTCGATGGACAACTATGCGGCTTGGTTGGCCAACTTCCTTGAATGGGCGGAAGTACGGGGAATAGACCTGACTACCTGCGACTACTCAGTCCATATCGCAGGGCAATATCAAACAGAAATGCTGAAAGGCATTTGGTCACAAGCGGGAAATGGCCTAAAACCCAGCACCGTGACAGTTCGAGTAAATGAAGCATGCAACTTTCTTAGTTGGATGGTTCACACGGGGAGGCGAGGCGTCTCCTTTGACGTGCCCTATACAACAGCGAAGATTCGATTGGATTCAGCTATAGGTGGATACGGCACTAAGATCAAAGAAGTGAAAGTCCGCCGAGGTGCTGTTCGTAGCAAGGGGCGCTCGATATCAATGCCGAGTGACGATCAACTGGATCGATGGTTGGAGCGAGTAAATTCAGACAAGGGATATACGGTCTGGTTGATGTGCTACACGGTGCTCCTAACAGCCATGCGGCGAGAGGAAGTTGTCTGTTTACGTATAAATACACTTCCTTTGGATCCTTCTAGTTGGAGCGTGGTGAACCCACAAGCGCCTGAGCGGTTGCGCAACGTCCGCGTCACAATCAAGTACGGAACAAAGGGACCTCAGTTTGGCGAGGACCACGGCGATAAGATAGGTCCAGAGCGCGACATTCTGATTCCGCTTTCCCTGGCGAAGCTCTGGCACGAGTATCGGAGTGGCCATCGTGCGAAAGCATTTGGTATTCGAATGAAAGGCCAACATGGTCAGGCCGCAAGGAGCGCCAAGGCCAAACGCGCAGTTCATCTCTTTCTTCGTGAATCCGATGGCGAAAGATTCATGGGTGATATGTTTGGCAAGGCATGGGCCGCAGCTTCTTCACCATTTTCGATCGATAGCCATCGAGGCGGCACCGAACAGTGGTCTCCGCACACCGGCAGGCATTGGTGGGCGTGCTCCATCTTGTGGCGTGAGTTAAAGCGATACGAAAACATCGTCTACACCAGCAATGAAACTGCCGCCGCGCTCATCGAAAACTCGGCTCTAAGCATCATTCGTCTACAGATCCAGCCTCAACTCGGACACGCAAGTAGGGAAACCACGATGCTGTATCTCCGTTGGGTCATGGAAATGCTCTCGATCCCAATCACTCTGTATGACGACGATGACTTGACGATCAGACCACCTACGCGCATTTAAGCAACTTCATTAGACTTCGTATGAGACTACGCGGCGCGAGGAATACAAAGAATCGTCTTTCAGAACCTCAATCGACGAAACTAGAGCTTGTTCGAGCCGACGACGGTGAGCAGGAGAACGGCCTTCGGTTCCGAACACGACATCCAACAAAGCCATGTTTCGTCGATCTGACGTGCTTTGACGTCGGGCGGGAAAGAGCCTATGGTTCAGGTGTCAACAAATGGTTGGGGGCATATCAAGGTCGGCCTGAACTAATTCGTGAGCTCACTCCGGCGCTCGTAGACAGGATGTCGCCTGCCGCAGAAAAAACCACAAAACGCTACATAGAAGCTCTGACGGCATGGTGGCGACTGCTTGACCAAATCGAGTCGCGTGTGGGCGATCGGCAGCGAATCACCTCCGTTCTTCAGCTAACGGAAATACATCGGCAAGCGGCCGCAGATAGAGGCCTGGCGCGGAAACATGTCGCGATGTTTTTGGCGATCGTAAATCAGACGCGCAATGCGCTGGGTCAAAAATCGCTCTACTGGAAACTGCCAGAGAAGAAAGAGCCAACTCGACACCTTGCACCGAAGACGCACTTTGATCTGATTCGAAGAACG
Source organism: uncultured Curvibacter sp. (assembly GCA_964546615.1). Taxonomy (GTDB): domain Bacteria; phylum Pseudomonadota; class Gammaproteobacteria; order Burkholderiales; family Burkholderiaceae_C; genus Hylemonella. Next base: position 19,291 of record CAZJKR010000026.1, read on the forward strand.
ATCAAGCAGCGTTGGTTCAAAGTTTTAGATCGGTGGGAGCGCACGGAGCAATTGTTAGTGGGCGTTTCGAATAGTGCCACTAGCAATCCAGATTCAAGTGATCACACGGACAGAATGCCCCGAAAGCTTAGCGCCGAAGACACGCGCTTGCGCATGAACTACCAGCATTTTTTGGAGGTTGCAGAGAAGACGGGACGTGCGAGGCCTAGTGGCGACATGCTGTATCAGGGGATGACATCGTCAGCGTTTAGCTTTAAGGGATTTAGCGTTCGTGAGATGCTTGCCGGCTTCTATCCAAATGGCGACGATATCCGAGTTGCATTTCACCTTTGTCTTGCAAGAACAGGATGGAATCCTGCAGTACTACTCAGCCTTGATGTGAACACCAAGTTCATCGAGACTCATCCGATGGACGATCGCCGATACGTATTGCGTGGAACGAAAGATCGAGCTGGAGGTGCCGAACAGATACACGAGGGCCTGTTCAAATCACAGGGCAGCGCAGGGTCGGTACTGCAGAAGCTGCAAGAGAAGACTGCACCGCTTAGGACGCAACTGCAGGATGACCTTGCGAAATGTAAAAAGGACCGGGAGAAGTCTCTCGCAGACGGTCTTGCTCTGCAAGTCGCCAGTCTCGATCGCCGAATAATGGAACTTGAGAGTGCGGTTCGATCTCCCTGGATCTACGCGTCGACAGCCAGTGGTGGGGACCTAGTCGCACGGCTAACAGATACAAACTACGGAACGTCTTCGAACGCGGCAAAGGGATCGTATCTGCAGGTTCTGGTGAGAGAGATCAACTCGAACCTACCTCCTGATCAGCAAGTAAGCCATATCACCGCCAGTGATTTCCGAGACGGATTCGCTTACGACATCTATCAAGCAAGTGGAGGTTCGATACTTGCGGTGTATAAGGCGCTTTCCCATCGAAGCATTGAATCGACTTCAACCTATCTTCGGACTACGTTGCTAAAGGCCGAGCATCAAAAACTTTTCGGAACCTTCAGTCAAGCGCTTTGGAGCGAAATCGAAGTCCGGTCAGCTGTGGATCCGACAGTGCTGGCGAAATGGTCTCGAGATGGCTCCTTAACGGTCGATCAACGAAATCGCCTCAATTCCTATCGAAATGTGATGATGACCCGCTTGGGGACAGGATGTCGCGATCCCTTCAATCCTCCAAAACACATTGACCCAAACTTTATCGCGGACGGAAAGTCGATGTGTCACGTTCAACGATGCACATTGTGTGTCGAGCATGCAGTCATCATGCCGGAGAGCATGCAGGGTCTATGCAAGCGATTGGTGGAGCTTCGTCATCTGAAATCGCAGATGAGTGCGAGAACGACGCTCAACGTGGCGAGCCTGGACGAGGAGCTCAAGAACCTAGAGCTCGTCCTCTTGGCGTTTGATGAAGACGAAGTCAGGAAGTCGGTATTGAGCTGGACGAATCGAATTGAGAGCGGTGAGTATCGCGGCATTGTGTTCGACGGCATTGGCTTAGGTAACGTTGGGGGTTAGGTGCGAAGAAGCAAAGAAATAAGTGATGTGTCAATCCATCCTGCCGGGAGCCTCGGATTCTGTGGTGCTAGTGACTTGGAAGTTGATGCGGCACGATTTGCCGCGCTGGGCACAGTCGAAGTTTCGGATATTCAGCACCTGCCAGCAGATTCCATCGTCAAGGTCCAAGCGATCCTTTTGAACGGTGAAAAACTTGGGTTCTGGGCGACGCCTCAGCACTGGCTGGTCGCGTCGTTCAAACGACGAGCAATAAATGGCGCAGAGATAGATCTGCGCCGGCGTATCGTCGATTGCCTGCCAGAGGAATTGAGGCGCCGCGTGACAGCAGGCGAACCCAGTTTGGGAGATGCTCAGAAGCTGGCGCAGATACTGGACCTCGCAGTCCTTGTGTTATCTCGCTACCTTTTACTCCTGCGTGTGGGGCCGGTTGGGATGAAGCGTGGATCCTTGAGGCCACTTGATGTTAGTACTGTCCTGCGGCTCGCATACGCGAACCTTCCACCGTTGTTTGCGGTGGCAGTACGAAGTCGCTTTGAGAATGTAGCTAGTGAATCAGATGCCAGTTTCATAGATCCAAATGTAGCTGAGCCATTGCTTCTTGAAACGCTCGAGTTTGACGACATGGCAGGAATGAGCGATGCGGCACGACGCGCTGCACTTGGTGAGTGCAGGCGAATGGAGCGGCTTCATGCGATGGGGCTGTGGGGGGACGTCCCTCAACTGCGAGTCCAGGCGAAATCAAAGGCAATGACCGGCGAGAGACAGTTCAACCCTGCGCCTTTGGAAATTGATTCACATCTTCCATTGCCTGATGAATACGTTGCCCAGATGGGTAGCCGGAGCCTCTGGCTAATAAATGATCTTTATCCAAACTTGAAGAAGATCGGTGAATCGATTGCCCACCTCTGGAATGAGAGTGGTAGTTCGGGGATGGCACCTGACTCCATCCGAAATCTGAGATACAAGGGCGTTCAGTCGATACTTAAGACGTATAGATGGATAGACCGCAACGGCGAGGCATTTGAGGCGCCGCCTTTCCAATTGATCCTGCCAAAGGCGGCCAACAACATGCCTGTGCATAAGAGGAATCCATCTACTCCAGATGAGGAAGCGTCGGTGTGGCCGCCAAGGGGGACCAGAGACATTGTTGCGCTACTTGGGGTCGTGCAGATGGCGCACTACTTTGTCTTGGCAATGAGCATGGGGGCGAGACAGTCCGAGACTCTGGATCTCACACGCAATGCCCTACGACTCGATGTGGATGGGAGACCGGTGCTTCGCGGACACGACGGCGCGTTGGTGCGCGGAAGAACATTCAAGCTGGAAGATGATGTCGCTGGGCGAGTGAGAGACTGGCATCTGCCTGACGTCGCGGTTCACGCCTATAAGCAACAGGTGGAATTGGTCACGTTGATCGAGAAGATCGGCCGCATGCTTCCTCGTGAGAATCGTCTAACGGTGGCAACTACGGGGCCCACGCATCTTTGGGCACAAGCTGCCGCCGGAGGTAAGAGCGATACGTCGAAGCCACTCCTCGACATAAATAGAGCACTGGCGACGTTTGCACGTGCACTTGATATGGACGGTGCGCCAGCCGGGCAGAACCTCCGATCTCATCGGTTCCGAAAGACTCTGGCCCGGCTAGTGGCGCTCGCCTTGACGCAAGCACCATCCATACTTATGGGCCTATTTGGTCATAAGAATATCGAGATGACTTTGTTCTACATTCTCTCGGACAAGGAGCTACGCGCGGAGATTGAGGTAGTGGAGCGAGAGCTTCGAGTAATGCGCGCAAAGGAGGCAATTCATCTCATGGTGGAAGCCGACATCGCCGGTTCAGCAGAGCAATCGAGCCTATTGGGTGGGTATGGGGGATTGGCGGCTCTCAAGGTCCGAACGGCAATAGAGACATCTCGGCGAGATTCGTTTCGTCGAGGGCAGGACTTTGGTGCGGACAGTATTGCCGAGCTGGCTGAATTGTTGACGTTCCAGGGCCAAGCCTGGGAGCAGGTTCGGCATGGTGTCGTGTGCACCAAAGTTCCAGGACAGGCCGGTCCCTGCAACAAGGGAACCGGTCGACCAGAGCCATCGCGGTGCCAAAGCAGCTGCGACCACCGCCTCGAGGAGGCATTTCTCCGGGCTGACGTTGACGGTGCTATACACGATGCTGTGGCCGCATATGTGAGTGAATCAGAAAAAGGTGAGGTCTTATCGGCAGCATTCTGGGCTGGTCAGATTCGAGCACATATTCCGAGATTTCAGGACCTTCGCGACAAATGGATGAGCGATTCTGTCGTGAACTCATTGATGAATGGCGCTCCAAGTGGGGGATTTCATGAAGGTGGCTAAACGCGGCGAACCAGATCGTTCACTTCTGCGGCGGAAGAGTATCGGCGCGAGTAAGCGTGCGCATCACGACGCGACTATCCAGAACTCACATGATAGGGCGCGCGAGGCAATGAAGGTGATGCAGGAAGAAATATCCGGAAATCGTGGCGTATATCCTCACAACAAAGGTGTGATCTCGCAGGCCGAGGTTGCGAGGCGCGCCTCGCTGCATCCAGTTACCCTTCACAAACCGCACTACAGCGGCCTAGTCGCGGAAATCAAGAGTTGGATAAGATCGGTCAAGGTGGCCGCTGTTGTCGGCCACAAACGTGTGCGGCGCGACTTGCAGTCGCGACTGCAAGATCACGAAGACCTGCATGCTGCTCTGTTGGAGAGCCATCGGATCAGCGAAACTGATCTGGACCGTGCCAAGGCCGAGTTGGCTGAGATATCAGAGAGATGTAGACAACTCGAAGACGAGAATCGAGAGTTGCGGATGAAGTTGAAGAGACCAACTCCATTAAAGTTGATTCCCCCTGTAGAAAATGACCGTTAGCCCGTGAAAGGTCTGACCTTGCGGCATTACTTTGAGAAGATTGACCCACACCCCTTGGAATGAGATACGAGCCCTGGGTTGCTTTATTCGAGCGACTGCAACGCAGCGGTTGCTGTCGGTCGCGGCCGTGACCTGAGTTCACGGTGCCTGGCACAAA
>CAZJKR010000027.1:0-6935 GCA_964546615.1 uncultured Curvibacter sp.
CGAACAGCGGAATGCCGTTGCTGTCAGCCCGGTTGGCGTAGGAAAAAAGCTGATCGCGCAGGGCGGAGATCTGTTCGGCGATGCTGGTGCGGTTGACGCCGGCATAGCCGCCGTTGCCCACGCCGATGATCAGGTCACGGATGTTCTGCAGCGTCTCGGTCGCATTGCCCAGGGTCGATTCGACCATGGCCATGGAATTCTTCTGCACGTTGAGGGCGCGCTGCTCGACCTCGATGCGGCTGATGCGGGTCATGGCGCGCTCGGCCTGGGCGGCGCCGGTGGGGTCGTCGCTGGGACGCAGCACCTTTTTGCCGGCCGTCAGCTTTTCCTGCAGTTCCGCGAGTTCGACCTGGCGGCTGGTCAGCTTGGTCAGGGAGTTTTCGTAGGCGTTGGCGGTGCTCAGTCGCATGCTCATGGTTCAGTCCTCGTGTCCGGTCAGCGGCCCAGGCTTTGCAGCAGCGTTTCGAAGATGTTCTGGGCCAGCTGCAGCATCTTGCCCGAGGCCTGGTAGGCCTGCTGGTATTGCAGCATGCGGGCCGCTTCCTCGTCCAGGTTGACACCTGAGATGCTGCTGCGCTGTTGTTCGACGTTGGTGGCAATGCTGCTGGAAACCGTGCTGGCCGAGCGCGCACTCTGCACCAGCACGCCGATTTCGGCCATCAGGCTGGCGTAGCCATCGGTCAGCGGGCCGCCGTCGAACATGGCGAGGTCTCGCAGATTGAGCATGGCCTGTGCATTGCCGGCATTCAGCGCGGGGAAAGCGTTGGGTTGCACCGAATAGGTGTCGCCGGCCTGCGGCACGCCCTTGAGCGTGAGCGACCAGCCCGCCAGCGGCGGCGCCGTGCTGTACTCGATGGGCTGGCCCGGTGTATAGGTGTAGACGGTGGCGCCGGTGTCGGAGCGGGTGTAGGTGCCCGGGCCGGTGAAGTTCAGCGTCACCGCCGGTGGGGGCGGGACGGAGCGCACGGCCAGTTCCGCCACGCTCAGGGTGCCGGTGTTGGCGGCGCCCACGCTGGCCGTGATCGGGCTGGCCATGGCCAGCCCGCGCGGCGACGACAGGGCGGTGGTGATCGATGCCGCCGCCGTGCTGAAGGGCTTGAGCAGGAAGCGGTCGCCGGACGTGGCCGGTGTAGCGCTCTGCTGGATCTCCAGGCCATCGATCTGCACCGGGTTGGTGAGCGAGAAATCGAAGGCAGTGGCCTTGCCGTCCGACAGCCGGACGATGTTGCCGGCCGTGCCCGAGGTGAAGTGCACCTCGTAGTCGGAGGCGACCAGCTGGGTCGAACCCGTCGGGTTGGACTGCACGCCGATGCTCAGCGTGGTGCCCGGCGGGGTGTTGTTGTCGGCCGGATAGCCGCTGGGGATGGGGCTGAGCTTGAACAGAGCGGCGCCCGCGTTGCCGTTGAGGTCCAGCCCCAGGGCCTGTTGCTCGTTCATGCGGGTGGCGATGGCCAGCGCCATGCGGCCCAGCAGGTTGCCGGCATTCACCAGATCCTGGTTCTTGAACTGCAGCAGACCGGTGATTTCGCCGCCGCCCAGCATGGCCTCGTTGATCGGGTACTTCGAGCCGCCGACATTGATCAGCAGCTGGCTCTGATTGGGGTCGCCGGAGTAGGCGGTGGGGGCAAGCTCCAGCGGCGACACCGAGGAGCCCAGCACCAGGGCCTGGCTGCCGCCGACGAACACGCCGATGCTGCCGTCCGAGGCCGGCACCGAGGTGGTCTGGATGTACTGGTTGAGATCGCTGATGAGACGGTCGCGCTGGTCCAGCAGGTCGTTGGGCAGGTGGCCGCTGCCGATGGCGCGGGTGATCTCGTTGTTGGTCCGCGCAATCTGGCTGGCCAGGTTGTTGACGGTGGCAATGTTGTTCTGCAGCTGTTGCGTCACGCCCAGGCGCAGTTCGTAAAGCTGATTGGAGGCCGTCTGGAAACGTGAGGCCATTTCGTCGGCGCTGGTCAGTGCGACCGAGCGGGCCGTCAGGTCGGACGGGGCGCTGACGATGTCGGAGAACGAATTCAGCAGATCGCTGACCGAGGCGCCCAGGCCATCGGTGCCGCCGGTGAACACGCTTTCGAGCTGCTGCAGCTTGTCGTAGCGCGCCGCATCGGAGGCAGCGACGGATTTCATCAGCGCGGCCTGTTTGGTCAGGAAGGCGCTGTAGTTGCGCTGCACCGTGGTGATGTCCACGCCGTTGCCGTAGTAGCCGTTGCCGCTGAACTGGCCGGCCACGTTCTGCAGGATGACGGTCTGGCGCGAGTAGCCCGGTGTGTTGACGTTGGCAATGTTGTTGCCGACCGTCTCCAGCACCTTCTGGTTGACCAGCAGGGCGCGTGCGCCGACGTTGAGGATGTTGCCCATGCGTCTTCCTTAAGCCGTGGCGCGCTGCAGCCGCAACGTGGTGTTGATGGCGCGGCTCAGTTTGTTGGCGTAGTCGGGGTCGGTGGCATAACCGGCGCGTTGCAGTCCGCTGGCGAAGGCCTGCACCGAGCCGGTCTGCTGGCGCACCTGGGCGTAGCGTGGGCTTTCCGAGATCAGGCGGGCATAGTCGCGAAACGACTCCTCGTAGGAGTTGTAGGCGCGGAACTTGGCCACGGTCTTGCGCGGCACGCCATCGACGTACTCGGTGGTGGTGACTTCCGCCACCTTGCCCTTCCAGCCTGGGGTGGCCTTGATGCCGAACAGGTTGAAGGAGGTCGAGCCGTCGGCGTGGTTGATTTCGCGCCGGCCCCAGCCGGTTTCATGCCCGGCCTGGCCGATCATGAAGCTGGCCGGAATGCCGCTGCTTTGCTCGACGCGGGCCGCCACGTCGCCGAAGCGCTGCACGAAGCCCGACTGGGCTGCCGTGGGGCTGGCGCTGCCCAGGCCCGCCGTGGGCTGGAGGGGCTGCCGGTTGGCGGCGCGGGGCGCGCCCTGGGTGTCGGCTGCGCCCATCTGGCGCGACAGCTGCTGCGCAATGATGTCCGACAGCCCCCCCGGGCGGCCGGACATCTGCACCGCCAGCTGCTGGTCGAGCAGGTCGGCGGCCAGGTCACCCTGGGCACTGTCGAGCAGGCCGGACTTCATGGTCGCCTCGCGCATGCTCTTGACCAGCTCGCGCATGAACAGCGACTCGAACTGCTTGGCTGCTTCCTTGATGGCTGCCGGCGAATCCTGGCCCGCCTGCAACTTCAGGCTGCTGAGCGAGCGCGCATCGGCGGCCAGCGCATTGGCGTTGTGGCTGAGGTTTCCGACGCCCATGTCAGATCACCTCGAGCTCCGCATTGAGCGCACCTGCGGCCTTGATGGCCTGCAGAATGGCCAGCAGGTCCTGCGGCGTGGCGCCCAGCGCATTGAGCGCGCGCACCACTTCCGACAGCTGAGGCGCGGCCGGCAGCTGGATCAGGATGCCGGGCTCCTGCTTGATCTGGATGTTGGCTTTTTCCGTCACCACCGTCTGGCCGGCCGACAGCGGGCCGGGCTGGCTGATGACAGGGGTGGAGCTGATGCTGACCGAGAGGTTGCCGTGGGCGATGGCGCACGGCCCCAGCGTCACGGCCTGGTTGAGCACCACCGAGCCGGTGCGCGAGTTGATCACCACCTTGGCCGCGCCGATGGAGCGCTCCAGCGGCAGCTCTTCCATCTCGGCGATGAAGGTGATGCGTGCGTTGGGGTCGACCGGGGCCAGCACGTCCACGGTGCGGCCGTCGAGCGCGCGCGCAACGCCATCGCCGAAGCGGCGGTTGATGACCTCGGCCACGCGGCGCGCAGTCTGGAAGTCGGACGCCTCCAGCCCGAGCCGGATGCTGTTGCCTTCGAGCAGCGGCGTGGCCACCGCACGTTCGATCTGGGCGCCGTTGGGAATGCGGCCCGCGCTCAGGTGGTTGATCTGGACCTTGCTGCCGCCGGCTGCCGCACCGGCACCGGCCACGATCAGGCTGCCCTGGGCCAGGGCGTAGATCTCGCCGTCGGCGCCTTTGAGCGGGGTGGAGATCAGGGTGCCGCCCTTGAGCGACTTGGCGTTGCCCATGGAGGAGACGGTCACGTCCACCGCCTGGCCCGGGCGGGCGAAGGCGGGCAGCTGAGCCGTGACCAGCACGGCGGCCACGTTCTTGAGCTGCAGCCGCGTGCTCAATTCCGGCGGCAGGGTGATGCCCATCTGCTGCAGGTAGTTGCTCATGCTCTGCGTGGTGTAGGGCATCTGCGTGGTCTGGTCGCCGGTGCCGTCCAGGCCGATGACCAGGCCGAAACCGACCAACTGGTTGCTGCGCACGCCCTCGATGGCCGCCACTTCCTTGATGCGGCTGGCATGTGCCGGGGCGCCGGCCAGCAGGCTGGACGCCAGCAGGCAGGCGGCCAGCTGCAGCAGCCGGGTCAGCGAGGAGGGAAACAGGCGGGCATTCATGGCAAAGGCCTCAAGTAATGGCGAAACCGGTCGATACAGTCGATATCAGATGGTCTGATTCTGATTCGGCTCAGAACGGCAAAACGCTGAAAAAGAACCGCATTAACCAGCCAACTGTCTGCGCTTCGTTCTGGGCGCCGCGGCCGCGGGACTCGACGCGCACGTTGGCCACCCGGTTGGAGCTCACGATGCTGCCGGGCAGGATGGCGCGCGGGTCCACCGTGCCGGAAAAGCGCAGCACGTCGACGTTCTGGTTCACGCCGATCTGCTTTTCCCCCACCACCACCAGATGTCCGTTGGGCAGGACTTCGGCCACCGTGGCCGTGATCGAGCCGGAGAAGGTGTTGGCGCTTTCGGTGCCGCCCTTGCCGGAGAAGTCGTTGGCCGAGCTGGCACCGAAGGTGGTGCGGTTCTCGGCCGGCGTGGCCGGGAAGTCGAAGCCAGGCAGGGCGGTGACACTGCCCGAGGCGCTGCTGGTGCGGTTGGTGGTGGTGGTGGACTTCTGGCTGGCGGTGACGTTCTCGACGATCTGGATGGTCACGGTGTCGCCGACCATGCGGGCGCGCCGGTCCTCGAAGGTCGGGCGGTAGCTGACGGTCTGAAACAGGCTGCCGCTGGCCCGCTGTGCCACCGGGCTGGCGGCCGGCACGGGTTTGGGTTCGGCGAAATCGACCTTGGCCGGCTGCATGGTCTCGCAGCCGGCGCACAGGCCGGCCACGGCCACCACCCAGCCCAGGCGGTACAGGGGTGAGAGGGTCGTCTTGTTCATCACAGTTGTCCCAGCTTCTGCAGCATCTGGTCCGAGGTCTGGATGGCCTTGGAGTTCATCTCGTAGGCGCGCTGGGTCTGGATCATGGTCACCAGTTCCTGCACCACGTTGACGTTGGAGGTTTCCAGGTAACCCTGCATCAGCGTGCCCATGCCGTTGAGGCCGGGCGTGCCGGTGTTGGGCTGGCCCGAGGCGGCGGTTTCGATGTACAGGTTCTGGCCGCGCGGCTCCAGGCCGGCCGGGTTGATGAAGCTGGCCAGGGCGATGGTGCCGATCTGCCGGCTGACCATGCGCCCGCCCTCCTTCACGGAGGCGGACACGGCGCCTTCGGCACTGATGGTCAGGTTCTCTGCCTCGGCCGGGACGGTGATGCCGTTGGCTACGGCAAAGCCGCTGTTGGTCACCACCTGGCCCTGGGCGTTGATCTTGAAGGAGCCATCCCGTGTGTAGCCGACCGAGCCGTCCGGCATGGTGACCTGGAAGAAACCGTTGCCCTGAATGGCGACGTCCAGGTTGTTGCTCGACTGCTGCACATTGCCCTGGGTGAACTGGCGGGCGGTGCCGACCACGCGCACGCCGGTGCCGACCTGCAGGCCGGTGGGCAGCTGCGACTGCTCGGTGCTGTTGGAGCCGACCTGGCGCAGGTTCTGGTACATCAGGTCTTCGAACGCCACGTTGGAACGCTTGAAGCCGGTGGTCGAGACATTGGCCAGGTTGTGCGAGATGACGTCGAGCTGGGTCTGCTGCGCAGACATGCCGGTCTTGGCGATCCACAGGGAGTTGATCATGACGGGGTCCTTCGCGGTGGGTGGCGGTGGCGCGTGCGTCAGCCTTGCAGGCTCAGCAGCTGGCCGGCGGTGCGGTCGTTGGATTCGGCGGTCTGCATCAGGCGCATCTGCACCTCGAACTGCCGGGCGGTCTGGATCATGCCGACCATGGCCTCGACCGCGTTGACGTTGGAAGACTCCAGCACGCCGGTCATCAGGCGGGCGTTGGCGTCATTGGGCAAGGCATCGCCGGCGGCGGCGCGGAACAGGCCGTCCTCGCTGCGCTTGATCGGCTCGTCCACCGTGGGCGTGACCAGCTTGAGGCGCCCCACGGTCTCGGTCGGCTGGTTGCCGGTCTTGGCGCTGATGGTGCCGTCGCTGCCGAAGCTGACGGTGGCACCGGGCGGAATGGCTATCGGTGTGCCGCCGTCGGACAGCACGGCCAGACCGTTGTTGGTCTGCAGCGTGCCGTCGGGTGAAACCTGGAACGAGCCGTTGCGGGTGTAGGCCTCCGTGCCGTCCAGGCCCTGTACGGCAAACCAGGCATTGCCCTGGGCCATGACGTCGAGGCCGCGCCCGGTCTGCTGGGCCGTGCCCGGGGTGTCGCGGTGGCCGGTGGTGGCTTCGAGGGCAAACACGCGTGTGGTGGCGCCGTCGCCGCGCAAGGGCACGGCGCGGTAGGCCGACAGTTCGGCCCGGAAGCCGTTGGTGGAGACATTGGCCAGGTTGTTCGACAGCACGGACTGGCGATGGGCGGCCGCGTTGGCGCCGGTCATGGCGGTATAGATCAGCTTGTCCATGGTGCAGCTTGCTCAGTCGGGTGGTCGAACGATGGCGTCAACGCAGGTTGGTCAGGGCCGACAGCGCCTGGTCCTGCGTCTTGATGGTCTGCACATTGGCCTGGTAGGCGCGCTGGGCGGTCATCATGTTGACCAGCTCGGCAGTCAGGTCCACGTTGGAGTCTTCCAGCGCGCCGGAGCGGATCGAGCCCAGGCTGCCGCTCTCGGGGAAGCCGACG
>CAZJKR010000027.1:6945-23473 GCA_964546615.1 uncultured Curvibacter sp.
GGTGGTGCCGGGCGTGCCCGGTGTGGGGATGCCCGAGGCGTTGGTGGCAATCCAGTTGCCGCCGCCCACCGGCTGCAGGCCCTGGTTGTTGCGGAAGGCCACCAGCTGGATCTGGCAGGCATCGACGCTCTTGCCGTTGGAGTAGCGGGCGGTGATGACGCCGGACTCGGAGATCTTGATGCCGGTGAAGGAGCCGTCCGGGTTGCCGTTCTGGCTCAGCGTCGTGACGCCGAAGGAGGAAGCGAACTGCGTCGAGCCGGTGAACTGCGTGTTGGCCGAGAAGGGGCCATTGGCCGACGTCATGTTGATGGTGAACGGTCCGGGCGTGGTGAGCTTGCCGTTGGTGTCGAACGTCAGCGTGGCGACATTGGAGGCGGTGGCGGTGGCGTCGGAGGTCGGGTCGGTATAGACCTCCCAGGTGTTGTGCGCCGTCTTGCGCATGTAGACCTTGACGTCCACCGGGATGCCCTGCGAGTCGTAGGCGGTGATGGAGGTGCCGTAGGTCGTCAGCGGGGTGTTGGGCGTCACCGAGTCCCAGACGTCGGCGCGCGCGTCCAGGTTGAACTGCATGGTGATGTTGCTGGTCTGGGTAGGGCTGTTGCTGGTGCTGGTGTCGATGCGCAGCGGGCCGATGGTCTGGCTACCGTCCAGGTTGTAGTTGATGCCGTGCAGGCGCTCGCCGTTGTTGTTGACGATGTAGCCGCTGTTGTCAAGCTTGAAGATGCCCGAGCGGCTGTACAGGGAGGGCTTGTCCTTGTCTTCGCCCTGGGCGTTGAGCGGGATGAGCGGAAAAAAGCCGTTGCCGTTGATGGCCAGATCCAGCTCGTTGCCGGTCACGGAAATATTGCCTTGCGAGAACTCCTGCGACACGGCCGACACCTCCACGCCGATGCCGGCCTGGCCGCCGCTGCCGCCGGCGCCGATGGTGGAGGCAATCACTTCCGCAAACTCGGCGCGCGATTTCTTGGCGCCCGCGGTGCCGGCATTGGCAATGTTGTTGCCGATGACGTCGAGGTTTTTGCTGGCGGCGTTCAAGCCGGAAAGGCCGGTCTGGAAACTCATGGTCTAGGTTCCTTGTGAAAGAGGGCTGGCTGAAGAAAAGGGTGTCGAAAAAGGTGTCGTGGTGCGGTCAGTAGATCGCGATCACATCGCTGTAGGAAATGCTGGTGCCGTTGAGCAGATTCAGCTTGAGCAGGCCTGCTTCGTTGCTGACCGACTCGATGGTCTCTACCATCATCGGTGTGGCAGCGACGCTGCGGTTGCCGCTGGTGGCGCTGACAGACAGCTTGACGGTCTGGCCGGGGTAGCTCGAGGCGTCCCAGGTGAATTCGTGCCGGCCGGCATCCTTGGCGCCCATGTTGAAGGTGTCGAGCAGCTGGCCGCCGGGGGTGCGGATTTCGATGGTGACCTTGTCCGCGTTGGAGGCCAGTTCCACGGCACCGGCCGCCACACCGTTGCTGACGCTCAGGGTGTTGCCCGGCAGCAGCACGGCGTGGCCTACCATGGAGGCGCCCTGCAGGATCTGCATCGACAGAAACTGCGAGGACATGTTCTTCATGGTTTCGTTGAGCTGGTTGATGCCGGTGACGGTGTTGATCTGCGCCATCTGGCTGGTCATCTGCGCGTTGTCCATCGGATTGAGCGGATCCTGGTTGTTCAGTTGCGCCACCAGCAGCTTGAGGAAACGGTCCTGCGCAGCATTGGCGTCGCTGAGCGAGGTCGTGCTGGCGCCCGAGGTGGCGGAACTGCTGCCGCTGACGGAGGAAATGGTGCTCATGAAGGTGGTCCTTGTACTTATTGACCCATCTGCAGCGTCTTGAGCAGCAGCGTCTTGGCCGTGTTCATGACTTCCACATTGTTCTGGTAGGAGCGCGAGGCGGAGATCATGTTGACCATCTCCTCGACCGGGTTGACGTTGGAGTTGGTGACGTAGCCTTCGGCGTCGGCCATCGGGTGGCTGGGGTTGTGCGTCCGCTTGCCGGGCTCCTGGTTTTCCTGGATGTTGCTGACCTTCACGCCGGCCGAGGCCTGGGAGTCCATGAGCACGGTCTCGAAGACCACCTGACGGGCCTTGTAGACCTGGCCGTCCGGACCCGCCACCGCATCGGCGTTGGCCAGGTTGCTGGCCACCACATTGAGGCGCTGCGACTGTGCGCTGACCGCACTGCCGGAGACGCCGAAGATGGAGAACATGGACATGGCGAAACTCCTGAACTGGGTTACTGGCCCTGGATCGCGCTCAAGAGCGTCTTGGCGCTGCCGTTAATGAAACGCAGGGTGGATTCGTAGCGGACCGCGTTGTCCACGAAGTTGGCCCGCTCGCGGTCGAGGTCGACGCTGTTGCCGTCCATGCTGGGCTGGGTTTGCGGCGCGTAGGCCAGCCGGGTGGCGCCGCCGAGTTCGCCGCTGCTGCTGGCCAGCGGAATATGCCGGCTGTTGGAGCTGCCCTGGCCGAGGCGGGTGGGTGCGGGTTGCAACTGGCTGCCGGTGGCATTGGCCAGGGCGTCGCGGAAGTTCACGTCGCGGGCCACGTAGCCGGGGGTGTCGGCATTGGCGATGTTGCTCGCAATGACGCGCTGCCGCTCGGCGCGCAACACCAGGGCCTTCGATTGGAAGTCCAGGTTGTTGGTCAGTTGTGGAAACATGAATCACCTCGCCATACGGTTGGGATGCTCCAGTCACCTGCCGGAGCCTCCGATGTGTGAAGCAATTATGGAAAGAACTTTAATTTTTGAGCCCTTGAAATGCGGGCCAAATTCCTTGCAATTGCTCGATTTGCGCGGGGTGCCCTTACGTATAGTCGGCAACGTTGGGTAAGAGTCCGAGGCCCGTGGCGCCAGACTCCCGAGCCCCTTGTGGAAAGGATCCGTCTCATGTCTGTTTATCCGAATCGCGGCTCGCTGCGCCGTCTGCTGTCATCGCTGCCGGCCCTGGTGGTGGCAGGTTTGTGCCTGCTGGCCGCTGGTGTGCAGGCCCAGGCCTTGCCGGACGAGCCGGGCTTCCTGGGTGATACACGGCGCTGGCTCGACCAGGCCGTGGCCAGTGTGCAGACTGCGGGTGCTGCCCCGCTGCGCATGGAGGTGTCGGTCGGCTCGCTCGACAGCCGCCTGCGACTGGCCAGCTGCGGCCGAGTCGAACCTTATCTGCCGGTCGGGACGCGCCTGTGGGGGCGCACGCGCCTGGGGCTGCGTTGCATCGATGGCGCGGCCCGCTGGAACGTCTTTCTGCCGGTGACCATCAAGGCCATCGGGCCGGCTTGGGTGATGCGTCGCGACGTGAGCGCCGGCACGGTGCTCGGCGCCGAGGACGTGATGGAGGCCGAGGTGGACTGGGCGGAGGAGAACAGCCCGATCATTGCCGGCGCAGGTGTTCCAGGCAGGCACCCAGATCCGGGTCGTGGCGCAGGGCACCGGTTTTCAGATCATGGCCGATGGCCAGGCGCTGTCGCCGGGGGTCGTGGGTCAACTGGCCCGGGTCCGCATGGACAATGGCCGTGTGATGTCCGGCACGGTGCTGGATGCGCGTACAGTCCAGATGGCGCTCTAGTCCCCGGGCCAAAAAAAGATGCAGAAATGCCTAAGGAAGGTCTGAACAAGTCATAAACCTGCCACGCGCAGCCCGATGCGCCCGGCAACCACGAGGCGCAAGACCAGACTGCACCTGCCCGAAGGCCGTTTGCGGCGCAATCCGCGCCCCTTTTACGGCCTCACGCCGCCTGCGCACGGACTACTCCCATCATCGCCATGAGCTTCTTGCGCGCCATCCACAGATTGGACAGCGCAAACAGCGTGATGACGTGCGCCGTGTTCTTGGCCAGGCCCTTGAAGCGGACCTTCACCAGCCCGAACTGACACTTGATCACCCGGAAGGGATGTTCCACCTTGGCCCGTACGCTGGCCTTGCGGTGCTCCTGCTTTTTGGCTCTGGTCTTGGCTCGGCCCTCAGGCATCTTGGCCATGTCGCTGGGGCGTGCCGCGATGTGCCACTGCAGATCAGCCTTGCGGACCCGGGTCTGCGCCCCGCGATAGCCCGCATCGGCCCAGACCTGTTCTTCCTTGCCGTGCAGCAGATCGGCCACCTGCTCCACGTCGGCCTCGTTGGCCGCGGTGGTGGTGACGGTATGCACCAGCCCGGAGTCCGCATCCACGGCAATGTGGGCCTTCATGCCGAAGTGCCACTGGTTGCCCTTTTTGGTCTGGTGCATCTCGGGGTCTCGCTGGCCACTGCTGTTCTTGGTCGAGCTGGGTGCCGCGATGATGGTGGCGTCCACAATGCTGCCTCGCTTGAGCATCAGTCCCTTCTTGCTCAGGTGGGCGTTGACCAGTTTGAGGATGTCTTCGGCCAGGTCGCTCTCTTCCAGCATGTGGCGGAAGTTCAGGATCGTGGTCTCATCGGGGATGGCTTCGCCCAGGCTCAGGCGGGCAAAGCTGCGCAGCGACGCAATCTCGTACAGGGCCTCTTCCATGGCCGGGTCGCTCAGCGCGAACCAGTTCTGCATCAGGTGCACGCGCAGCATCGATTCCAGCGGGTACGGCCTGCGGCCACGTCCGGCTGTCGGGTAGTGCGGCTCGATCAGCTTGAGCAGCCCTTGCCACGGCACGACCAGTTCCATCTCCTCCAGGAAGACCTCCCGCCGGGTCTTCTTCCTCTTGCCTGCGTATTCGGCATCGGCGAAACTGATCTGGTCCATCCGCATCACTCCTTTGCATCGATCAACGATTCAGGGGCATGATCGGTGGACTTGTTCAGACCTTCCCTAGATCAGTTTCATGACTGGATTCGCTCCGTGAGCGGTTCGCAGCTCATGGACTGGGAGCCGATCGAGGTTTCCCTGTGCGAATGCGCGTACACCCAAATGAATCCGCGCATCGGAACGCCTTGGAGCTACTGGGTCTGGCGCCCATGGCCGGCCGACGATGCGATCCTCACAAGGGAGACTACGGTCTTTGCCTTGCGACATAAGGCCTGGAAGCACTACAACCCATACGACATGGGTGAGTTTTGGTGCGCGGTTCAACGAAGTCATGCCGCAGAGATGTGGAGAAAATCAAATCCGGACACGCCAGCCTCTCCGAGCATCATTCATGGCCAGGCTAGCGCAGGATATTGGGCGAGCTGGATTCCAGCCGGCGAGACGAACGTACAGTGCTTGGACTGGCCCACCATGAACTTGCGGCAAGTCCTGCGTCAAGCCGGTCAAGCAATCCAGAATGGCGCTACGGATCTACGCATCAACGATGCCGGGTGCTCAGTCGGATATGGTGATCTAACGGACACAGAGTGGGATGGTGTCGTAGCCTTGGCCGAAGCTTCAAAAGGCAATTTGAGATTCTGGGAAATTTTTCCCAGGCTCGGCATCTAAGACGACATGCGGGCCTGATACCTTATTGCCATGGCACGACTCATCCTTGATCCCTACATCCTCACCGCCACAGCCGACGTCACGGCCAGGCAGGTGTTCGACTGCGCCCGTACCCTCTACAACGACTGTGAATGGGACTGGGAGCTGGACGAGGACGTGATCGATAACTGGCTGGCCACCATGCGTAGGAAGCCGGGGCTAGCGCTGAGCACCGGTCGAACCAAATCTTACAGGGGGATTTTCACCTGCGCGCTGCTTCAAGTTATGGGCATCCAAAACGCGAAAAGCGTCAGGACCAGGATGGACGTGGCATGGGATATTCTGGACAGCGCGCCCGGCCGCGCAAAGATCGGGCACGTCCCCGTACTCGAGCAAGAGCGAAAGCTATGGCACCAATACACAGGCAGAGGCGAGCAGGTGCAAGCCCCTCAACCTACACCAGCGCGTGCGAAGGTGACGGCCGAGGGTAGCCATTGGCCGTTCCCGAAACGGGTGCTTTAGGCCTGGGCGGTCCAGCTCAGCCGCTGGGGGTCAGAAGCATCTCCGTGGTCCCGCGCGCAAGGTACGGTACCGCTGCCTTTTCGACGAACTCCTCAACCTCAGCGTAGGTCGGGTAGACAAAGTGACTTTGCCGGGTATCTTGGAAGCAGACAGGCAGGCACTGAGGCATCTGCCACAAACTCTCAGCACACACCAGAAACCACGACACCATGCAGAACTACCACGACCTCCTGGCCCAGATCATGGAAGAAGGCTACGACATCAAGAACGAGCGCACCGGCAAGGTCTGCCGCACCCTCGTGGGCGCCCAGCTCAAGTTCGACCTGCGCGAGGGCTTCCCGGCCATCACCACCAAGAAGCTCGCCTTCGCCGGCGTGAAGGGTGAGCTGCTCGGCTTCTTTCGGGGCTACACCAGCGCGGCCGACTTCCGCGCCCTGTGCTGCAAGGTCTGGGACCAGAACGCCAACGAGACGCCAGCCTGGCTGGCCAACCCCAACAGACGCGGTGTGGATGACCTCGGGCCCGTGTACGGCGCCCAGTGGACCGACTGGCATGCCTACCGCGAGATCGCGCTGGGCGACGAGGACATCATCCAGCACGCCATGGCGCAGGGCTTCGAGGCCATCGGGCTCAACGACGAGCAGACCCACGGCATCTACAGGAGCCGCATCAACCAGCTCGAGCGCGCGCTGCACACCCTGATCACCAACCCAAGCGACCGGCGCATCATCGTCTCCGGCTGGAACGTGGGCGAGCTCGACCGCATGGCCCTGCCGCCGTGCCACATGGACTACCGCTTCGTCTCGGTACCCGACCGCGAGGGATCCAGCCCCCGCCTGCACCTGGTCATGACCATCCGCTCGTGGGACACCTTTCTCGGGGGACCCTTCAACATCGCCTCGACCGCGCTCTTTTTGGCCATCATGGCGCGCCTGTCGGGACACGAGTGCGGCGGCATCACCATCCAGGCCACCAACGCCCACATCTACGAGGACCACTTCGAGCAAGTCACCGAGCAGCTCTCGCGCCAGCACCTCCAGCCCCCGCGCCTGTGGCTGTCCGAGCACGTGCGCAAGGTCAGCGTCGACGAGATCGCCGGCGCCTTCGCTCGCATCCACCCTGAGGACATTGCCCTGCAGGGCTACGAGTCCCACGCCGCCATCAATGCGCCCATGGCCGCCTGAGGCGCCGCGGGGCTGGAGGGATCCGCTATGCGATCGGAATAAAGATCGGAAACAAAAGGCCCTATGTCATTCGCCTATAGTCGACTAAGTTCTTGTATTCAAATAACATTTACATATTCAAGGATCGGATATAAAATCGGAAACGATGGATGAGCCAAGCCAAGTCATTGAGGTCTACGACCAGCCCCACCAGTTCCTGCCCCTGATGCCTGCGCTCAGGGTTCAGGAGCTGCTGGACGCTGCACGCCCGGTGGCAGAGGCCAGCTTGCGCCTGAGCGGCAAGTGCCACCCCGAGACCCTGGGCAAATTGCGCGAGCTCGTGCGCAGCATGAACTCCTACTACTCCAACCGCCTGGAAGGGCAGGGCACGCACCCGCTCAACATCGACCAGGCGCTGAGGAAGCAGTTCTCCGCCGTCCCCGATACCGCGCTGCGCCAGCGCATCGCCATCGCCCACATCGAAGCCGAGCGCGAGCTTGAAGGGCTCGCACCGCCTGTCAGCAAAGTGCTGGGCTCGGAGTTCCTACGGGTGTGCCACGGCGCGCTCTATGGGCGCCTCTCGCCAGAGGATCGCGTGAGTGAGAAGGGCGCGCGCGTCGAGCCGGGCGTCTGGCGCAGCGCGGACGTCACCGTGGGCCGCCACCATCCTCCTGTGCATGCCTGCGTGGCAGCCTTCCTCAAGTGCGCCGATGAGCAATACCTGCGGGGCTGGGGGCTGGAAGCCCTGCTGGTGGCCACCGCCGCCGCGCACCACCGCCTGGCCTGGGTCCACCCCTTCATCGACGGCAACGGCCGCGCCGTGCGCCTGCAGACCCACATTGCCCTGCACCACCTCAGCGCCGGCCTGTGGTCGGTCAACCGCGCCCTGGCCCGCAAGCGCGAAGACTACTACCGCCTGCTGGCCGAGGCTGATCTGCATCGCCAGAACGACCTCGACGGCCGGGGCAACCTCAGCGAACGCTTCCTGCAGCAGTGGTGCGCGTGGTTCATCGAGCAGTGCGGCGATCAAGTCACTTTCATGAGCAGGATGCTCGACCTGGACAGCTTCAAGGCTGCGCTGACGGCTCTCATGCTCACCCGGGGAGAGGCCCAGGGACGCGCAGGCTACCGGCGCGAGCTGGTGCTGCCCCTGATGCACATCTTCGCAACCGGCCCGGTTACACGCGGTGAGTTCACCCAGATGACAGGACTGTCAGAGCGCCTAGCGAGCTCCAGCATCCGCACCTTGCTGGAAGACGGGATTCTCAGCAGCCCCTCGCCGAAGGGCAAGCTGTACCTGGAGTTCCCGCTGGATGCGCTGGGCATGCTGCTGCCTAACCTGTACCCGGAAGCCGCCGTCGCGCCGGCAGTGGGTGACTAGAGCCCAACGTCAGCAACAGCCAGGGCGCGGTTGAAACTCGGGTGTCGTAGCGACATAATCCCTCGAAAGGAGACGCGAATGCCTTCAGTAACGATTGACCTGCTTGGTGCGTACGCGTCGCAGCTCGCGAATGAGGTGAACCGCAAAGACGACGGACCGAGACTTGACTTGGATGAAGTGCGCAGCTTGATCCTTAACAGAACTTCGCTCCCGAACTGGAACGCGACCAAGGTCAAGTTCAACGAGCTGCACGTCGCCCCAAACCGTTCCTTCGGCAACAACCCACCTTTTGGTCGAGTAATTGCAACGGAAGAGACAGCGTGGTCTGATGCAAGATACACCCATGACGTTGAACCGAGCAAGATCCAGTGGGTGCGCTTGGGAACAACCAGTCGCAGCCTGAAGGAAATCGCCCAAGGCTTCGAAAGGGAGAAGCTGGATACCTCTGGCATCGGCCCGTGGCTGGAAACACTCGAGGTTGCCATGGTCGCGGGCCGCCGCGCCAAGTGCGAGAAAATCGAGCACCAGGGTAAACGCTACAACCTTTGGATACATGACGCGACATTCTTGGCTCGTATCCAAGGCAGAGTGGTCCAAGCAGCAGCCACCATCCGATCTCAACTTCGCGTCCCTGCCTTCCACAGCGACAACTTAGACGATAGCGTCCTAGCCGCTGAGATCGAATTGCTGCGTGTATCACAGCACGGACCACTGTTCTCTGTTCCTCTCAAGCCATGGGAGCGGAGAGAGCCAGCAAAACCAACCACACCTGAAGAGCTGGAAGAAAGACTGCATCGATCCATTCCCATGCTGCTCGCAGGAGCCGCTCGGGATATTCTGACCGGCGTTTATTTTTCCGCCTGGGAAGCCATTAATGAGGAGGGCGAGTACGGGAGGGATCGAGAGCCAGTACTGAATTTGACGGTGTTCCTCCCGGTTGGTTACGAAGGCCAGGAGCAAAGAGTTGCTGACGCAGTTCTGTATGCCGATACGCATCAAACGCGTGACTACATGGAACGCTCAGATGAGGCTGCGCGTATCGCCTCGTTGACAGTAGCCGTGATGTCTCAGAAGCACAAGGAACAGCGACTTCAAGAACGGCTTGCCGCCAATGAAAGCGAATCAGCACGCGAAGCCCTAAGGGCCGCGGGTAAAGCTCTGCGGCAACCAGGCGATGAATTCGCACTGGTGAAGATCGAGTTGCCTGCACTGGCTGTTGGAGAGAATGGGCTTCTGTACCAGACGCGACTGTACGAAATATTCACTGAAATTCTGGAAGAGACAGGTCTTCCCCCGCCGCGCATCCTGACACTTGCTGAAGCTGATTTCAGATGGATTGACAGCGAAACCAACTACAAAGAGATCGAAAAGTGGATTGAGAAAGCAGCCTTTGTGTTGCAAGAACACCAGGACTGGCCGTTCGATGAGTCCTCGTACGATTTCGCCTGCGACTGCATCAGAAGCTCGCTGCAATTGCGCGGGTTGCCCCGCAAAAGCCTGGAACGAGCGCCGACGATATGGCTGGTTGTGGACACGGCCACTCTGTATCCGTATGCAGAACACTCACCACCAAATGCAGACCTTTCGGACCTTTTGAGTCGCGCGGTAGACCCGTCAACGCCATTGTCGATGGGCGCCAAGCCTAAGCGCCTCAAGGTGGCGGGGGCCCTACTCATAGAGCATCCAGAGGTTCAGGTCTGGGCCAATGATCAGGGCGTGGAGTTGGTCCGACCAACGAGCGGATTCGATGCTGGATCAACGCACATCAGACTCTGGCGCAAGACGGTCGACACCGTCATGTATTGGGGCGTAGACGAAAGAGACCACCGGGAATGGTGGCGTGGCGTCCGTTCATTGAGCGAGCACGATCTGGGTAGAGCCATTGCCAATAAAGTGCGGGTTCACCAGGACCAGACGATAGGTGAAGCGGCTCAATACGGGCCAGAACGAATCCATGTCTATCCATACCTCGACGGCATCGACGGCGTGAATGCGCGCCGATACAAAGACTGGCAAGCGCAAGAGGATCAGGTAGAACTTAGAGCGCCAGATCACCAATGAGCCGCCAAACGGTCTCCGCGCGCGCAGTGTGGGCCGATCTATCTGAAGGGGCACAGGCGCCACCAGCCCCCCCCGGATGCATGCCGCCATTCAGGCGGTGGCGCAACATCAGTAGTCCTTAGGTGGAGATGGGACACAGAGTTCGTGGTCCACGCCCCCCGCCAGAATCAGCGAATCAGGTGAGAAGCCCTTAGGACCTCCACGAGCATTTGTGCGTGCGCTGGGTCCTTTGCCTTCTGCTCGTCAAGCCACATCCGAGGCGGTATGCCGCGGGAGCGTGCGCTCCAGGCGCTGTGCACCAACGCTTTGACATCAATACCGGAGCGAGCATAGTTTCCGATCAGCCGAACGACGCGGATCGTTTTCAAGACGCTGTCAAGCGATTGGTCAGAGTCCGCGACTAGCCATCCATCGCGACAGGCTGTCCGTAGCACTACATCAATCTTGGCCATGCGGTCCCATTCAACCGCTGCACGCAAGTGCGCTTCATTGGCAATGCGTGCCCGCTCTTGCTGCTCCTGAGCTTGACGCGTGCGCCGCTTCGACTCAACATCATCAATCGTTCCACGCGGGTTAGCCAGGGAGTCTCGCAAAGCAGAAAACAGCAAGCCAACAAGATTGTCGTAAATACGCGGCCTTGCAAACTCAAGCTCCTCTTGGTCAAGGCTCGCTGTCACCTTGTCCCGTAGCTCTTTGAGCCGCCTCACGTCTGAATCAGGCAGCTCTAAGGGATAGGCCTTCGCCACAAGAATTCCCAAAGTCACGTATCGACGTAGCAGCTTGTCATCGTAGAGCCGCCACAAGCCACTGAGCGCCTCAGTGGTACGCCCATGCTCATGGGCGGTATAGAGGTCGTCAAGGCAGCCAAGCAGGCCGTCAGGACTGAGCAGCCGGCCTGGCTCAATCGGAGCATCCACTCCGCGCTTTGCAAGTTGAGCGATGACCTCCTTCGGGTGGACAGCGTAATCTTCGTAAGTCATCATCGCGCTACGGGTGCGCCAGTAATGACGAAGAGAATTCATGAGTAGATCAAGAAGGGCCTCGATACTTCTGCCAGACAGCCATTGCTGGCGCTCTTCCTCGTGCGCCATTCCCCTGCGCATCGACTCCGCCTCAGCCTCCAGATCGCTCCGGAATGCAGCAGTGATTGCAGCAAATGCAGGGTTGTGCACCCATTCCTTCCCGTGCTCTGTGTGTATGACCTGAGACGTCAGCTCGGACACTGAGATGCGCTTGTCCTGAAAGCCCATCCGACGCAGATCGATTTCGATGCATGCAACACCACGTTGGAGTATCTTCGCGCGCTTGGCAGCGTCCACCCGGTGGGTTACTGCCACTTCGATCAGCAGCGGGAATTGTCTCCCCTGCTGACGATCAGAACGAGCGATGCAAAGAACGTCCGGAACCATGCCCGGGAGCGACTGCTCCAGGCGCACATCAGACAGAGTTAGGTATTCAGCCTCGAACTTCGCGTCGACCGCGCGCAGCCTACCGTCGGGCATGGTGAGGGTGATTGTTTCGCATATCGCAGGAGCCCGGAAAATAGCAGCACGTTCGAGGATGTCCTTCACAATGGCGTGCAGAATCGTTTCGGACTTCTGGATGTCTGTAAGCGCATCGAATGCGGCATCACTTCCGGGCAAGCCATCCAGCGCCTCATAGGCTTCAGACTGTGCCTGACGGGTCGCCTCTGCCAGCAGAGAGCCGTCGTCCCAGTGCTTGTCCCAACAGGCAAAGTCACCATCGAGCTTGAGCGATTCAAGGATGCGCTCTGGCGACCACGACGAGACCTCCTGGTCATCAACACGGATCGTCAGCACGCCATGGATTCCGGCATCGGAAACACTGGTCGTAGACCGCAGCGACACCAGAACCGTCCGCCCGCCTTCGATCGTGATGCGGCCGGTCTGCTCATCAATCCACTGCCTGTCGACAATGCGCGCACGGAACCCTTGTCCATGCGCGACCGCGGAATAGATCGAGCCGCTTACTCCAACGACCCTGGCGGTACGCCTGGGCGCCGGCAGATCGATCTCGTCACGAGACATGAGCAAATGCAGCGCGGCCAGCTTGGCAGCGAGAAAACCGCAGTCCTTGCGCTGACGCCCCGAAGGGTGCCGGAAGAACATCCCAAGGCTATTTGGTTGAAGGAAATGGCTAGGGTCTTTGCCGGCATTGACAGCTTGCAGATCCTCTCCACAGGTAGGGCAGCGGCACCCGCAGGCATTGCCATTCTGGGAAGAGTCCAGCCCCCCGACATAGACGGGGATGCCGCTCGATTTGAGAACCGCCCAGCGCATAGGTTCCGTTGCTTGTGCGCCAGGGTTTGCGTTACGGACCTCGCCTTGTTCAATGAGGACGGTTCCCATAAAAGGATCGATGATGCGAGCCGGAAAAGAAGATGGCCGCAGGCAGTATCGCCAGGCCACGCCGCTATCCTACCGCGCTGTATCGATCAAAGCGAACTACTGCATGAAGACCAAGTGACTTGCTCTTGCATCTGGGCCGTGTCGGAGACTCCCCAAGCCGGCGCTAGCTGGGGCTGGGAAGGCGCGGCGGCATCATTTCCACTTGCAACGCGCACCACCTGATTCTTCTGGTAGGATTTCATTGCACGCCACTTTGGGGGAACAAGCAGTGCCCCCGCGTCGACATGACGCTCTTTTATCAGGTAAGTGCTAGGCCTCGTTTGGGAAACAAGGCGAGAAAACAAGGCGACTGGAGAACCTCGCCACGGCCGTAACAGCCGCCCGATCTACCCGCAAGGCGGGGGATTGGATTCTCCATGTCCGTACACAAAAGCGAGCAGCTGGCTGCGCTGATCGATCTTCAAGACACTGCCCAATTTCTGGGTGTTCCGCTGGCATCCATCCGTCGATGGCACTTGCGCGGCACCGCGCCAACGGGCTTCCCATCCCCGATTTACTACGGACAACGCGTTGCCTACAAGCGCGCGGAAGTTGAAGCCTGGGCGCTTGGGAATATTGCACCGCAGCCTGCGGCCCCAGTCTATTCATCGCCATCAGCGCCGGTCAAGCGACCGCGCGGCCGCCCGCGCAAGCACGAGGCGATGGTCAGGCGCTGAAAAGTTATTCGTTCGGATCGAGATTGGCCTCTTGCCTAAACAAAGTAATCGGGTACTTTGAATGTATGCAAACTCAGTCAAAAGAACTGGCACATAGCGGTAGCTCTGAACCTGTCAAGCAAGTGGTGGTCCGTGCTTTCGGCGCGCGCCTACTAGGCGGCAAAGAAGCACAGGGGCTGGCTGCGAAGGTGTTTTGGTCCCAGAACCAGCTTTGGAACAAGCTGGTCGAGATTGAGAACGAGCATCGAGAGATCTACCGCGCGGCATTGAACGACAGCGACGTGGAATTGGCCAGCATCAACGCGAAGCTGCAGCAGGAGCAGCTCCAACTGGACGCCTTGGTAGCTGCACGGAATCGCGAACGGGCAGCCATGCGCGCCAAGAAGACCGAAAACGCCACAAACTACGCCGCCCTGATCAAGGAGGCGTCCGCCAGGATCAAGGCACTGCGGGCCCAGGCGAAGGACCGCAAGGCGGCTGCCAAACTAGCAGCAAAGCCACTCGTCGACAAGGCAGAAGAGGACAGGCGAGGCAAGGTCAAGCAGGCCGTCGCGGCCTCTGGCATGTGGTGGGCCCATCACGAGAGCGTCATAGAGAAGTACGACATTGCGCGCGTGAAAGCAATGAAGCAGGGCGCCACGCTGCGGTTTCACCGTTTCGAGGGCGAAGGAAGCATGCGTGTCAGATTCACTAATGAGCCAAGGCCATTGCACATATTGACCAGCAGCCGATCAGAACTGCTTAGCGTCCGAGACCCCTTGCCTGAAGAGCTGGGACGGATGCAAGCCACAAAGGCGGACGGTGGAGTGCGCAAGATCATCGCACTGCAAGCCGGCGCCAAAGGCGAGGACAAAGTGGTCCCGAAGCTGCGCTTCTTGGCAACAATGCAAGCCGGCATGGATATCCCAGAGGACATGCCTCTCAAAATGGTGACAGCGCGCTGTGACATGCACGTGGGCAAGCCGGAGTGGAAGATCGTCTTCATGTTCTCGGAGACGAAGGAACGACAAGACAACGTCGCCGACCTCCCGCGCGGCGCTGCCGGGATCGATCTTGGGTTCCGCGTGGTACGCGATCAGGAAGGCAATCGCGAGCTCAGAGTGGCGGCCATTGCGACAGGACGTGGCGTCCGATATTTGACCCTCAGTGATGCATGGCTGAGGCGCATGGAACGCGCTGACAGCACGCGCCAGCGCCTTGATGACGTCAGTAATCTATTCTGGGGGCAAATCAAGTCTGCGCTGAACGAGCCTCAACATAAAGCAGCCATCGATGCTTTGGATGAGCACGAGAGATTCCGCGTCCTATCAGGAAAGGTGCAGCGCGCCAAGGGCGCTTACGCATCGCTCCTGGTTAGTCTGTGTGATTCACACGCAAAGGCCGGGAAACCACTGGGCGAAGAGGTGGACGAACAGATGCAGATATTCCGTCGTGAGGCTTTTGTTCTTCAGCTGCAGGCGCATCACACACGACGCAAGGCGATCGATCATCGCAAGCATTTGTTTCGCAACGAGGCTGCGCGTATTGTTTCTGAGGCTGGGCTGATTGCCATGGAAGACATTGACCTCAGACAACTCGCGCAGCTGACAGCGGAAGATGGATCTGAAAACGAGTTACCGCAGGCTGCACGAAAGTATCGAACCTGGGCGGCACCATCTGAACTTCGCCTTGCGATCGAGCAGGCAGCTAAACGCGAAGGCAGGGAACTGGTAAAGGTGTCTGCTGAGGGGACAACTCAGACATGTTCGACGTGCGGGCACGTGCACGAAGAAAAACTCATCGATCTCACCTTTGTATGTGGCGGGTGTGGAAAAGTGTGGGACCGAGACGAGAATGCGTCCATCAACATCAGAAATTTGGGACTGAAAGATCAAGAAACACCTGATGTGACAACGAGTTAAACTACATCTGATCGATAGCCCTGTCCGTTGGGTAGTAAACGGAACCGGTTTCTGGCCTTCAACGAAAGTACAACGGTTCGATAGCCCTGTCCGTTGGGTAGTAAACGGAACTTGACCAGTTTCTCTTCAAGGGGGGCCAGTTCAATAGCCCTGTCCGCTGGGTGATAAGCGGAACATGTGTAGGTAGTATGAGGACGCGTAATCAGGTCAACCTCGCGCCCAGCGCCGTATGCGCGCGCGCAGGGTGCGCTGATCGATCTCCTCGGGCATGGCCGCAACCAGATCCAGCGCCTCCTCGACCTTGAGGTAGCCGTGATGCAGCAAGGCGATGCAGAACTCGCGGTCCTTGTCGCGCCCGGCCGCGGCCTTGGACAGGAAGAGATCGACCACGCTGATGCAGTAGGCAACGCCGGTGTCTCTGGCCGTCTCGGGCACGCGCAGCAGGCGCTGCTTCCAGCCCTCGGGCAGCTTGGCCGTGTCCGGGCCCACCGCCTGGGCGTAGTAGCCGTACGTCTCGTGGAACTGAGAACCCTCCCCAATGGCGCGCTCGATCGCATCGGCCGCGTCCGGGTTGTTCATGGGGTAGATGTCCGCTTCCATGGAAGCCGTGAGATCCGCAGGCGGGTTCGGGTCGGTGCCCAGGATGGCCTGACTGCCGATCACGACCAGCTCGTATTCCTCGGTCAGCTGGCTGCTGACGCGGATGAGATGCTCAAGATCGCTGCGGTTCATGCCTCGGCCGCCCGGGCACGGCTGCTCACCGTGACACCCCGCTTGAGCGCACTGACCTCGCCCAGCACGGCGCGGCGCACCTCGTCAGGCAGGAGCGTGGGCAGGGGAGAGGCCTGGCGCAGCTGCTGGGCGCGCGCGCTGCGCCCCAGCGCCGCGCTGAGCGTCTTCTTGGCCAGCATCGCCTCCCACTGACGCCACAGCGGTACCGAGCGAGACAGCGGCTCGCGCTGCAGCCAGTTGGCCACGGTCGCGCGCGCGCGCAGGTACAGCGTCGGGTCCTTCTTCATCGGGGTCTCCTCGTTTTCAGTGCAATAAGTGACGGTACGAAAAGCTAGCACTGGC
>CAZJKR010000028.1:0-4731 GCA_964546615.1 uncultured Curvibacter sp.
TGATGCCGACCAGCCGGCTGTCCTTTTCGGCCATGTCGCAGAGCCAGTGGCCAAACACCTGGGTGAAGGTCTGTTTCGCCGGTGCGATGGACTTCTGCAGTCCCATCGCCGGGTCGAACTTGCCGGGACCGTGGTAGGCCACCGGGTCGGCCTCGGCCAGCTTGTAGCCCTGGCCCTTCTTCGTGACCACGTGCAGGAACTGCGGCCCCTTGAGGTGCTTGATGTTCTCCAGCGTGGGGATCAGTGAATCGAGGTCGTGGCCGTCGATCGGGCCGATGTAGTTGAAACCGAACTTCTCGAACAGCGTCGCCGGCACCACCATGCCCTTGGCGTGTTCCTCGATGCGCTTGGCCAGCTCGAACAGCGGCGGCGCCCCCTTGAGCACCGTCTTGCCCACGCTCTTGGCGGCGGCATAGAACTGCCCGCTCATGAGCTGCGCCAGGTAGCGGTTGAGCGCGCCCACCGGCGGGCTGATCGACATGTCGTTGTCGTTGAGGATGACCAGCAGCTTGCAGTCTTCGACGCCACCGTGGTTGAGCGCCTCGAAGGCCATGCCGGCGGTCATGGCACCGTCGCCGATGATGGCCACGGCATGGCGGTCCTCACCCTTCTGGCGTGCCGCCAGCGCCATGCCGAGGGCAGCGGAGATGGAGGTGCTGCTGTGCGCGGTACCGAAGGCGTCGTATTCGCTTTCGCTACGCACCGGAAAACCGCTGATGCCGCCGAGCTGGCGCAGCGTGCCCATGCGTTCGCGGCGTCCGGTCAGGATCTTGTGCGGGTAGGTCTGGTGGCCCACGTCCCACACCAGGCGGTCGTGCGGCGTGTTGAAGACGTAATGCAGCGCCACCGTCAGCTCCACCGTGCCGAGGTTGGAGCTCAGGTGGCCGCCGGTCCTGGACACGCTCTCCAGCAGGAAGGCGCGCAACTCGTCCGACAGCGTGCGCAGCTGGTGCCGCGTCAGCTTGCGCAGATCCGCCGGATCGTTGACGGTCTGCAGCAAGGGATAGGAAGTGTTCGACATACGCTATTGTTTTGATAGCTGCTTGCGCTTGATGGACAAGGCCTGAAGGCTATTTTTCCCTTAATTCAATCGATTCACCACCATGTCGGCCAACGAACGCAGAGCGCGTGTGTCGGCCAAACCGCTGGCGTCGAGCGCGGCCAGGGCCTGCGCCAGCAGCTCCTGCGCGTAGGCGCGTGAGCGCTCCAGTCCGAGGATGGAGACGTAGGTGGGCTTGTCCTGCTCGGCGTCCTTGCCGGCGGTCTTGCCCAGCGTGGCGGAGTCGGCCGTCACGTCCAGGATGTCGTCCACCACCTGGAAGGCCAGGCCGAGGGCGGCGCCGTAGTCGGACAGCGCCTGTCGCTCAACGGCGGTCACCGCGCCGCAGGCGGCGCCCATCAGCACGCTGCCCTGCAACAGCGCCCCGGTCTTGAGGCGGTGCATCTCGCGCAGCTGCGCTTCATTGAGCTTGACGCCGACACTGGCCAGGTCGATGGCCTGGCCGCCGGCCATGCCGGCACTGCCGGCAGCGCGCGCCAGCAGGCGGCACAGTTCGGCCTGGATCGTCGCTGGCACGCTGCCGTCATCGGGCGTCAGCAGTTCGAACGCCAGTGCCTGCAAGGCATCGCCGGCCAGCAAGGCGCCTGCTTCACCGTACTGGACATGCACGGTCGGCTTGCCACGGCGCAGCACGTCGTTGTCCATGCAGGGCATGTCATCGTGCACCAGCGAATAGGCATGGATCAGCTCAACCGCGCAGGCGGCAGGCAAGGCCGCTTCCAGGTTGCCCGCCACGGCTTCGGCGGCGGCCAGCACCAGCAGCGGACGCAGCCGCTTGCCGCCGTCGAGCACGGCATAACGCATCGCCTGTCCCAGGCCGGCCGGCGCATCGGCCGCCACCCAGCGGCACAGGGCCTGCTCGACGCGGTCGAGCCGCGCGGCGCTCCAGGCGCGCAGATCCAGTTCAGCCAGCTGAGTCACTCGGGCGTCCATGTCTTGAGCGTGCCTTCGTCCAGCACCTTGATCTGCGCTTCCACCGCCTCCAGCTTGTCGCGGCAGAACGCCAGCAACTCGGCGCCACGCTGGTAGCCCGTCAGCAGTTGCTCCAGCGGCATATCGCCGGATTCGAGCCGGCTCACCAGCTGTTCGAGCTCGGCCAGCGCGGCCTCGTAGCTCAGGGGCGTGCTGGATGCGGGCGAGGAAGGAGTAGCCTTGGGCATGGAAGCGATGAGGATGAAAACCTGCAATTTTAGGCTTCCCCTGCCCCCAGGGAAGGTCGGGTGGACAAAAGTGCCTGAAATCCGCCAACACGGCAAGAAATAAGGCCTTTGCAGGTGTCCGGCGATGCCCCCGGGGTACAATCCTCGGTCCTCTTACGGCCTGCCGCTGTCGGCAAGCCATTTCCCTTTGTCCACGCCTCGGGGCGTACCTCCCTGTGGGGAGTCTTTAGGTCAGGTCACCCATGTCTGATTTAAGTCTTCAACTGCAGCAGGCGCACAGCCAACTACCAGTTTCGAGCTACTTTGACGAGGCGCTGTTCCAGCGCGAGATGGCGCTCATCTTCCAGCGCGGGCCCCGCTACGTGGGGCATGCCGCCAGCATCCCGGAAGTGGGTGACTACTACGCCCTGCCGCAGGAGGCCGAGATCTCCAACGTCTGCCGCCACCGCCAGGCCGTGATGCTCAAGGGGCGCGGCTCGCTCAACGCCACCGCGCCGGGCAGCGCCGGCGGCAACATCGTCTGCCCGCTGCACCGCTGGACCTACAGCGCCCAGGGCCAGCTGATCGGCGCGCCGCACTTTGCGCACGACCCCTGCCTGAACCTGAACAACTACCGCTTACGCGAGTGGAACGGCCTGCTGTTCGAAGACAACGGCCGCGACATCGAGGCCGATCTGGCCGGCATGGGCCCGCGCAGTGAGCTCGACTTCTCCGGCTTCACGCTCGACCGCGTGGAACTGCACGAGTGCAACTACAACTGGAAGACCTTCATCGAGGTCTATCTGGAGGACTACCACGTCGGCCCCTTCCACCCGGGCCTGGGCCACTTCGTGACCTGTGACGACCTGACCTGGGAGTTCAAGGAGCACTACTCGGTGCAGACGGTGGGCGTGTCCACCGCCTTCAACCGCCCGGGCTCCTCGGTCTACCAGCGCTGGCACGACGCCCTGCTGAAGTACCGCGAAGGCAAGCTGCCCGAGCGCGGCGCCATCTGGCTGACCTACTACCCGCACATCATGGTGGAGTGGTACCCGCATGTGCTG
Source organism: uncultured Curvibacter sp. (assembly GCA_964546615.1). Taxonomy (GTDB): domain Bacteria; phylum Pseudomonadota; class Gammaproteobacteria; order Burkholderiales; family Burkholderiaceae_C; genus Hylemonella. The sequence goes on from CAZJKR010000028.1 coordinate 3,264, forward strand.
ACCGTCTCGACGCTGCACCCGGTCAGCCCCACCAAGACGCTCAACATGGTGGAGTTCTACTACCCCGAGGAAATCGCCGCGTTCGAGCGCGAATTCGTCGAGGCGCAGCAGGCCGCCTACATGGAGACCTGCATCGAGGACGACGAGATCGCCGAACGCATGGACGCCGGCCGCAAGGCGCTGCTCGCCCGCGGCGACAACGAGGTCGGCCCTTACCAGAGCCCGATGGAAGATGGCATGCAGCACTTCCATGAGTGGTATCGGCGGCAGATGGGGATGTGATCTGTCTGGGGAACTCCTTTCCCCATCGACACCCCTTCTGCTTTCTCGCCTCTCCCGCTGACGGGATGCACTTTTTTCCCCCACTCTCGCCCCCGCCCCTCTCTACCCCCGCCGGGGTAGAGAGGGGAGCCTCCATTTGGCTTCCTCGCGCCGGTTACGCTTCTACGGCGCCCGACGTTGCGCCTGTGGTTGGCGCGTCTCGACCACGTTCCAACGGTCGTAGAAAAAGCCAAGCACTCCGCTCGCCACTGCTGGCGGCTACGCCGGCCAGTGGCGAGACAAGCAGCGCAGACCGTTCACACCTCTTTCGGTTTCTCTGTCTCGCCCACGGCCGGCTGCAGAGCAGCCGCCGTCGGTGGAACGCCCGCTCTGTGCCGTTGACTACGACCGCTGGCCAGAAGTCTTGCCCCACCAACCTCAGTGGCGACGGTTGGCTTCATAGAAGCCTATCCAGATCGCCAACCACCAAATCCAGGCTCCCTTCTCTACCCCGGCGGGGGTAGAGAAGGGCCGGGGGATGAGTGGGGGGGAAAGATGCCTTTCTCCAGCACAAAAGCCCAAACAAAGAAGCCAGCCGCCCAGCAAGGGCCAAGAGGGAGCACCTGAATGCAAGCCCTCTGGATGGTGCTGGGCGCCTTCTTCTTCGCCACCATGGGCGTGGCGGTGAAGTTCGCCTCGAGTTCCTTCAACACCTTCGAACTGGTGTTCTACCGCGGGCTGATCAGCGTTGCCTTCATTGCGGCGCTGCTGCGCACCGGCGGCGTGCCGCTGCGCACACCCGTACCCTGGATGCACGCCTGGCGCAGCGTGGTGGGCGGTTCGGCGCTGGCCGCCTGGTTCTATGCCATTGCCCACCTGCCGCTGGCCACCGCCATGACGCTGAACTACATGAGCGGCATCTGGGTGGCCGCCTTCCTTGTGGGCGGCGCCCTGCTCTACGGCAAGACCGAACGCCAGGGCCCGCTGCTGGCCACCGTGCTGCTGGGTTTTGCCGGTGTGGTGCTCACCCTGCGTCCGACCATCGACCAGAACCAGCTCTTCGCCGGCCTGATCGGCCTGCTCTCGGGCATGAGCGCGGCACTGGCCTACCTGCAGGTGACGGCACTGGGCCGCGCGGGCGAACCGGTCGGGCGCACGGTGTTCTACTTCGCCTTCGGCACCGTGGTGGTGGGCGCGCTGGGCATTC
>CAZJKR010000028.1:4741-7206 GCA_964546615.1 uncultured Curvibacter sp.
GTTGAATTCGCTGTCACTTGCGGCGGTCTCCAAGTTCACCGGTTTCACGCCGCTGGAACGGATCAGCTGGCAGGCCGCCGCCTGGCTGCTGCCCATCGGCGTGCTGGCCTCGCTTGGCCAGTGGTGCATGACGCGTGCCTACAGCCGCGGCCACACCCTGGTGGTGGCCAGCCTGCAGTATTCGGGCATCGTGTTCGCCTCGCTCTACAGTCTGCTGGTGTTCGGCGACGACATGCCCCTGTCGGCCTGGCTGGGCATCGGCCTGATCGTGGCCAGCGGCGTGGCCGCCACCTTCCTGCGCGAGCGCACCATTCCTGATACACCTGCAGAAGAACACTAGAGAAACACCCCCGACTCTCGCCCACTGCGTGTGGCTCGCACGGTGACCGCGCCAGAGGCTCCGTCTCTTCGGCCGGTCCAAGCCTGCGCAGGCAGGCGTGGAGCCGCAGGCCTCAGTCCCCTCAAGGGGGCGCACCCAGTGGCCCGGCAAAGCCGGTTCCACGGGTGCCCCGGGTCAGGTCACATGCATGACACTGCGCGCAGTACCATTTGACATCACACAAGGACAGACCATGTACACCACCCTGATCACCGCCGAACAGCTCAAGCATCTGGTGCACGACCACAAGCCGCTGATGATCTTCGACTGCAGCTTCGAACTGATGAAACCGGCCGAGGGCGACCAGCAGTACGAGCGCGTGCACATTGCTGGCGCGGTGCGCGCCGACCTGGACCGCCACTTGAGCGCGAAAGACAAGTCACAGGCGGTCAACGGTGGCCGCCACCCGCTGCCGCGACGCGAGGTGTTTGCCGCCTGGCTGGCCAGCGTGGGCTTCGCGGCCGACATGCAGGCGGTGGTCTACGACCGCCAGGGCGCCAACTACTGCGGCCGCCTGTGGTGGATGCTCAAGTGGGTCGGCCATGAGGCGGCGGCCGTGCTCGACGGCGGGCTGCAGGCCTGGGAGGCGGTCAATGGCGTGGTGGCCACCGGGCCGGACCAGCCGCGTGTGCCCTCGAAGTTCCAGGCCGCAGAACCGCGCGCCGTGCTGGCCACGACGGACGACGTGCTGCGCCACCTCGACCTGCCCGACCAGACCCTCATCGACGCCCGCGCCCCGGCCCGCTTTCGTGGCGAGGTCGAACCCCTGGACCCGGTGGCCGGCCATATCCCGGGCGCGCTCAATCGCCCGTTTGGCGAAAACCTGGGCCCGGACGGCAAGTTCAAGTCACCTGCGCAGCTCAAGGACGAGTTTCTGGCCCTGCTGGGCGACCGCCGGGCGGCCAGCGTGGTGCATCACTGCGGCAGCGGCGTGAGTGCGGTGCCCAACCTGCTGGCCATGGAAGTCGCCGGCCTGGGCCGCGCCGCGCTGTATGCCGGCAGCTGGAGCGAGTGGTGCAGCAACCCCGACCGGCCGGTGGCGCAGGGCTGAGCCGGCCCGGAGAAATCAGCCGCCTGTCTTGTCCGGCGGCAACGTGCCGGAGGCAATGGTGCGGGACTCGACGTCGATGACCTCATCCGCCTCGGCCGCCCGGCCACCGGTTGCCGCACCCGGCCCGCCGGCACGGTAAAAGCGCTGCCACTGCGCCCGGCGCAGCACGGTAAAGACCAGGGGCGGCACGGGCCGGCCGGTGGCGCGCGCCCAGAGGGCCCGCAGACCCCAGCCGATCAGCAGCAGCAAGGCCGCCACCAGCAGGCTGAGCAGAAACACCAGCCCCAGCGCCAGCAGCAGCGCCCGCAACAGCCAGCTGAAAATCGTCTTGAGCATCTTGTCCAGGTTCATCGTGTGCACGTAGGTCCGAAGGGGGCGCTTGCAAGAGCGCTCTACCTATCTTTACGTTGTCGCGCCGGCGCCGGCCAGCAGCAGCCCCAGGGCCAGCCCGTCCACCAGCTGCAGGCCCTGCTGCTTCGCATAGGTCTGCGCGGCGCCGGAGACGGGGGCCAGGCTCAGATAGAGGCCGCGCGCGCCCTCGCGTTCGCAGGCGGCCTGCAAGGCGCGCAGGTTTTCCACGCCATGGTTGGCGGCTTTCCAGCGCCGGCAACTCAGCAGCAGCACCTGGCCGCCCCGCAGCAGCCGGAAATCGGCCACCTCGCCGTCGAGCGGTGTCACCGTGTAACCCTGCCCCTGGAACGCTTCGGCCACCCAGGCGGCGAAGTCGCGCCAGGCCAGCGTGCCGGCGCGCTGCAGCGCCGCCTGCTGGCGCGCCGGACTGGGTGCACGCCACTGGCGCCAGGCCGCCATGGCCGCGATGACCACAAAAGGAAAGGTGCCCAAGGCCACCAGCACCGCATGTTCGCGCGGCAGCAAGGCGCCAGCGACCAGCGAGATCACCAGCACGATCAGCAGGCTGGCCCACCAGGGCGAACGCAGCAGGATCGCGAACAGCGACTTTTCCGACATCTTGAACTTCATGCGCGCCTCGCCACGTTCAATGCGCATGCGCCTGCCGCGACCGTATCCCATCTG
>CAZJKR010000028.1:7216-9546 GCA_964546615.1 uncultured Curvibacter sp.
CCAGGCCGATGCCCATCCCCAGCCAAGCGATCTGGGCCAGCGTTTCGCGCAGGCTCAGGCGCTTTTGCAGCTGCGGAATCAGGTCGGCCAGCGCCACGTAGATGAAGCTGCTGGAAGCCATCACCAGAAAATAGACTAGGTAGTCATGCAGCCGGTCCACCAGCCAGTAGCCCACCAGGCCACCCAGCGCGGTGATGGCGCCGGCCAGCGTGACCTTGAGCAAGGCCGCACGCCGGTTGCCGGTGCTCTGGCGCAGCACCATCAGGTCACCCATGTGGTGCGGCACCTCGTGCGCCAGCACGGCCAGCGCGGCAATTGCGCCCAGGCGCAGGTCGGCAACGAAGGCCGAGGCAATCAGGATGCCGTCACCGAAGCAGTGCACGCTGTCGCCGGCCAGCACGGCCCAGCCGCCCGGCGCGTGCTGGTGACCCTGCGTGTGGGCGTGGGCATGCCCGGCCCCATGGCCGTGATGATCGTGATGGGCATGGGCATGGGCGGCGTGAGCATGGGCGTGATCGGCAGGCTTGTCATCCGCCGCCGGGGCCTGGTGGTGTTCGTGCCCGTGGTGCCAGAGTTCGGCCTTGTCGAGCAGAAAGAAGAACACCAGGCCGATCAGCAGCGTGAGGAACAGCTCATGCGCACCGGCCTGGCTCTCGAAGGCTTCGGGCAGCAGGTGCATGAAGGCGGTGGCCAGCAAGGCGCCGGCCGCCAGGCTCAGCATGTGCTGGGTGTAGCGCGCCAGCAGGCCGAAGCTCAGGGCCGCGGCCAGCCACACACTGCCAATGCCGGCGGCCAGCGTACCGGCCAGGATCGCAAGAAGGGTCATGCTTTCGATTGTCTCAGAGCTGTCAAGAGGTCAGAGGGGCGCAGCATGACAAGCAAGAAAAGGGCCGCCCGCAGGCGGCCCTCAACGACACCCTTCAGAACTGGCGAGAAATCGTAGCGAGCGGCCCGAGAGCAAGGCGGACGGAGCGCAGCCACCGGAACGTACTTAAGGTACGTGAGGATGGCGACAACGCAGTTGCGGCGCAGGCTCACTTTCGCGCAGCGAAAGTTAAGCGCAGCGGCCGAAGCCAGCACCGCCCAACGCAGCTATCGGGTCGCGCAGTAGATTTATCGCCAGTTCTACGCCACGCCGTGCTGCTTGAACCAGGCCAGGCAACGCTTCCAGCCGTCCTCGGCCGCTTCCTTGCGGTAGCTGGAACGGTAGTCGGCATGGAAGGCGTGCGGTGCGTCGGGATAGACCACGAACTGCGAGGCCTTGGAGGCCGCATTGCCGGCGGCCAGCGCGGCCTTCATCTTCTCCACGCCGTCGAGCGGAATGCCGGTGTCAGCACCGCCGTACAGGCCCAGCACCGGGCCGTTGAGCTGGCCGGCGATATCGATCGGGTTCTTCGGCGTGAGCGCGGTCTGGTCGCCCACCACGCGGCCGTACCAGGCCACGCCGGCCTTGATGGCCTTGCTGTGCGCGGCATAAAGCCAGGTCTGGCGGCCGCCCCAGCAGAAGCCGGTCACCCCCACGCGCGACAGATCGCCGCCATTGGCGCCGGCCCAGGCCACAGCGGCATCGAGGTCGCCCGCCACCTGTGCGTCCGGCACCTTGGAGATGACCTCGGCGATCAGCTTGGCCATCTCGCCGTAGCTCTGCGCATCACCCTGGCGCACGAACAGCTCGGGCGCAATCGCCAGGTAACCGGCGCGGGCGAAGCGGTTGGCCACGTCGGCAATGTGCTCGTGCACACCGAAGATCTCCGACAGCACCAGCACCACCGGCAGATTGCTCTTGCCCGCCGGCATGGCGCGGTAGGCCGGCATCTGGAAGCCCTTGACGTCAATGCTCACCTCGCCAACCGTCAGGCCGTCGGCCGGCGTCTTGATGACGGTCTGCGCCATGATCGGCAGGGCCGAGGCGGCGAAACCCACGCCCAGCGTGGCCTTGAGAGCCGTGCGGCGGGTGGCGCCGGCTTCGGTGCTCTGGCCCGGCAGCAGGGCCTTCAATTCGGTTTCCAGATCGCGGTTCATCATCGGGGCTCCTCGTCTTGGGGTTGGCAAAGGGGCGAGTCTAGTGCCGATGCCGCCACGGCACCGGCGCGCGGTCATTTTCCCCACGCAAGCGGCAGGAATAGCGGCGGGGCCGGCCGGCCCGGCGCCCCTCAGCGGTAGAACACCTCGACCTTGCCCTTGAGCTTGATCATCAGCGGGTTGCCCTTGCGGTCCAGCGTCTTGCCGGCCGGCACCTTGACCCAGCCTTCGCTGATGCAGTATTCCTCCACGTCGGCGCGCGCCTTGCCGTTGAAGCGGATGCCCACCTCGTGCTCGAAGATGGCGGC
>CAZJKR010000028.1:9598-23190 GCA_964546615.1 uncultured Curvibacter sp.
GTAATGCGGGCTCTTCGGATCGATGGACAGGTGGTCGGGCAGTGCCGGGCGCTGTGTCGGGGTCGTGCTGTCGTTCATGGGGCGTTATTGTCGGTCAAGTCGTGTCGGTCAAGGCGTCAACCCAGTTCGGTGACGCGGCGCTCCGGGTGGGGCGGGCGGCGCTCGGCCGCAAACCAGAAGGCGGCGCTGAGCACGACACCTGCCGCCATGCCCAGGGCCAGCCTGAAGGCACTGCCGAACAGCAGCGGCGCCAGCAGCCCCGAGACCAGGGCAAAGATCAGCATCTGCACAAAACTTTGTAGCGACGCTGCCAGCCCGCGCATGGCCGGAAACAGCCCCTGGGTCAACATCGACATGGCCGGCAGCGCCAGCGACAGGCCGAACGTGAAACAGAACAGCGGCAGCACGACCCACGGCACAGCCGCCGCGAAGGCGGCGTTGTAGGCGACGTTGAGCAGGGCGCCCCCTGTCATCAGGGCCAGACCGATACGGATCATGCGCGGCTGGGCCACGCGGTGCGCCAGCCGCGCCCCCGTGGCCGAGCCCAGCACCATGCCGCCGATCATGGGCACGAAGAGCCAGGCAAACGCCGTCTCGGGCAGGTGCAGAACCTGCAGCACGAAGTTCGCCGCCGACGCAATGTAGAGCGCCACGCCGATGAAGGCACAACCGGCTGCAAGCACCCCCAGGAGAAATTTCGGATGCCCGATCGCGCGGGCGTAGTTGCGCACAATGGTGCCCAGGTGCAGCGGATGGCGCTGCACCGCCGGCAGGCTCTCGGGCAAAGCGCGCAGGCAGAGCACGAACAGCGATGCGCCCAGCAGCGCCAGGAAAACGAAGTTGGCCTGCCAGCCCAGGTGTGCATTCAGGTAGCCGCCCATCACCGGCGCCACCGCCGGGGCAATGCCGAACACCATCATGATGTGGGACAGCATGCGCTGCACCGCCACGCCCTGGAAGCGGTCACGCACGATGGCCTGCCCCACCACCATGCCCGCCCCGGCCGACAGCCCCTGCAGGGCGCGAAAGAACAGCAGCGTGCTGAACGTCGGTGCCAGTGCCGCGCCGATCGAGGCCACACAGAACACCGCCAGCGCCCCCAGGATGACGGGACGCCGGCCGAAGGTGTCGGACAGGGTGCCGTAGAACAGCGTCATCACGGCCGACGCAAACAGGTAGACGCTGAGCGTCTGCTGCATCAGCAGGGCACTGACCTGGTAATGCTGCGCCATGCTCAGGAACGACGGCAGGTAGGCATCGATGGCAAACGGCCCCACCATGGCCAGCCCTGCCAGCACCAGGGTCAGGGTGCGCGTGTTCACGGTTGTTGCCGTCATCGGCAGACTTCGCTCAGGCCGCGCACACGGCCGCCGCAATGTCCAGCGAGCGCAGGCGCAGCGCCGGCTCGTACACGTCGGACACCAGGACGAACTCGTCCGCCTGCGTGGCCTGCAGCAGCCGCTCGAAGCCGGCGCGCACCGTCTGCGGCCCGCCGATCACGGCCGCGGCCAGGAAGTCGGCAATCGCGCCGCGCTCCTGCGGCTGCAGCTGCGCCATGTAGTGCTCCACCGGCGGCGCCAGGCGGCCGCGCTCGCCGGTGACGATGCCCAGCACGCGCTGGTAGGTGCTGCTGGCCAGAAACTCGGCCTCTTCGTCACTGGGCGCGGCAATCACCGGCACACCGATGGCCACGTATGGTTGGGCCAGCGTCGCCGAAGGCTTGAAGCGTTTGCGGTACAGATCGATGGCCTGCAGCAGGTAGCGCGGCGCGAAGTGCGAGGCAAAGGCATAAGGCAGCCCCAGCTCGGCCGCCAGCTGGGCCGAGAACAGGCTGGAGCCCAGCAGCCAGATCGGCACGTTGGTGCCCGCACCCGGCATGGCAATCAGGCGCTGGCCCGGCTGTGCGGGGCCCAGCAGGCGCTGCAGCTCGGCCACGTCGCGCGGGAAGTCTTCTTCGGTCTCCACGCGGTCGCGCCGCAGCGCGCGCATGGTCAGCGGGTCGGTGCCGGGCGCGCGGCCCAGGCCCAGGTCGATGCGCCCCGGGTACAGCTCGGCCAGCGTGCCAAAGGCCTCGGCCACCACCAGCGGCGCATGGTTGGGCAGCATCACGCCGCCGGAGCCGACGCGGATGGTCTGCGTGCCACCCGCAATGTGGCCCACCAGCACCGCGGTGGCGGAGCTGGCAATGCCCGGCATGTTGTGGTGCTCGGCCAGCCAGTAACGCTTGAAGCCGAGCGATTCCGCATGCTGCGCCGTGCGCAGCGCAATGCCCAGCGCATCGGCCACCGTGCCGCCCTCGCGCACGGCCACCAGGTCCAGCATGGACAGGGCGATCTGATTCAGTGCTTTCATTCCCGCATTGTCCGCCGGCCGGGCGGATTTTGCCGGTTGAAGGTCTTGCCGCCCGCGCCGCACGGCCCGCCGTGTTGCGCCGCCTCTTGTCTTGGGCGGAAATCGGGCGTTCAATCACGGGCACAAGCAGACATCAGTCGACACAACGCATTCCGGTCCGCGGACCGTCAGGAGGAGGATGCCATGGCCACCAAGAAGAAGGCCGCCCCCACGGGCGCCAAGCAGCGCAGCACAGCCGCACCGGCCCGTGCCAGCAGAAGCAAAACCACCAGCGCCAGCACGGCGGGCCGCAGCACCGGTAGCGCGCCCCGCAACCCCTTTGCCATGCTCACCCGGCTGGCGCCCAAGGAAGTGAGCACTTTCACCACCCTGCTCACCAAGGAAGGCAAGGCCCCCGAGGTGGGCACCGTGGTCTATGTGCACGGCATCGGCAACAAGCCGGTGGCGTCCGTGCTCAAGTGCCAGTGGGACAGCGCCCTCTTCGGCGCGCCCATGGGTGACCGCACGCGGCTGGCCTACTGGGTCAACCGCGAGCGCTATCCGGAAGCCGAGCCGGGCAGCTGCGCCGACAAGGACACCCCCGCCGGCGCCGCCGGGGTGCTGGGCATGCGCACCCTGGCAGAGACCGCCCTACAGGACGAACCCGAACTCGACGCCCCGGCCCGCCGCGTCATGGCGGCGCTGGAGCAGCGCCTGCAGCGCGCGCAGGAGCGGCCCGGCGGCGTGGGCGCCAAGGTGCTGCCGCTACCCGAAGGCATGCGGCGCTGGGTCACCCGCTTCATCACCGAGCTGTTCCTGAAGGACGTGCGCGACTTCTTCTTCGACGCCAAGCAACGCAGCGTGATGGAGCAGTCGCTGCGCGAGCGGCTGGACGTGGGGGGCGGGCCGTTCATCGTCATCGGCCACAGCCAGGGCTCGATGATTGCCTACCACGTGCTGCGCCAGCTGCAAAAGGCGCAGTGCGACGTGCGCCTGTTCCTCACCATCGGCTCGCCGCTGGGCATCCAGGAGGTGCAGGACTCGCTGGGCAAGCTCGGCAAGGGCGCGCTGGCCGTGCCCGAGTGCGTGGACCGCTGGCTCAACGTGGCCGAGCGGCTGGACCCGGTGGCGCTGGACGCCGACCTCTCCAACGACTACACGCCCAACAGCCGCGGCGTGGCGGTAGAGAACGTGGTGGGCCTGCAGATCAACCCCGAGTGGGACTCCAACCCGCACTCCGGCACCGGCTACCTGAGCATCGACACCGTGCGCAGCGCCGTGCGCGAGACCGCCGGCTCCGCCTTCGCCAACCGGGTGGGCCGCAGCATCCTGATGAAGGACCTGGTGGACCAGATGGAAGACGGCCGGCGCGAAGAGCGCCACCCGACGCTGATCCAGCTCGTCTCAGCCGACAGCGCCGAGAGCTCGCTGGACGAGGTGCGCAGCCGGCTGGAGGGCTTGATCAGCGAAGTGCTGGCTTACAGCGGCGCCACCACCGAAGAGGGGCGCGTGCAGCTCATGCGCCGCTTCATCTCGGCCGACCTCACGCGCAGCGAGATCGAGCACCTGCGCGCGCACTGCGGTGCGCTGAAGATCGACCGCGTCTGGCGCAACGCCGTCAAGCGCGCGCTGCTGCACCAGTCCACCCCCACCATCCAGGCGCGCCCGGCCAACCTGGGCTACGGCGCGCGCGGGCAAGACATAACCTGGGCCGTGCTGGACACCGGCATCACCGCTGACCACCCGCACTTCAAGAAATACGGCAACGTGCTGGCACAGTGGGACTGCACCGGCAGCGGCGCGCCGCAGCGGCTGGGCCCGGGTGACAAGCGCTTTGGCACGCTGGACGGCAACGGCCACGGCACCCACGTGGCGGCCACCATCGCCGGCGCGCTGGCGCTGCCGCGCGAAAAGGGTGACGCCACCGAGCTCGACCTGCAGGGCATGGCGCCCGAGGCCAAGCTGTACGGCTTCAAGGTGCTCAAGGACAACGGCAACGGCGAAGACGCCTACATCATCAAGGCACTGGACACCATTGCCGAGCTGAACGAACGCGCCGGCAAGCTGGTGATCCACGGCGTGAACCTCAGCCTGGGCGGCAGCTTCGACCCCAGCGTGTTCGGCTGCGGCCACACGCCGCTGTGCCAGGAGCTGCGGCGCCTGTGGCGCCAGGGCGTGCTGGTGTGCCTGGCCGCCGGCAACGAAGGCTATGCCCTGCTCGATTCGGACGGCGGCATGATCCCCGCCAACATGGACCTTTCCATCGGCGACCCGGCCAACCTGGAAGAAGCCATCGCCGTGGGCTCCATCCACAAGAGCAACCCGCACACCTACGGCGTGTCGTACTTCTCGTCACGCGGCCCCACGGCCGACGGCCGCATGAAGCCCGACCTGGTGGCCCCGGGTGAAAACATCCTCTCGGCACGGCACAAGTGGCCCAAGAGCGCCAGCACCGCGCGCGACTACTACGTGGAAATGAGCGGCACCAGCATGGCCACACCCCATGTGTCGGGCCTGCTGGCGGCGTTCTTGTCCGTGCGCAAGGAATTCATCGGCTACCCGGACCGCGTCAAGGCCCTGCTGCTGGCGCACTGCACCGACCTCGCCCGCGACCCCTGCATCCAGGGCAAGGGGATGCCGAATCTGGTGAAGATGTTGATGAATACGTGATTGGCGCCGCCTTCCACTGTTTGCTGCGAAGGATTACGGCTTTGGAGTCCATAAGGTGATCCTTGGCTAGCTGGAGGGTCGCTCAGTACAAGGCTCGAAGTCGGATCGCGAGGTCGAGGCGACTAAAAGGCGATAATGGCTTCGCGAAAAAACTTCAAAGATCCCAGGCGTCCCCGTGGCTAGCTCCGAACAGCTTAAGGCTCTCATCAAGTCGCACATCAGTCGCGACGATGGTCATTTCTTGTCTGTCGCGATGCAGGTCGCGGCGCATGAGGCAAAGCTGGGCCACTCTAAGCTGGCGGAAGAACTGCGCGAAATGATCGATGCTGCCAAGAGCCGAATCGGGCAAGACCCGACCGGCAAGCTCGTCGCCATCGGAAGTGCCGCCAAGCCGCGCGGGGAACTGGCGAGCCTGCTAACGGTGAGCCACCCGGCGAACCGACTTGGGGACATGGTTCTCGATGAAGTGGCTTCGAGCCAGCTTCAACGAGTGATCAAGGAGCAGAGGCAACTTGCGCGAATCAAGGAACATGGACTCTCTCCGCGCCGCAAGCTGTTGCTTGTAGGGCCGCCGGGTTCAGGAAAGACCATGACTGCGGCCGCCTTGGCCGGCGAACTCGGTATACCGCTCTTCTCGGTCCGGCTCGATTCCCTGATTACCAAGTTCATGGGGGAAACTGCCGCCAAGCTGAGGCAGGTTTTCGACGCGATAACCGATATTCGAGGGGTTTACTTCTTCGACGAGTTTGATGCAATCGGATCGCAACGGGGGCAAGCTAACGATGTAGGCGAGATTCGCCGTGTTCTAAACAGCTTTCTTCAGATGATCGAACACGATCAGTCAAACAGCCTGATTATTGCGGCGACCAACCATCCGGAAGTTCTCGACTACGCCTTATTCCGGCGATTTGATGACGTGGTGGAGTACCACCTGCCGACATCCGAACAGGCCTTGGCACTTATTCGTTCTCGTCTCAGCCACTTTGCCCCTAGGCCCTTCAAGAAGGAAGGCCTGGTTGAGCAAGCCGAGGGGCTGAGCTACGCAGAAATCTGTCGTGCGGTAGACGCCTCCATCAAGGACGCGATCATGCATGACCAGACGAAAGTGCAAAGAGCCGAGCTGGGGCGTGCGTTGGAGGAACGCCGACTCATAAGTGCGAAGCTCGCAAAGAACAGCATGCACAAGTCAAGCCATGCCGGACCAAATACCCGATAGGCAACCGCATCTCGTACTGCAAAACACGTCCGAGGCGAAGCCTTTCACGGCGCATTCGCCGAAAGGCGGCAAGAAAGCGGAACTGCCGGAGCTCGATCGAGCACAACACGGAGCTGCCCTGCGCAGCCAGCTTCGAGCTTTGCACCCGTTGGCCGATGCGGCACGGCAGCGCCAGGAGGAGATCGGTCTCGAATCCGGCCTTGGCCTCCAAGTTCAGTTCTTGTCCGGACCAGATGCTGACTTGGCATTCGAACGCTTGGCCGCGGAAGGTAAGGGCAAGGGAATCGAGCTACTCAGCGTACAAGAGCGCGACAGCAAGGCCGTCCTCGCCAACGTGTTCGTACCCGACGGCCAGCTTCAGCACTTCGAACGTCTGGTTACGGAGTACATCGAAGAGAAGTCAGACAGGAATGGCAAGCCCAGAGACAACAAGACGCTGCTGAACACAATTGGCGAGATTCGCGCGGCCGCCATACAGGGCCTCTGGACTGATTCGCCTGAGTTGCTGCCCGCCAATCCCCAAGAAGCCTTCTGGTGGGAAGTGTGGTTGCGTCGAGGCAAGGATGCGAACGTGTCTGCAGTCGACGACTTCCGTCGTCTGGCCGCGATGTCGCAGTGCTTAGTCAGCGATGCCGTAGTCGATTTTCCCGAACGATCTGTAGTCGTCATGTATGGGTCACAGCAGCAATTGGCGCAGTCTGTGATGGCTCTCAACTGTGTGGCAGAGCTTCGACGGGCAAAGGACACGGCAGAATTTTTCATCGGTCTGGGTGGCGGGGAACAACAGCAGTGGAGCAATGACCTGCTAGCCAGACTCCAACCACCCGGTGTTGGTGACGAGGTCCCTCGCGTCTGTCTGCTGGATTCCGGCGTGAATCGTGGACACCCTCTGTTGAGCCCGTTGCTCGATGCTGCCGACCTGCACACAGTCAACGCCGCCTGGGGAGTCGACGACACCGCGAATCACGGCACCGGCTTGGCGGGCTTGGTCGGTTACGGTGATCTCCACGAGGCGCTGGTCGCCAACGGTCCGATTGCGGTTCAACACAGAATCGAATCGGTCAAGCTCACACCGAACCAAGGCGCGAACGTCGGCGATGATAAACACCACGCCCGTCTCTTCCTAGATGGGGTAACGACTCCCGAGGCTCAGTTCGGCCAAAGACGGCGGGTATTCTCGTCAGCAGTGACGGCATCCGACTACCGAGACTTCGGCCGACCGTCCGCTTGGTCCTCAACAGTCGACTCGCTTGCATCAGATGACATTGGTGAGGGCGAATTTCCTCGACTGTTTGTGCTCTCGGCCGGGAACACCAACGACAGAGCGCACTGGGCGCAATATCCGGACAGCGTGTCATTGAACCAGATCCATGACCCTGGGCAGTCTTGGAACGCCCTGACCGTGGGCGCGTTCACCGAGAAGACTCACATCACCGAGGCAGGTGCTGCGCATTTCAACCCGCTCGCCCCCAGTGGAGCGCTGAGCCCGTTCACTTCAAGTTCGTCGATGTGGAGTGAGCGCGCTTGGCCAATGAAACCCGATGTCGTATTCGAGGGCGGCAACGCTGCCACTGATGGCGTGAGCACGGACACCTTCGCTAGCTTAGAACTGCTGACGACCAACAATAGCCCATTGAACCGCCTGTTCTGGACGACTAACGCAACCAGTGCGGCGTCTGCGCTGTGCTCGCGCATGGCCGCGCAGATCATGGCGGCCTACCCAGACCTTCGACCCGAGACGGTGCGCGCGCTGATCGTCAACTCGGCAGAGTGGACCGAATCGATGCTGCAAATGTACCCATCCAACGGTGCAAGGCGCACCAAGCAGGAGTACGCCACTTTAATTCGCCACTGTGGCTGGGGTGTACCCAACTTGGAACGGGCACTATGGAGTGCCGGAAACTCGTTGTCCTTGGTAGTGGAAGACAAAGTGCACCCGTACAAAAAGGCAGGAAGCGTCGTCAAGTCGCGAGAAATGAACTTCCATGCGCTGCCATGGCCGAAGGCGCAGTTGGAGGCGCTGCAAAACACACAGGTCGAGATGCGAGTGACGCTGTCTTACTTCGTCGAGCCCAATCCCTCTGCCCGCGGCAGTTCGTCTAAGTATCACTACCCATCGCATCGTCTGCGCTTTGCTGTCCGTCGACCGCTCGAAACGGTCGAAGAATTTCAGGCGCGCATCAACGCCGCCGCGATCCGCGAAGAGGCCGGCCGCGCGGCGCCACCAGCCGACTCCAACTGGGTCCTGGGCGACAACTATCGACATCGAGGTTCGCTGCACCAAGACATCTGGCGCGGCAATGCAGCGGACCTCGCCAGTCGCGGTTTCATAGCGGTTTACCCGTCAAATGGATGGTGGCGCACACGTCCCGCGCAGGAGCGCTACGACCTGCCTGCCAGGTACAGCCTGATCGTCACGATACGCGCGCCAGAAACTATGGTGGATCTTTACACGCCAATCGCACAACAGGTGGTGGTACCGGTTGCTGTGCCAGTCGTTGTGAATACCTAATCAACCGTACGAGTAGGGGCGCCCCGCATGGAAGCGCGGCCACGCAGCGCGAAGTAATCCCTCGTGATATTCCGCCTCAAGCAGGCGTTCGTCAGACAACAACTGCCGCGAGTCGCTTGCGCATCAACGTCACATTAGCCACCGGAATCTCACACTCCCAGCCTTGGCTCGCCGCCACGTGCCGTAATGTAGCCTCCCCATAAAACACCACATGCGTCGGATCGCGCCGGTAGTGCCATTGCGCGAAGCGTGCATCGTCAGTCTGGAAGCAGGTCATCAGGGCCAGCCAGCCGCCGGGCTTGAGCAGGCTGTCTAGCCGGCGGAACTCGGCCGCGGGCGTGTGGAAGTGCTCGGCCACCTCGGTGCAGGTGATGAAGTCGTAAGTGGCATCCAGCACCGCGCGGTCGGGCGCAAAGAACGGGTCGTACAGCGCCACGCTGTGGCCAGCCTCGCGCAGCATGCCCGCCAGCACCGGGCCGGGGCCGCAGCCGTAGTCCAGCCCCTGCTGCCCGGGCGGCAGGCGCTGCAGCAGCGGTTGCGCCACCTGCTGCAGGAAGCGCCGGTAGCCGGCTTGCGCAGCGTCGTTGTCGTGCAGGCGGTATTCGGCCTGCTCGCGCTCGGCCGTGGGCAGTTGTGACGGATCAAGAAACGTGGCCTGGCACTGCTGGCAGCGCCAATAGTAGCGCCCTTGCACCTGCATGAAGGGCTGCGCGGCCGCGGCTTCGCAAACCGGGCAGGGGCGGGTGGATGGCAGGGCCGCCCCTGGCGCTGCGGTCATGTGCTTGCGCCTTGACCCGGCGCGCACCTCAGCGCGGCTTGGCCCACGCGCATGTCAATGCGCCTTATCCCAATTAGGCCCCACGCCCACCTCGGCCAGCAGCGGCACCTTGAGCTGGGCCACGCCGGCCATGATGCGCGGGATCTCGTGGCGCAGCCAGTCCACCTCGTCGTCGGGCACTTCAAACACCAGTTCGTCGTGCACCTGCATGATCATTTTGGTGCGGCGCTTCTCTGCATCCAGCACGCGCTGCACTTCCACCATGCTGAGCTTGATGAGGTCGGCCGCGGTGCCCTGCATGGGCGCGTTGATGGCGGCGCGCTCGGCCCCGGCGCGGCGGGGGCCGTTGGGTGAGTTGATCTCGGGCAGGTACAGGCGGCGGCCGAACACGGTTTCGACATAGCCACGGGCCTTGGCGCTGGCGCGGGTGTCGTCCATGTACTGCTTGACGCCGGCAAAGCGCTGGAAATAACGCTCGATGTAGTTCTTGGCCGCGGTGTTGTCGATACCCAGACTCTTGGCCAGGCCGAAGGCGCTCATGCCGTAGATGAGGCCGAAGTTGATGACCTTGGCGTAACGGCGCTGCTCGCTCGTCACGGCGCTGGTGGGCACGCCAAACACCTCGGCCGCGGTGGCGCGGTGCACGTCCATGCCGTCGTGGAAGGCCAGCAGCAGCGCGGCGTCGCCGCTCAGGTGGGCCATGATGCGCAGCTCGATCTGCGAGTAGTCGGCGCTGGCGATCTGGCAGCCCGGCGGTGCGATGAAGGCCTCGCGCACGCGCCGGCCTTCGGGCGTGCGGATAGGGATGTTCTGCAGGTTGGGGTCGTTGCTGGACAGGCGCCCGGTCACGGCCACGGCCTGCGCGTAGTGCGTGTGCACGCGGCCGGTGGCGGGCAAGGCCATCTGCGCCAGCTTGTCGGTGTAGGTGCCCTTGAGCTTGGACAGGCCGCGGTGCTCCAGGATCTTGGCCGGCAGGGGGTAGTCTTCGGCCAGTTTTTCCAGCACCTCTTCGTCGGTACTGGGCGCGCCGGTGGCGGTTTTCTTCACCACCGGCAGGCCGAGCTTGCCGAAGAAGATTTCACCAATCTGCTTCGGTGACCCGAGGTTGAAGGGCTGGCCGGCCAGCTCGTGCGCTTCCTGTTCCAGCTGCAGGATGCGCTGGCCCAGCTCGTGGCTCTGCTGCTGCAGCACGGCGGCGTCGATCAGCACGCCGTTGCGCTCGATGCGGTACAGCGCTTCGGAGCTGGCAATTTCCAGCTCGTAGATGAACTTGAGTTTGTCGTCCGCCTGCAGGCGCGGCCACAGGGTGCGGTGCACGTCCAGCGTCTGGTCCGAGTCTTCACACGAGTATTCGGCCGCGCGGGTGATGTCCACCTGGCTGAAGGGAATCTGCTTGGCGCCCTTGCCGCACAGGTCTTCGTAGTTGATGCCGCTGCGGCCCAGGTGGCGCTCGGCCAGGCTGGCCAGGCCGTGCGGCTTGTGCACTTCCAGCACGTAGCTCTGCAGCATGGTGTCGTGCACATAGCCCTGCACCTCGATGCCGTGGTTGGCAAACACATGGCGGTCGTACTTGACGTGCTGGCCCAGTTTTTTGTGCGCCGGGTTCTCCAGCCAGGGCTTGAGTTTGGCCAGCACCTCGTCGCGCGGCAGCTGCTGCGGGGCGCCCGGGTAGTCGTGCCTGAGCGGGATGTAGGCCGCCTCGCCCGGCAACACGCTGAAGGAGATGCCCACGATCTCGGCCACCATGTCGTCCAGGGACGTGGTTTCAGTGTCCAGCGCCACCAGCTCGGCCTCGCTGATGCGGTGCAGCCAGTGCTCGAAGGTGGACCACTCCAGCACGGTGGTGTAGTGCACCTGCGTGATGCTGTTGGCGGGCGCTTCGGACTCGGGCTCGGAAAACAGATCCCGTTCGCCCTGAGCGCGTCGAAGGGCTTCGACAGGCTCAGCCCGAACGGATGTTTCACCGCCCAGTGCGCGGGCCAGGCCCTTGAAGCCGAATTTCTCGTAAAAATCGCGCAGAGCGTCCGTCTCCTGGGCGCCGACAGCTATCGAATCGATAGCAGGCAGGCCGGGCACCCAGCCGTTGAGGTCGCAGTCGGTCTTGATGGTCAGCAGCTGGCGGCCGGTGGGCAGCCAGGCCAGCGCCTTGCGCAGGTTCTCGCCGGCCACGCCCTTGATGGCGTCGGCATTGGCGACGATGTTGTCCAGCGAGCCGTATTCCTGCAGCCACTTGGCGGCGGTCTTGGGGCCGACCTTCTCCACCCCGGGCACGTTGTCGATGGCGTCGCCCACCAGGGTCTGGAAGTCGACCATGCGATCCGGCGGCACGCCAAACTCGGCCTCCACGCCGGCCACGTCGCGGCGCTTGCCGTTCATGGTGTCGACGATGGTGATGTGTTGGTTGACCAGCTGCGCCAGGTCCTTGTCGCCGCTGCTGATGATCACCTCGATGCCCTGCTGCGCGGCGGTGACGGCCAGGGTGCCAATCACGTCGTCGGCTTCCACGCCCGGCACGTCCAGCACCTTCCAGCCCATCAGGCGCACCACCTCGTGGATGGGTTCGATCTGGGCGCGCAGGTCGTCGGGCATGGGGGCGCGGTGGGCCTTGTACTCGGGGTAGAGCTCGTCGCGGAAGGTGGGGCCCTTGGCGTCGAACACGCAGGCGGCGTACTCGGCGTGGATTTCCTTGCGCAGGCTCTGCAGCATGTTGATCATGCCGCGGATGGCCCCGGTGGGCGGGCTGGTCGGGTCGCCCGGCACGGCGCGCAGGTCCGGCATGGCGTGGAAGGCGCGGTACAGGTAGCTGGAGCCGTCGACCAGCAGCAGGGTTTTCTTGTCGCTCATGGGCCGATTGTGCCTGTGTGTCTGCCTGCGGCACCCTTAGCCCGGCCATGGCCGGGCGGGAGGTTTTACAATGCCCCGATGCGCGCCGCTCACCTCCTCCCCCTCCTTCTGGGCTGCCTGGCCTCCGGCCTGGCACAGGCCCAGGCCCCCAGCCCGGCCCCGGCCGAACAGCCTGCCCGCAAGGAGCAGCGCATCGAGCACATCCAGCACAAGGACGCCGGCTCCACCATCGACGAGCTGCGCGTGGGCGGCGAAACCAAGAGCATCACCGTCAAGCCGGGCAACGCCCCGGCCTACGATGTGGCGCCCGAAAGCGTCAACCGTCCCCCCAGCAACGCCGACCGGGAACAAGGCGGCAGCGGCGGTGGCGGCTGGAAAATCAAATCCTTCTGACATGGCGGTTTTCACCGAGGTTTCCTTCGATGAGGCCAGCGCCCTGCTGCAGACGCTGAACCTGGGCCAGCTGCAGGAATTGCGCGGCATCCAGAGCGGCATCGAGAACACCAACTACTTCGCCACCACCGACCAGGGCGACTACGTGCTGACGCTGTTCGAGCGCCTGAGTGCCGAGCAGCTGCCCTTCTACCTGCGGCTGATGAAGCACCTGGCGCTCAAGGGCATTCCGGTGCCGGACCCGGCGGCCGACCGCGACGGCGACATCCTGCACACGGTGTGCGGCAAGCCGGCGGCGGTGGTCAACCGGCTCAAGGGCAGGAGCGAACTCAGCCCCACACCGGCGCACTGCGCGGCGGTGGGCGCCATGCTGGCGAAGATGCACCTGGCCGGGCGCGACTACGAGCGCCAGCAGCCCAACCTGCGTGGCCTGGCCTGGTGGAACGAAACCGTGCCGGTGGTGCTGCCCTACCTGACGCCCGAGCAGGCGACGCTGATCCGCAGCGAGCTGGCCTACCAGAACCACATTGCGGCCCTGCCGCGCGGCCCGATCCACGCCGACCTGTTCCGCGACAACGTGATGTTCGACACCGAAGCCGGCGCCGACGGTGCGCCGGTGCTGACGGGTTTCTTTGATTTCTACTTTGCCGGTGTGGACACCTTCCTGTTCGACGTGGCGGTGTGCCTGAACGACTGGTGCATTGATCTGCCCACCGGCGCCGCCGATGCCGCGCGCACCACGGCCTTCCTGCAGGCCTATGCCGGCGTGCGCCCGTTCACGGCCGCCGAGCGCGAGCTGCTGCCGGCGCTGCTGCCTTTGCTCCGGGAGCTGGAACCGCTCCTGCAGC
>CAZJKR010000029.1:0-5996 GCA_964546615.1 uncultured Curvibacter sp.
TGCCGCTGCGCTGAACGGCAAACGCTCGGCGGCCGTCTGTGGCTGCCCGGGCGATGCGCCGGCGCACCGACGACACGGGCCTCTTCGTTGCGGTGCGTTACGGTGCGTTTGGGTTCGATTGGTCGTGGCCGGCGGCCAGGGGCCCCGTATCCTGGTGCACAACACCCTGATCTGGTGCGTCGTGCGCCAGGATTCCGCGCCCTGAATCTGGCACGGTCCTTGCCCAGTAGGAAGCGTTCTTCATCACAACAGGAGCTTCCTCATGAAACTGGACCGTCGTTCGTTTGTTTCCAAGAGTGTGACTGCCGGCGCTGCCGGTGCTGCACTGGCCTTCCCCATGGTCGCCCGCGCACAGCAGAGCTTCAACTGGAAGATGACCAGCGCCTATCCCAAGGGTTCGCCCTTTTACATGGATGGCCCGGGCAGCGCCACCGATCTGGCCAAGCGCATCCGCGAGATGTCCGGCGGGCGCCTGAACATCCAGGTCTTCGGTGCCGGTGAGCTGATCCCGGCCTTCGAGGGTTTCGATGCCGTGCGTGCCGGCACGGTGGAGATGAACCACGCCAACAGCTATTTCTGGACCGGCAAGACCTTCGCCGCCCAGTACTTCACCGCCGTGCCCTTCGGCCTGAACTTCCAGGGCATGAACGGCTGGCTCTACGACGGCGGCGGCCAGGAGCTGTGGAACGAGGTCTACGCGCCCTTCGGCATGGTGGCCATGCCCTGCGGCAACACCGGCGTGCAGATGACCGGCTGGTTCAAGAAGGAAATCAAGACGGTGGCCGACCTCAAGGGCCTGAAGATGCGCATCCCCGGCCTGGCCGGCAAGGTCTACGCCAACCTGGGCGTGGACGTGAAGGTGCTGCCCGGCGGCGAGATCTTCCCGGCGCTGGAGCGCGGTGTCATTGACGCGGCCGAATTCGTCGGCCCCTACCAGGACCGTCGTCTGGGCCTGCAGAAGGCGGCCAAGTACTACTACACCACCGGCTGGCACGAGGCCGCCACGGTGTCGGAGCTGCTGATCAACAAGGCCGCCTGGGACAAGCTGCCCAAGGACCTGCAGGCCATCGTGCAGAACGCTTCGGCGGCCTGCAACGTCATCAGCGAAGGCTGGTGCCAGAAGGCCAATTCGGAGGCCATGGAGGATCTGGTGAAGAACCAGAAGGTCATCGCCAAGCCGCTGCCGGATGCGGTGATCGCGGCCCTGCGCGCCGAGACCGACAAGGTGCTGGCCGAGGCCGTGGCCAAGGACCCGCTGGTCAAGAAGGTGCACGACTCGTACATGGCTTTCAAAGCCAAGTACGACCGCTGGGTCGAGGTTAGCGAGGAGCAGTACCACGTCAAGGTGCGCGGCTGACGCGGAAAGGTTGTCATGTCAAAAAAAGCGATCACCGCCCTGATGGGCGGCATTGAATCGCTGATCGATGTCGTTGGGCGGGCCACCCTCTGGGTGGCCCTGGCCATGATTGCACTGGTCGCGGTCAATGTCCTGTTGCGTTATTCCCTCAGCCTGGGCTCGGTCTGGGCCCAGGAACTGGAGTGGCATCTGCTGGCGGCGCTCATCCTGTTCGGCATGAGCTACGCGCTGCAGCGCGGCGACAACGTGCGCGTGGACCTGTTCTATGCCGGTTACTCGCCGCGCATGAAGTTCATGGTCGATGTGCTGTCGGTGCTGCTCACCCTGGTGGTGGCGCTGATCTTCATCAAGCTGTCCGTCGCCTACGTCGGCCAGGCCTGGGCCATCGGCGAGACCTCGCCCGACCCGGGGGGCATCCCGTACCGCTGGGCGGTCAAGTCGCTGATCCCGATCGGCTACGGCCTGCTGGTGCTGCAGTCGGTCGGTGCCTTGCTGCGCCTGTTCCATGAACGGGCGGCAGCCAGGGAGGCCGGCCATGTTTGAACCGCAGACCTATGCCATCCTGATGCTGCTGGGCTTCTTCGCGCTGCTGATGCTGGGTGTGCCGGTGGCCACCACACTGGCCACGGTCGGCTTCATCTTCGGCTACCTCGGCTTCGGTGAGGGCCTGTTCAGCCTGCTGCCGGCGCGTTTCTACGGCATCGTGGCCGGTTACCAGTGGATGGCCATTCCGCTCTTCGTCTTCATGGGCGTGATGCTGGAGAAGTCGCGCCTGGCCGACGACCTGCTCGACGTCATGGGCCACATCGCCGGCGGCGTGCGCGGCGGCATGGGCGTGGGCATCATCCTGTTCGGCGTGCTGATGGGGGCCACGACCGGCATCGTGGGTGCCACCGTCATCACGCTGGGCCTGCTGACCCTGCCCACGCTGATCCGGCGCGGCTACGACAAGGGCATCGCCTGCGGCGCCATCTGCGCCTCCGGCACGCTGGGGCAGATCATCCCGCCCAGCCTGATCCTGATCCTGCTGTCGGACATCATGCAGCTGTCGGTGGGCACGCTGTTCGCGGCGGCGGTCGGCCCGGGCATGCTGCTGTCGGCCGTCTACATCATCTACCTGCTGGTGCGCGGCTGGATGAATCCGGCGCTGATGCCGCCGATCCCGCTGGCAGAGCGCAACGGCGTCTCACGCCGCCAGCTCTGGGTGCGCTTCTGGAAGGTGGTGGTGCCGCCCATCCTTCTGGTGGTGGCGGTGCTGGGCTCCATCGTCGGCGGCATCGCTGCGCCCACGGAGGCCGCCTCCATGGGGGCGGTGGGGGCGGTGATCATCACTGTCGTCTCCGGTCGCTTCACGCTGTCGACCCTCAAGGCCGTCGCGCTGGAGACCACCAAGATCACCGCCATGATGATGCTCATCCTCATGATGGCCCAGGTGTTCGCGCTGGCCTTCCGCGGCCTGCACGGCGAGGACCTGATCACGCGCATGTTCGAGCTGCTGCCCGGCGGCGTGAACATGGACATCTGGTTCATGATGGCCCTGATCTTCGTGCTCGGCTTCTTCATCGAATGGATCGAGATCAGCTACATCGCCGTGCCGCTGTTCCTGCCGGTGCTGCTGGCCCAGGGCGTGGACCCGGTCTGGCTGGCGATGCTGATCACCATGAACCTGCAGTCCTCGTTCCTGACGCCGCCGTTCGGCTGGGCGCTGTTCTACCTCAAGGGCGTGGCGCCGCCGGAGGTGAGCATCAAGGACATCTACAAAGGCGTGCTGCCCTTCATCGCGATGCAGTTCGTGGCGCTGCTGCTGCTGTTCTTCTATCCGCAGATCGCGCTCTGGCTGCCCAAGGCGATCGGCTGGTAGCATGGTTCAACGGGAGGGGCGTGCACGCCCCTCCTTCCACGAGGAGATTTCATGTCACAGTCCGTCTACGGCCGCCGCGGCATCGCGGTGGCACCCCACTCCCTGGCCGCCGAGTCGGCCGTCGCCGTGCTGCGCGAGGGCGGCAATGCGCTGGAGGCGATGATCGCCGCTGCCGCCACCATCGCCGTCGTCTACCCGCACATGAACTCCATCGGCGGCGACAGCTTCTGGGTCATCAACGGCCCGGGCAACCGCCCCGGCGGCATCGACGCCAGCGGCCGCAGTGCGCAGGCGGCCAGCCGCGAGTGGTATGCGGCCCAAGGCATCACGGGCAGCATTCCGTTTCGCAGTGGCATTGCGGCGCTCACCGTGGCCGGCACGATTTCCGGCTGGGGCGCAGCGCACCGGCTGTCGGCGCAGTCGCTTGGCGGCCGCCTGCCGCTGAGCCGTCTGCTCGACGATGCCCTGTTCCTGGCGCGCGAGGGCATCCCGGTCACGCGCAGCCAGGCCGCCACCACCCAGGCCAAGCTGGCCGAACTCAAGAACCAACCCGGCTTCGCCGACACCTTCCTGACCGACGGCCAGGTGCCGCAGGCCGGGCAGCTGTTCAAGCAGGGGCGGCTGGCCGACACGCTGGCGCTGATCGCGCGCCAGGGCACGGACGTGTTCTACCGGGGCGCGCTCGCCAGGCAGATGGCGGCCGAACTCGCCGCCGTGGGCAGCCCGCTGACGCTGGCCGATCTGCAGGCGCACCAGGCCAAACTGATCGATCCGCTGACCGTGCCGGTCGGTGGCGCGCAGCTGCACAACATGGTGCCGCCTTCGCAGGGCCTGGTGTCCTTGCTGATCCTGGCGCTGATGGAGCGTTTCCCCGGCTGGCAACAGGCCGGCCCCGAGAGCGCGGCCTTCATCCACGCGCAGGTGGAGGCGACCAAGCTGGCCTTCCGTGTGCGCGACCGCTACCTGACCGACCCCGACTTCATGACCCTGCCTGCGGCCGAGCTGCTGACGCCGGCGCGCATTGATGCACTGGCCCAGGATTTCAAGCCCGAGATGGCGCTGCCCTGGGGCAAGAAGACCGACCCCGGCGACACGATCTGGATGGGCGTGATCGACAGGAATGGCCTGGCCGTTTCCTTCATCCAGAGCATCTACCACGAGTTCGGCTCGGGCGTGGTGCTGCCCAGCAGCGGCGTGAACTGGCAGAACCGTGGCTGCAGCTTCTCGCTCGATCCGAAGCACGTGAACACGCTGGCGCCGCGCAAGAAGCCCTTCCACACGCTCAACCCGGCCATGGCCCAGCTGGCCGATGGCGGCAGCATGGTCTACGGCACCATGGGCGGCGACGGCCAGCCGCAGACCCAGGCCACGATCTTCAACCGCGTGATGCGTTTTGGCGACCATCCGCAGCAGGCCATCGAGCGGCCGCGCTGGCTGCTGGGCCGCACCTGGGGCCAGTCGAGCGACTCGCTCAAGCTGGAGAGCCGTTTCGATCCGGCCGTGCTGACGCAGTTGCGCGCGCTCGGCCACGAGGTGGAAACCATCGGCGCCTGGGACGAGGGCGTGGGCCATGCCGGCATGCTGGTGCGCCATGCCAACGGCGTGCTGGAGGGAGGCTACGATCCGCGCTCCAATGGCGCCGTCGCTGCCTTCTGATTCAACCCGCCAGCGCGGGGAAAAGTTTGGTCAACCCGTCCGACATCACCTCCACCGCCAGGGCCGCGAGGATCAGGCCCATGAGCCGGGTCATGACGTTGATGCCGGTCTTGCCCAGCCCGCGCGCGATCGGCTCGGCCAGGGCAAAACACAGCGCCGTGGCCAGCGCGATCACCACGCCGTAACCCACCAGGGCGCCGAGCTGCAGGTAGTCCTTCGCCTTGTCGGCGTAGATCACCACGGTGGACATGGTGGCCGGGCCGGTGAGCAGCGGAATGGTCAGCGGCACGACGGCGATGCTGGCGCGTGCGGCCGAGCGTTCGGCGGCGTCGTGGATTTCCTCCGCGTTCGAACGCGCCTCGGCCGGCTGCGCATTGAGCATGGCCAGCGCGGAGGTCAGCAGCAGCATGCCGCCGCCGACCTGGAAGCTGGCCAGCGAGATGCTGAAGAAGGCCAGGATCTGCAGACCCAGCAGCGCGCTGATGGCAATGACGGCAAAGGCGCTGAAGGACGAGATCCAGATCGTGCGCCGGCGCTGTTCGCGGGTGAAGCCCTGGGTGTAGTGGATGAAAAAGGGCACGATGGCCAGCGGGTTGACGATGGCCAGCAGGGTGACGAGCGGCTTGAAGTCCATGCGTCTCAATCCTGGCCGGGGGCCGGCGTGCGGCGGCGGAACATGCCCCAGCCCTCCATGTGCAGCACCTTGTCGCCCTGCTGGTTGTGCATCTCCCACAGGGTGCGGACCAGCCCGACATCGGGCCGGCTGCCCATGGGGCGGCTGTCCAGGATGGTGTGGCGCAGGGTCAGCGTGTCGCCGGGAAACACCGGTTTGAGCCATTTCAGGCTTTCCAGTCCCGGGGAGCCCAGGCTGGCGGCTTCGCTCAGGAAGTTGTCCACCATCAGGCGCATGGCCATGGCGCAGGTGTGCCAGCCGCTGGCGCACAAACCCCCGAACACCGAGGCCTGGGCCGCCGTTTCGTCGAGGTGGAAGGGCTGCGGATCGAACTGGCCTGCGAAGGCCAGTATCTCTTCCCGGCTCGGGCTGACCTGGCCGAGTTCGCGGCTGCTGCCGGGTGTGAGGTCTTCCCAGTAGTACTTGAAGGTGCGGGTGTTCATCAGCGT
>CAZJKR010000029.1:6006-18669 GCA_964546615.1 uncultured Curvibacter sp.
CAACTTCCTGCGCCGTGCCCGGGCGCTGCAGGGGAATCTGCGGTGCCAGGCGCTGCGCCCGCCCGGGCTGGCCGCCGCTGGCGTGGATCTCGGTGTCGATGATGCCGGGGCGTACCGCGTTGACGCGCACGCCCTCAGCGGCCACCTCGCGCGCCAGCCCCAGGGTGAACACGTCCACAGCCCCTTTGGCGGCTGCGTAGTCCACGTACTGGCCTGCTGCGCCGTGCACGGCGGCCACACTGCTGACATTGACGATCGCGCCGCCGGCACCGCCATGGCGCGTGCTCATGTGCCGGACCGCCTCGCGCGCGCACATCATGGTGCCGAAGACGTTGATCTCGAACATGCGGCGCCAGCGCGCCAGACTCTGCGCGTCCACCCGCTCGGTGCTGTCCACCACACCGGCGTTGTTCACCAGTGCGGTGAGCCGACCGAGTTTGGCGTCCACCTTCTCGAACATGGCCAGCACCTGGGCCTCAATGGCCACGTCGGCCTGTACCGTGAGCGCCGTGCCGCCGGCGGCACGGATCTGCCGCACCACCTCGTCGGCTGCCAGGGAGTTGGTGGCGTAGTTGACGGCCACGGCATACCCCTGGCGAGCGGCCAGCAACGCGGTGGCGGCGCCGATGCCGCGACCGCCGCCGGTGATGAGTAGCACCTGCTCCAAATCCATCCTCCTGCACATGCGGGAACGACAAGATACCATCCCTGAAAAACGGAGACCCGCATGCGTCCTACGGTTGACTACTATTTCGCGCCGCAAAGCCCTTGGGCCTACCTCGGCCATGCACGTTTTGCCGCCATCGCCCAGGCTGCCGGCGCCACGGTGCGCGTGCTGCCGGTCGACCTGGGCGGCAAGGTGTTTCCCACCTCCGGCGGTTTGCCTTTGCCGAAGCGCGCGCCGCAGCGCCAGGCCTACCGGCTGCTGGAGCTGAAGCGCTACAGCGAGTTCCTTCAGATCCCGCTGAATCCGCAGCCCAGGTATTTCCCGGTCAATGGCGACGATGCGGCCTGCCTCATCATCGCGGTCGACCTGCACGACGGCACTGAAGCCGCGATGAAACTCACCGGCGCCGTGCTGGCCGCCTGCTGGACGCAGGAGCGCAACATGGCTGACGAAAAGGTACTGGCCGAGCTGCTGGCCGAGAACGGGCTGGATGCGAAGCGGCTGACGCAGGCCGACAGCCAGGAAGTGCGTGAGCGCTACGAGGCCTATACCCAGCAGGCCATCGACGCCGGCGTGTTCGGCGCACCGAGCTACGTCATCAACGGCGAGATCTTCTGGGGCCAGGACCGGCTCGATTTCGTCGAGCGCAAGCTCAAGTCCCTTACCCCCTGACAAGCTGAACAAGGAGAACCAAGATGGGTCAGTTCATCGATCTGCAAGCCGCTGATGGCTTCGCCTTTCCCGCCTACGTGGCGCGGCCCGCCGGCCAGCCGCGCGGCGGCCTGGTGGTGCTGCAGGAGATCTTCGGCGTCAACGCGCACATCCGCGCCGTGGCCGATGGGTATGCCGCCGACGGCTATCTGGTGGTGGCGCCGTCCACCTTTCACCGCGTCAAGGCCGGCGTGGAGCTGGGTTATTCGCCGGACGACATGAGTGCCGGCATGGCGCTCAAGGCCACGGTGGAAGCGCTGCCGGCGCCCGGCGTGCTGCAGGACATCCAGGCCGCCATCGACCATGCGGCGCAGGCCGGCAAGGTGGGCGTGCTCGGCTACTGCTGGGGCGGCCTGCTGACCTGGCGCAGTGCCTGCCTGCTAAATGGCGTGAGCGCCGCCGTGCCGTATTACGGCGGCGGCATGACCAGCGAGGCCGAGATCGCGCGCACGCCGAAGTGTCCGGTGCTGGCGCACTTCGGCGAGAAGGACCACTGGATTCCGCTCGACGGCGTGGCGGCCCTGCAGAAGGCGCATCCGAAGGCCGAGGTTCACATCTACGCTGCCAACCACGGTTTCAACTGCGACCAGCGCGGCGCCTGGGACGCCACCGCCGCGGCACTGGCGCGCCAGCGCACGCTGGCCTTCTTCGCCCGGCATCTGGGTTGAACCATGCGACGGCCTGCGTTTTTCGGGCATTTTCGAGCTCTGGCGCTTGCTGTGTCAGCATGGGCTGCTCTTGTTTTAGGAGCATTCAGCAACCCGGCGCAGGCGGCCGACTACAGCGGCCCGCTGTTTGATGCTCATCTGCACTACAACGACGAGGCCTGGGACGGGCGGGCCGGACCGCATCCGCTGGACGATGTGCTGGCGCGCATGCAGCGCAACGGCGTGCAGGCCATCATCGCCAACAGCCGGCCGAACGACGGTACCAAGGCCCTGGCCGAGGCGCGTGAACAGACGCGCGCCGCCGGCGTGACGGTGGTGCCCTTCATCCGCCTCTACCGCAACCGCGACGACTACAACAACTGGTTCCGTGACGAAAGCATCTACGCCATGATGCAGGCCGAGTTCGCGCGCGGTACGGCGGCCGGCCCCTACCGCGGCATTGGCGAGTTCCACCTTTATGACAGTGCCAACGCCAACGGCCCGGTGGCGAAGAAGCTGATGCAGTTTGCGCAGGACAAACAGCTGGCGGTGCTGGCCCATGTGGACGATGTGGCGATCGACCTGCTGATGGCGCATGCGCCCCAGGCCCGCCTGATCTGGGCCCACACCGGCATCGGTGGCACGCCGGTCGCGCGCGTCGATGCCTTGTTCGCCAACTACCCGCAGCTGATGGGCGAGCTGTCCTACCGCCCGGGGCTGACCTGTGGCGATGGCGCACTGTGCCCCGACTGGCGTGCCTTGCTGCTCAAGTACCCGACGCGCTTCCTGATCGGCTCCGACACCTGGATCAACCAGCGCTGGCTGTACTACGACGGTCTCATGCAGGGCTACCGGCGCTGGCTCGGCGAACTGCCGCCGGCGGTGGCGCGACGCATTGCCTGGGACAACGGCGCGGCGCTGTTCCTCGGGGCGCGGCCTTGAGCGACGTCGGCAGCGACGCCGGCAGTGTCACCACGCTGCCGCTGTTTCCGCTGCAGACCGTGCTGTTTCCCGGCGGTGTGCTGCCGCTGCGCATCTTCGAAGTGCGTTACCTCGACCTGATCGGCCGCTGCCACAAGGAGGGCGCGCCGTTCGGCGTCGTCAGCCTTTCGCAGGGGCAGGAGGTGCGGCGGCCCGCGCCCGGTGAAGGCGCGGCGTTCGCACCAGAAGCGTTGCATGCGGTGGGGACGCTGGCGCACATCACGCAGTTCGAACGGCCGCAACCGGGGCTGATGCTGATCCGCTGCCGCGGCGGGCGGCGTTTCCGCCTGCGCAGCAGCGAGCAATTCAAACACGGCCTGTGGGTCGGGCAGGTGGAATGGCTGCCGGACGATGCGCCGGTGGCCGTGCCGCCGGATCTGGCCCATGTGCGTACCGGGCTGGCGCGGCTGCTGCAACACATGCAGGCTCAGGGGGGCAATCCGGCTGACCTGCCGATCCAGCCGCCCTACCTGTGGGACGACTGCGGCTGGCTGGCCAACCGCTGGTGTGAGCTGCTGCCGGTGAGCCCGCGGCTCAAGCAGCAGTACCTGGCGCTGGACAACCCGCTGCTGCGGCTGGAGCTGGTGGCCGATCTGCTGGCGCAACTGCAGATCGGCGGGGATTCAATGTCCTGAAGTGCGCTCCAGGTAGCGCTTGCGCCAGAAATACAGCGTCAGCGCCACAGCGGTCAGCAGCATCGAGCCCATGGCCCACCAGAAGCCGGCGCTGTGGTGCAGCAGCGGGATGAAGTCGAAGTTCATGCCGAAGATGCCGGCAATGAGGTTCAGCGGCAGGAAGATGGCGGTCAGCACCGTGAGCGTGCGCATGATCTCGTTGGTGCGGTTGCTCTGCGCGCTGAAGTGCATCTGCACGGCGGTTTCGGCGCTTTGTTCCAGCCGGCGCACATGGTGCACCACGCGCTCGATGTGTTCCAGCAGGTCGCGGCTGCGCACCAGCAGCAGGTCGTGCTCGCGCTGCGCAGCCGGGTCGGCGGACTCCGGCCAACTTTTCACGACCTCGATCCAGTCCTGCACGGCAGCGCGCTGGTCCTCGCAGATGTCATCCAGATGGTGCAACGCCAGCCGGGCTTCCAGCAAGGCCGCCCAGTTGGAAAAGCGGGTGCGCGGGTTCAGCAGTTCGGTCTGCCAGTGGTCGAGCTGACGCGTCAGTTCGCGCCGCAGCTCCAGGAAGCCGTCCACCAT
Organism: uncultured Curvibacter sp.; assembly: GCA_964546615.1. Lineage (GTDB taxonomy): Bacteria > Pseudomonadota > Gammaproteobacteria > Burkholderiales > Burkholderiaceae_C > Hylemonella. The sequence goes on from CAZJKR010000029.1 coordinate 10,215, forward strand.
CTGGTTGACCAGGCGCAGCATCAGGTCGGCCGGTGAGGCGGGCAGCCGGCTGCTGGCGGTGCGGATGTCGCTGCTGCCGGACTGCAGCAGCCGTGCGGCATAGGCATCGCGTGCGGCACAGTCGGCCGGGTGCACCGTCAGCAGCACGCGTTCGAACACGGCAAAGCCCACCGGGCTGGTGTCGATGCGCTTGAGGATGGGCGGGCCGCCGCGCTTGTGCGGCCGGGTGGGTTCGCCATCGTGGCCGTTGCTGTCGTTCGTGCCGCTGCCGGTGGCGAGGCGGCGGAACACCAGCAGGTCGTACTGCGAGGTGTAGTCAAAGTGCGACGGCAGCTGCGCGTTGAGCAGATCGGAGACGTGCAGGTCCACCAGCTGCAGGCCACACAGGGTCTGCAGCGTGGCCTGGATCGTGCTCAACTGCGCCTGCAGTTCCTGCTGTGTGCAGGCGATCCAGACATGCCCGCTGGCCGGCAGCTGCCGCGGCAGTTCGGCTTGCTCGATGGCGCCGCCGGCGCTGATGTGGAAGACGCGCATGGCCGGTGTTTATGAGCCGAATCGGGATCTAAGCCTTGTTTTGTATGCGCAGTGCGCTACCTATTTTGTAGCGTTTGATTGCAGCAGCCGCGCGGCGGCGATGGCGAAGTAGGTCAGCACGCCGTCGGCGCCGGCGCGTTTGAAGGCCAACAGGCTTTCCATCATCACCGCGTCGTGGTCAAGCCAGCCGTTCTGGGCCGCAGCCTTCAGCATGGCGTACTCGCCCGACACCTGGTAGGCGAAGGTCGGCATGCGGAACTCATCCTTCACGCGGCGCACCACGTCCAGGTAGGGCATGCCGGGCTTGACCATCACCATGTCGGCACCTTCGGCGATGTCCATCGCCACTTCGCGCAGGGCTTCGTCGGTGTTGGCCGGGTCCATCTGGTAGACCTTCTTGTTGCTCTTGCCCAGGTTGGCGGCCGAGCCCACGGCGTCACGGAACGGGCCGTAGAAGGCGCTGGCGTACTTGGCGCTGTAGGCCATGATGCGGGTGTGCACCAGCCCGTGCTCCTCCAGCGCGTTGCGGATGGCCCCAATGCGCCCGTCCATCATGTCGCTCGGCGCGACGATGTCCACGCCGGCACGGGCCTGCGTCAGCGCCTGTTGCGTCAGGATGGCCACGGTCTCGTCGTTCAGGATGTAGCCGGTATCGTCCAGTACACCGTCCTGACCATGGCTGGTGTAAGGGTCGAGCGCGACGTCGGTCATGACACCGAGTTCGGGGAAGTGCTGCTTGAGGGCGCGCACCACGCGCGGCACCAGGCCGTCGGGGTTCAGTGCTTCCTTGCCGTCCGGGGTCTTGAGCGCCGGGTCGATGACAGGAAACAGGGCCAGGGCCGGAATGCCGAGCGCCAGGCATTGCTCGGCCACCGGCAACAGCAGATCCAGGCTCAAGCGCTCGACGCCGGGCATGGACGCCACGGCCTCACGCCGCTGCCGGCCGTCCACCACAAACATCGGGTAGATCAGGTCGTGGGCTGTCAGGGTGTTTTCGCGCACCAGGTTGCGGGTGAATGCGTCGCGGCGCAGCCGGCGTGGCCGGCCCAGGGGGTAGGGGGCATGAAGCGTGGAGGGTAGGGACATAGTATTACTACTATATCCCCCCCTAAAAACCGTGTGTGCGAGTTTCCCCGCGCACGGCTTCAACGTAACACCCGGTGGGTCAGTTTCCTGACGTCACCGGCAGTAACCCGTCATACGCGGGCCGGCTTGGTAACCATCACCCCGAGGATGTGGACCTGCCTGTGGCAAACCGTGTGCAGGAGCACCCGGTTTGAGAGTGCATTCGTACCACCCAACCCCAGAGGGATGATGTGGTGGTCATGCATGTCACGGTCGTCGATCTCGATGGCTGTGCCGCAATGTGCACACAGCCCGCCTTGATCCAGCCAGAGCGAGGCGCGTTGCGTGTCCCAGAGGCTCGCGGCCATCCGGTTCACTCTCAGCTCCTCGCCATATACCTCCCAAGCCGGGTCGTAAGGGTTGTATTCCTCACGAACCTTCTTGTGGCGGACAATTTTCGTGTCTGCCAGGCGGTATAGCCGGATTGTCAGCTTGTCTCCCGAGCGATCCACGGTGTCGGCGCTGAATTCAAAGCGACCAGAGGCATCCGTCCAGTAATGACGGAATACCTTGTGCTTGTCCCAGCGCGGGTGACGCCGCAGACCCCACCGCATGAGCCGCCAGTAAAGGCGGTGATCCATTTTGGTGAAAGCCTGCTTTGCCACCACACCCTTGTGGTACTCGGCCCAACCGCGAAGCTTGCGGTTCAGGTTCAAGATCATGACGTCGGTGTGTAGATGCAGTGATGAGGTCACTTCTTCCTCCAACTTGCGGTAGAACGCCTTAACATTCTTCCGGCTTGGTTTGATGAGCAGTTTCCCTCCGTATTTACGGAAGTTCCAGCCCAGGAAGTCAAAGCCCTCATCCACATGGACAACTTTCGTTTTGGTCGCGTTCAGAGTGAGGCCCCTATCCGTTAGGAAGGATGTCACCCATGGCATGACCGTGTCGTTGAGCACCTCGGGAGAGGCGCCCGTAATGACGAAGTCATCGGCATATCGGACGAGATGCACCTTCAGCTTTCGGGTCTTCGCCACACCGTACAGAGCCACCAAGTGCTCCTTCAGGCCGCGTTCAAGACCGTCCAACGTCAGGTTAGCCAGCAGAGGGGAGATGACGCCCCCTTGCGGGGTACCTTTCTCCGTTTTCTGCAGCGCCCAGAGTTGCCGTTTATCCACTACACCAGACCGCAACCACGTTCGTAGCACCCGCTTGTTCATGTGAACATTGGCGAGTAGCCAGTCGTGATTAATGTTGTCAAAGAACCCTTTAATGTCCGCATCCAATATCCATTGGGCGCCGTTGGCGCCGGACAGAACATTGAATAGCTGTGACATCGCATCATGCGTCGAGCGCGCTTTCCTGAATCCGTATGAATTCGGGTCCGCGTGACACTCCGCAGCAGGGTCCAATCCCAAGTGGAATAGGGCCTGCATTGCGCGATCCAGCATGGTGGGAATACCCAGTGGGCGTTCGTCACCATTCGGTTTTGGGATCCATGCGCGCTTTAGTGGGCGTGCACGGTACCCTTGGGTCTTCAACCGCCATATAGCGGTCCATTTACTCTCAGGCGAGTCCCAGAGTTCGCGGTCGATGCCACTCGTCCGCTTTCCCCGGTTTTCGGTCACTCGTTTAACGGCCAGAGCCCTAGCCTGCCACGAGCGGATAAGACTACGTTGGAGTCGCTTGACCCGTCGATAGTCTCGATCTTTCTCAGCCTGCGCAATTACTCGCTGCGCCTTTCCCACAAACATCAGGACTTGCTTCCAGTTGATGGAGAACCAGTCCGTCGGCTCGTGCGGAGGCGCAGAGACCTTGCGATCATTTTCCATACCTTCCTCCGATTTAGGAATGAACCCGGAGTGAGGTATGGGCCCGGAGGCTCATACCCTCCGGGTCGTCTTAAGAAGCAACGGCATTACGCACGTTACGCCAGCAGCAAGTCAGCTCACTTTCGTGCGGGGGATGGCCCCCTATCTCTCGCATTACACGAGAGCATTTGCTTCCTACTGCATCCTCTACCCCCTCCTCCGTGGCCCTTGCGGGTTGCCACCACGAGTGGTGGCGGAGAGTGGGGCTTATCGCCTTACCCAACACGCCCCGCTGACTGGCGGTCAGCAGTAGGGGTTAGGGACCGTCTATCCTCCTTCGGGCGTTAGAGAAGCGAGTCATGAGCCATGACACATGACCCCAGCCCGAGTGCCTTTTGGCTGTGGCTCTCACCCGTGAGGGTGAATGCAGGAGTAAGCCACTCAATTTTCAAGAAGGTTCGAACGACGATTCACATTACATTTCCCGTACCCATTTCTTGGCCAGCCCCGATCAGTCCTGTTCAGATCGTGGACGTCTCTTGCGAGGCGTTTTCTGCGCGAGCGCAGGCTGTTTATCCCTAGCTCTCCAAGCACGGATTACTCCATGCCCAGTAAGGGGCCAAGACACCCCGCTTCCGGGGGTGGTTTCAAGGAAACAAGACGTGTTGAGCTTCTCAGCTCGAACGCATCAACATCTGCCTTCCGCTACGCGGTAGGCGCAACAAAAATATTTGCTCTCACGAGCATTTTTGTTGTCTTTCAGCAACGAATGGACACCCCTGGGAGTGTTCCCATCCGGTTTTCGAGCACGGCTTGTGGCCGTTTTCGATGCACGTCGAATTCAATTCGATGTGCTCTGTGATGACCCTACAAGGAGGGTTCTCTCGAGGTAAACGGGTTACGTTCGAGAGTTAGATACGATGGTCACAAGGACCAAATGAGCGGCAGCGCCGCACCATGGAGAAAATTGTGCCTCAATCCCGCCGGGCCACGGGCTTTCACGTAGCGAGACTTTCCAACAGCTTGCTGACAAAGCAATCGATTTCCTCAAATCGATTGTAAAAATCTGTCATTGCCGACCTTGAAAAGAGGTTTCACTTTTGTTAAATTTCGTTCCGGGCGGTTCGCCGCCCCCCGCTTTTCCTCCCTGAGCGGGGCCTTGATGTGTGACAGCAAAAAAGGCTTGCAACCCCGGCTTCGTGCCGGGGTTTTTTTTAGCTGTGGCCCGCTGCGCTTAACTTTGCTGCGCAAAGTTAGCCGTCGCTGAAACCTGCTGCGCAGGTTTTGCCTTCGGCATAAGTTCAAGCGCGACTAAACTCGGCCCATGCTCTGGGTCAAATCACTTCATATCGTCTTCGTGGCCAGCTGGTTTGCTGGGCTGTTCTATCTGCCGCGCATCTTTGTCAACCTGGCCATGGTGCCGGCTGACTCGGTGGCCGAGCGGGAGCGCCTGCTGCTGATGGCGCGCAAGCTGATGCGTTTCACCACGATCCTGGCCGTGCCGGCCCTGGTGTTCGGCTTCTGGCTCTGGCTCGGCTATGGCATCGGCAAGGGGCCGGGCAACGGCTGGCTGCATGCCAAGCTGGCGGTTGTGGCCTTGGTGCTGGGCTACCACCACGCCTGTGGCGTGTTGCTGAAGAAATTCCAGTGTGGGGAGTGCCGGCGCAGTCATGTCTGGTTTCGCTGGTTCAACGAAGCACCCGTGCTGCTGCTGCTGCTGGCCGTGATTCTGGTGGTGGTGAAGCCGTTCTGAAGCGTAATCTGCAGAGCCCTGATGCACAAGACCTCCGCCTGGCCTCTGGCGCTGGTCTATGCCGGCCTGATCGTCTATGCCAGCGTCTATCCGTTTGTTGACTGGCGCGACCAGGGTATAGCCCCCTGGGATTTTCTCTGGGCGCCCTGGCCGCAGTACTGGACCGGCTTTGACCTGATTTCCAACGTCCTGGGTTATGCCCCCTTGGGTTTCCTGCTGGCGCTCAGTGCATTGCGCACCGGCCGTGGTGCCCATGCGGTGCGGCATGCCGCGCTGGCTGCGCTGGCGCTTTCGCTGGCCATGGAAATGCTGCAGGTCTATCTGCCGACCCGTGTCCCGTCGAACGTCGACCTGGTGCTCAACGGGCTGGGCGGCTGGCTCGGTGCCGTGGCTGCCGCCTTGCTGGAGCGCCTGGGGGCGCTGTCGCGCTGGAGTCGCTTCCGCTCCCGTTGGTTTGCCGCCGATGCGCGCGGGGCGCTGGTGCTGCTGGCCTTGTGGCCGCTGGCCCTGCTGTTCCCGGCCGCCGTACCTTTTGGTCTGGGGCAAGTGTTCGAACGGCTGGAGGGCGGCGTGGCAGGGTTGTTGCTGGACACGCCGTTTCTGGAGTGGCTGCCCTTGCGCGAGCTGGAACTGCAGCCGCTGGTGCCCGGGGCTGAGCTGGCCTGCGTGATGCTGGGGGCCCTGATTCCCTGCCTGCTGGGCTACTCGGTGATCCGGGCGGCAGCGCGCCGCCTGGTCTTCGTGCTGGTGCTGTTGTCGGTGGGGATGGCAGCCACGGCCTTGTCGGCGGCCTTGAGTTACGGGCCGCTCCATGCCTGGGCCTGGCTGCAGTTGCCGGCACAGATCGGCGTCGGTCTGGCGCTGCTGCTGGCGCTGCTGCTGCTGGGGGTGTCCGAACGTGCCAGTGGGGCCCTGCTGCTGCTGGCGCTGGGCTTGTACCTGAGCATCATCAACCAGGCGCCGACCAGTGCCTACTTCGCCCAGACTTTGCAGACCTGGGAGCAGGGGCGCTTCATCCGCTTTCACGGCCTGGCGCAGTGGCTGGGCTGGTCATGGCCTTATGCCACTCTGTTGTATCTGCTCATGCGCATCGCCCGGCCGGGGGCGAAAAACTAGAATGCGCGGATGAACGAAACCCAGAACCCGTCCGCCCCGGCTGCTTCCTCTTCCTATTACCAGCGCCACATATTCTTCTGCCTCAATGAGCGTACCGATGGCTCGGACTGTTGTGCCCGGCATCAGGCGCAGGAGGCGTTTGATCGCTGCAAGTCCCTGGTCAAGCAAGCCGGCCTGGCCGGCCCCGGCCGGGTCCGCGTCAACAAGGCTGGCTGCCTGGACCGCTGCGCCGCCGGCCCGGTGGCCGTGGTGTATCCGGAGGCCGTCTGGTATTCCTATGTCGATGCGGCCGATATCGACGAGATCGTCGAATCGCACCTGAAGAACGGTCAGGTCGTCGAGCGTCTCCTGACCCCGCCGCACCTGGGGCGTTGAGATGAATGCCCAGACCGAACGCCTGCTGCTGAGCGGCGCGGCCGGTGCCATCGAGGCACTGAGTGACGAGCCGGCGGCCGGTGTGGCGCCACGCGGTGTCGCCGTCATTGCCCATCCGCACCCGCTGTTCGGCGGCACCATGGACAACAAGGTGGTACAGACGCTGGCGCGTGCCTTCGTGCAGTGCGGCTGGCGCGCCGTGCGCTTCAATTTCCGTGGCGTCGGGGCCAGCGCCGGGATGCATGACGAAGGCCGTGGCGAGGCGGATGACTTTCTCGCGGTGGTGCAGCAGTGTGCGCCGGAAGGCCCGCTGGCGCTGGCAGGCTTTTCCTTCGGCTCCTTTGTCATGAGCCAGGCACTGCTTGCATTGTGGCCGCGGCGGCAGCTGGACAAGCTGGTTTTCGTCGGCGCCGCTGCCAGTCGTTTCCAGGTGGCCACACTGCCCCCTGAAGCCCATGAGCGTACGCTGGTGGTGCACGGTGAGCATGACGATACCGTGCCGCTGGCGGCGGTCATGGACTGGGCCCGGCCTCAGGTGCTGCCGGTGACGGTGATCCCCGGCGGCGGTCATTTCTTCCATGGGCAGCTGCCCTTGCTCAAAAACCTGGTGGTGCGCCACCTGACTGCTTCTGTCTGATGAAAAAACTGATTTCTGCCCTGACCTTCGCGCTGACGCTGGCCGGCGGCGTCGCCAATGCCCAAGCCATGCCGCAACCGCCGGAAATCGCGGCGCGCTCCTACCTCTTGTTCGACGTCACGGCCAACCAGATGCTGGCCGCCAAGGACGTCGACACACCGGTCGAGCAGGCCTCGCTGACCAAGCTGATGACGGCCTACCTGGTATTCGATGCCTTGCGTGCCCGAAAGATCGATCTCAAGCAGGCCCTGCCGGTCAGTGAGCGCGCCTGGCGCATGCCGGGTTCGCGCATGTTCATCGACCCCAAGATGCGGGTGCCGGTGGAGGATCTGATCAAGGGCATGATCGTGCAGTCCGGCAACGACGCGACTGTGGCGTTGGCGGAAGGCGTGGGCGGTTCGGTGGAGCGCTTCGTACAACTGATGAATGAACAGGCCAAGGCGCTGGGCATGAAGTCCACCAGCTACAAGAACCCTGAAGGATTGACCGAGGCGGGGCACATCACCACGGCACGTGATCTCAGCATCCTGGCCACGCGCCTGATGCGCGACTTTCCGGAGTACGTGCATTACTACGCCATCAAGAAATACCGCTATGCCGGTACCCCGCCGGCCAATGACAGCAATCGCAATCTGCTGCTGTTTCGCGATCCGACCGTTGACGGCCTCAAGACCGGTCACACCGACGCTGCGGGCTACTGCCTGATCGCCACGGCCCAGCGCGAGTTCCCCAATCTGGGCAAGGCGGGCGCCGTGCCTGGTTCGCCGGAGGCTGCCGGCCCCCGGCGACTGCTGGCCATCGTGCTCGGCACGGCCAGTGAGCTGGCACGCGCCAACGAGTCGCAAAAATTGTTGAACTGGGGCTACACCGCTTTCGAGGCGGTGAAGCTGTTCGAGGCCAACCAGGCAGTAGTGACCCCGGGGGTCTGGAAAGGCAAGTCCTCGCAAGTCGGCTTGGGCCGCCCGCAGGCCATTGTGGTGGCGGTGCCGGCGGGCACGGCCACCAAGCTCAGGACCGAGGTCGTGCGCACCGATCCGTTGGTGGCGCCTTTTGCCAAGGGGCAGCAGCTGGCCACCCTCAAGGTTTCCACTGGTGAGCAATCACTTGTCGATGTTCCCTTGCTGGCTTTGGAGGCGGTTGACCAGGCGGGCGTGCTCGGGCGGG
>CAZJKR010000029.1:18711-22810 GCA_964546615.1 uncultured Curvibacter sp.
CTGCGCCTGTGGATCAAGTGAGCTCTCGTGTTGACGAAGTGAGCGTCTACTGCGGCCTTGCGCTGAAATGCATTGCCGCAACGGGGGTGAGCTGCTACACTAGAAGGCTTTTCGGAAATTCCGAAGGGTTTCACGTTTTCGTTTTATCAAACGTTGAGGGACGTTTTTAAATGCCAACCATTAACCAGCTAGTCCGTCAGGGGCGCGAGGTCGAGACGATCAAGTCCAAGAGCCCTGCGATGGAAAACTCTCCGCAGCGCCGCGGCGTGTGCACCCGTGTGTACACCACGACGCCCAAGAAGCCGAACTCCGCTCTGCGTAAAGTCGCCAAGGTGCGCCTGACCAACGGGTTCGAAGTCATTTCCTACATCGGTGGTGAAGGCCACAACCTGCAGGAACACTCCGTGGTGCTCGTGCGCGGCGGCCGTGTCAAGGATCTGCCGGGTGTGCGTTACCACATCGTGCGTGGTTCTCTCGACCTGCAGGGCGTGAAAGATCGCAAGCAGGCGCGTTCCAAGTACGGCGCCAAGCGCCCCAAGAAGGCCTGATAAAGGCTTTCAAATCCAGGTGCTGTTTTGGTTTGTAGACGAGCCAATCCAGCGTAGTGACCCCGAACAAGGGTCGAGTAAGTGCAAATCCCGATGGGTTTGCGTGGTGTCTGGAAAATCCAGGACGTTCAGACGCCAGCTGAAGCAAAGAGGTGAAAAATGCCACGTCGTCGCGAAGTCCCTAAACGTGAAATCCTGCCGGATCCGAAATTCGGCAATGTCGAGCTCTCCAAGTTCATGAACGTGATCATGGAAGGCGGCAAGAAGGCGGTTGCCGAGCGCATCATTTACGGCGCGCTGGAAACCATGGAGCAGAAAACCGGCAAGGATCCGGTGGAGCTGTTCACCGTGGCCATCAACAACGTAAAGCCGATGGTCGAAGTGAAGTCCCGCCGTGTCGGCGGTGCCAACTACCAGGTGCCGGTTGAGGTTCGCCCGGTGCGTCGTCTGGCGCTGTCCATGCGCTGGATCAAGGAAGCGGCCCGCAAGCGGGGCGAGAAGTCCATGGCCTTGCGCCTGGCCAATGAGCTGATCGAGGCCACCGAAGGTCGCGGCGGCGCCATGAAGAAGCGCGATGAGGTGCACCGCATGGCAGAAGCGAACAAGGCTTTCTCGCACTTCCGTTTCTAAAAGCTGCTGCGCGGGTTTGTGCCGCGGCAACAGGGGTCGGGTGGCAACTGTCACGTACTGAAGGTACGCTTCGGTTGACCGCGCGGCCTGTGCGTACAGACCCGGTTGCCGCGCGCTTCATGGAAGAGGGCGCGGCGCCCTGAATACATCGTCAACCAAGGATTCATCATGGCTCGCAAGACCCCCATCGAGCGTTATCGCAATATCGGTATCTCGGCACACATCGACGCCGGCAAGACCACCACGACCGAGCGCATTCTTTTCTATACCGGCGTGAACCACAAGATCGGTGAGGTGCATGACGGCGCTGCCACCATGGACTGGATGGAGCAGGAGCAGGAGCGTGGCATCACGATCACCTCGGCTGCCACCACCTGCTTCTGGAAGGGCATGGACCTGTCCTATCCCGAGCACCGCTTCAACATCATCGATACCCCCGGCCACGTGGACTTCACCATTGAAGTGGAGCGCTCCATGCGTGTGCTGGACGGCGCCTGCATGGTCTACTGTGCGGTGGGTGGTGTGCAGCCGCAGTCGGAAACCGTCTGGCGTCAGGCCAACAAGTACAAGGTGCCGCGTCTGGCCTTCGTGAACAAGATGGACCGCACCGGCGCCAACTTCTTCAAGGTCTATGACCAGCTGAAGACCCGCCTGAAGGCCAACCCGGTGCCGATCGTGATCCCGATCGGCGCCGAGGAGAACTTCAAGGGTGTGGTCGATCTGATCAAGATGAAGGCCATCATCTGGGACGAGGCGTCCCAGGGCATGAAGTTCGAATACCATGACATTCCGGCTGAACTTGCAGCGGAAGCCAAGAAGTGGCGCGAAGGCATGGTCGAGGCTGCGGCTGAAGCCAGCGAAGAGCTGATGAACAAGTACCTGGAAGAAGGTGACTTGTCCGAAGATGAGATCAAGCTGGGTCTGCGCACGCGCACCATCGCAACCGAGATCCAGCCGATGTTGTGCGGCACCGCTTTCAAGAACAAGGGTGTGCAGCGCATGCTGGACGCGGTGATCGATTTCCTGCCCTCGCCGGTGGATATCCCCCCGGTGTCCGGTACCGATGAGGATGAGAAGGAAACGTCGCGCAAGGCCGACGATGGCGAGAAGTTCTCTGCCCTGGCCTTCAAGCTGATGACCGACCCCTTCGTCGGCCAGTTGACCTTTGTGCGCGTCTATTCCGGCGTGTTGAGCAAGGGTGATACGGTCTACAACCCGGTCAAGGGCAAGAAGGAGCGTATCGGCCGCATTGTGCAGATGCATGCCAACGAGCGTCAGGAAGTGGACGAAATCCGCGCCGGCGACATTGCCGCCTGCGTGGGCCTGAAGGAAGTGACCACGGGTGAGACGCTGTGTGATCCGGCGGCTGTGGTGACGCTGGAGCGCATGGTGTTCCCGGAGCCGGTGATTGCCCAGGCGGTCGAGCCCAAGACCAAGGCTGACCAAGAGAAGATGGGTATTGCCCTGCAGCGTCTGGCTGCCGAGGATCCGTCCTTCCGCGTCAAGACCGACGAAGAGTCCGGCCAGACCATCATCTCGGGCATGGGTGAGCTGCACCTCGAAATCATCGTGGATCGCATGAAGCGCGAGTTCGGCGTCGAAGCCAACGTCGGCAAGCCCCAGGTGGCTTACCGCGAAACCGTCCGCAAGTCGGTGTCCGATGTCGAAGGCAAGTTCGTGCGCCAGTCCGGCGGCAAGGGTCAGTACGGTCATGTCGTGTTCACGCTTGAACCGCAGGAACCCGGTAAGGGCTTCGAATTCGTCGATGCCATCAAGGGCGGTGTCGTGCCGCGCGAGTACATCCCGGCGGTCGAGAAGGGTGTCATTGAGGCGCTGAACAGCGGTGTGCTTGCGGGCTACCCGGTGGTCGATGTCAAGGTCACGCTGACCTTCGGTTCCTACCACGACGTGGACTCGTCCGAACAGGCCTTCAAGATGGCTGCCATCTTCGGCTTCAAGGAGGCCGCCCGTAAGGCCAACCCCGTCATTCTCGAGCCGATGATGGCGGTGGAAGTCGAAACCCCCGAAGACTACGCGGGCAACGTGATGGGTGACCTCTCGTCACGTCGCGGCATGGTGCAGGGCATGGAAGACATGGTCGGCGGCGGCAAGGCGATCAAAGCCGAGGTGCCGCTGTCCGAAATGTTCGGCTACTCGACCACGCTGCGTTCGGCAACGCAGGGTCGTGCCACCTACACGATGGAGTTCAAGCACTACGCCGAAGCTCCGCGTAATGTCGCCGAAGCGATTGTCGCTGCGCGCGCCAAGTAAACAGGAAACGTGCCTGAGGCGGCTTCGCCGCCTTCCCTTCAAAAGGGGATATCGCCAGCGGCCCGGCAGAGCCGGTTCCGCGGCGATTCTGGGTTCAGGTTGTGTGGTCTTCGATGCCGCTTCTGCGGTTGGCCTGCTGCCCGTGGCAAGGTCACTATCGGAGACGTTAAACAGACACGGGCATTGCTCTTTGGAGATTTGAAAAATGGCAAAAGAGAAATTTGAGCGTACCAAGCCGCACGTCAACGTGGGCACCATTGGTCACGTGGACCATGGCAAGACCACGCTGACGGCGGCCATCACCACCGTGCTGGCGGCCAAGTTCGGCGGCGCAGCCAAGGCCTACGACCAGATCGATGCGGCCCCCGAAGAAAAGGCCCGCGGCATCACCATCAACACCGCCCACGTGGAATACGAGACGGCCAACCGCCACTACGCCCACGTCGACTGCCCTGGCCACGCCGACTACGTCAAGAACATGATCACCGGCGCCGCCCAGATGGACGGTGCCATCCTGGTGTGCTCCGCCGCTGACGGCCCCATGCCCCAGACCCGCGAGCACATCCTGCTGGCCCGTCAGGTCGGCGTGCCCTATATCATCGTCTTCCTGAACAAGTGCGACATGGTCGACGACGCCGAGCTGCTCGAGC
>CAZJKR010000030.1:0-16313 GCA_964546615.1 uncultured Curvibacter sp.
TGCGCTCGTTTTCGTCTGCGTGCGCCATGCGTTCAGCAATGCCCAGGGCCTGGCGCTGGCCGAGGAGCACGACATCGTCTACCGCGATGCCCCACAGGCCGGTGCGCCGCAGCCCGCCCCCACCCCGGCGCCGCGCGACGAGCAGTTCAGCCGCGAGATCGTGCCCGATCCGGTGCTGCTGTTCCGCTACTCGGCGCTGACCTTCAACGGCCACCGCATCCACTACGACCGCAGCTACGTCACCGGCGTCGAAGGTTATCCCGGCCTGATCGTGCACGGGCCGCTGATCGCCACCCTGCTGCTGGACCTGCTGCGTCGCCAGCTGCCGCAGGCCAAGGTCAAGCGCTTCAGCTTCAAGGCCGTGCGCCCGACCTTCGACATCCACCCCTTCAGCGTCTGCGGCAAGCTGGACGGCAAGACCGCCACCCTCTGGGGCCGTGACCACGAGGGCTGGCTCACCATGCAGGCCACGGCAGAGATATGAAGCGCCCCCCCGAGACGCTTTGCGTCTCCCCGCTCAAGGGGGGCGCAGCCAGTGGCCCGGCAAAGCCGGTTCCACGGCTGCCCTGGATTACTTTTCCCCCAACGATGAATCTGCACCGATGAACCCGACCGAGACCTACCAGGACATCCGCGACGCCGTGCGCGCCCTCTGCGCCCAGTTCCCTGATGAGTACCACCGCAGCATCGACGCCGCCCGCGCCTACCCGGAAGAATTCGTCAACGCCCTCACCCAAGCCGGCTGGCTGGGCGCATTGATCCCGCAGGAATACGGCGGCTCGGGCCTGGGCCTGACCGAGGCCTCGGTCATCATGGAAGAGATCAACCGCAGCGGCGGCAACGCCGGCGCCTGCCATGGCCAGATGTACAACATGGGCACGCTGCTGCGCCATGGTTCGAAAGCGCAGAAGGAGCTCTATCTGCCGAAGATCGCTTCCGGTGAATGGCGCCTGCAGTCCATGGGCGTGACCGAGCCCACCACCGGCACCGACACCACCAGGATCAAGACCACCGCGGTGAAAAAGGGCGACCGCTACGTGGTCAACGGCCAGAAGGTCTGGATCTCGCGCGTGCAGCACTCGGACTTCATGATCCTGCTGGCGCGCACCACACCCTTGGCCGACGTGAAGAAGAAAAGCGAAGGCATGTCGATCTTCATGGTCGATCTGCGCCAGGCGGAAAAGGCGGGCCTGACGGTGCGCCCCATCCCCAACATGGTCAACCATGAAACCAATGAGCTGTTCTTCGAGAACCTGGAGATCCCGGTCGAGAACCTGATCGGCCAGGAAGGCCAGGGTTTCAAGTACATCCTCGACGGCCTGAACGCCGAGCGCACCCTGATTGCGGCCGAATGCATTGGCGACGGTTACTGGTTCATCGACCGCGTCACCAGGTACGTCAAAGACCGCGTGGTGTTCGGCCGCCCCACCGGGCAGAACCAGGGTGTGCAGTTCCCGATTGCCGAGAGCTACATCGAAGTGGAGGCCGCCAACCTGATGCGCTGGAAGGCCTGCCAACTGTTCGATGCCCATCAGCCCTGCGGCGCCGAGGCCAACATGGCCAAGTACCTCGCAGCCAAGGCCTCGTGGGAAGCAGCGAATGTGTGCCTGCAGATGCACGGCGGCTTCGGTTTTGCCTGCGAATACGACATCGAGCGCAAGTTCCGCGAAACGCGCCTGTACCAGGTGGCGCCGATCTCCACCAACCTGATCTTTTCCTACGTGGCCGAGCACCTGCTGGGCCTGCCGAGGAGCTTTTGATGAAACCGCTCGAAGGCATCACCGTCGTTGCGCTCGAACACGCCATTGCCGCACCGTTCTGCTCACGCCAGCTGGCCGACCAGGGCGCGCGTGTCATCAAGGTGGAGCGTCCCGGGGTGGGCGACTTCGCGCGCGGTTACGACAGCCGCGTCAACGGCTTGTCGTCCCACTTCACCTGGACCAACCGTTCCAAGGAAAGCCTCTCACTGGACCTCAAGCACAAGAAAGCGGGCGAGATCATGGACCGGTTGCTCGGCGGCGCCGACGTGCTGGTGCAAAACCTGGCGCCTGGTGCCGCCGCCCGCATGGGCTTGTCCTTCGAGGCCCTGCACGAGAAATACCCCCGGCTCATCGTCTGCGACATCTCGGGTTATGGCGACAGCGGCCCCTACCGCGACAAGAAGGCCTACGACCTGCTGATCCAGAGCGAGGCCGGTTTCCTCTCCGTCACCGGCACGCCCGACGAACCCGCCAAGGCCGGCTGTTCCATTGCCGACATTGCCGCCGGCATGTACGCCCACAGCAACATCCTCACCGCGCTGCTCCAGCGCGGCAAGACCGGCGTCGGCCGGCGTATCGATGTCTCCATGCTGGAGAGCATGGCCGAGTGGATGAGCTTTCCGATGTACTACGCCTATGACGGCGCCAGCCCGCCGCCGCGTGCCGGCGCCTCGCACGCCACCATCTACCCCTACGGCCCGTTTGCCGCCGGTGACGGCAAGCGCGTGATGCTCGGCTTGCAGAACGAACGCGAGTGGGTGGTGTTCTGCGACAAGGTGCTGGGCCAGCCGGCGCTGGCGCAGGACGTGCGCTTCGACACCAACGCCAAGCGCTCGGCGGCGCGCGCCGAAGTCCGGGCGCTGATCGAGACCGCCTTCGGCAAACTCACGGCGGCGCAGGTCATCGAGCGGCTGGAAGCGGCCAGCATCGCCAACGCCCAGGTCAACAGCATGGCCGACCTGTGGGCGCATCCGCAGTTGCAGGCACGCCAGCGCTGGACCGAAGTCCGCACGCCGGCGGGCCCCATCCCGGCCCTGTTGCCGCCCGGTGCGGCGGACGAGGCCCATGTGCGCATGGACCCGATCCCCGCTGTCGGCCAGCACAGCGAGGCCATCCTGCGTGAGCTGGGTTATGGCAGCGAAGACATTGAGCAACTCAAGAACGACAAGGCCATCTGACTGTGAGCAACAACGCACCTTCTTCCCGGGCACTGGCCGAATTCGCCGCCACGTTGCACTTCGAATCCATCCCCGAACCCGTCATCCGCCGCACCGAAGACCTGCTGCTCGACTGGTTCGGCTCCGCACTGGCCGGCAGGAACGCGCGCGCCGTCGAGATCCTGGCCACCTTCGTCGAGAGCATGGGCCCGGCGGACGGGCCCAGCGAAGTCCTGATCCACCGCCGTACCAGCAGCCCGCTGCTGGCCGCCATGGCCAATGCCGCGGCATCCCATGTGGCCGAGCAGGACGACGTGCACAACGGCTCGGTGTTCCACCCGGCCACCGTGGTGTTCCCGCCGGCGCTGGCCGTGGCCCAGGCCCTGGGACGCAGCGGCCAGCAGCTGCTCACGGCCTGCGTCGCCGGCTACGAGGTCGGCATTCGCGTGGGCGAGTTCCTGGGGCGCTCGCACTACAAGATCTTCCATACCACCGGCACGGCCGGCACCCTGGCCGCCGCCGCGGCCGTGGGCCATCTGCTGAAACTCACGCCGGAACAGATGCTCCATGCCTTCGGCTCGGCCGGCACGCAGTCGGCCGGCCTGTGGGAATTCCTGCGCGATGCGGCGGACTCCAAGCAGCTGCACACCGCCCACGCGGCTGGCGCCGGCCTCACCGCCGCCTACCTGGCGCAAAAGGGTTTCACCGGTGCGCGTCGCATCCTGGAAGGCCCGCAGGGCCTGGCCGCCGGCATGTCGAGCGATGCTGACATCAGCAAGTTGACGGCGGGACTCGGCACCCGCTGGGCCACGGCCGAGACCTCGTTCAAGTTCCACGCTTCCTGCCGCCATACCCACCCGGCGGCCGACGCCTTGCAGCAGGTGTTGCGCGAGTACAAGCTCCAGCCCGGTGACGTGCGGCGTGTCACGGCACTGGTGCACCAGGGGGCCATCGATGTGCTGGGCCCGGTGACCGATCCGCAGACCGTGCATCAGAGCAAGTTCTCCATGGGCACCGTGCTGGGGCTGGTGGCCGTGCTGGGCCGCGCCGGCCTGACCGAATTCGACAGCAGCTTCAAGGCCGGCGACGTGACTGCATTCCACGACAAGGTGGTGATGGCACTCGACCCCGAAGTCGATGCCGCCTACCCCGCACGCTGGATCGGCAAGGTGAGGGTGGAGACCGTGGACGGCCGCGTGCTGCACGGCCGCGTGGACGAGCCCAAGGGTGATCCCGGCAACACGCTCAGCCGGCCCGAACTGGAAGACAAGGCCCTGCGCCTGGCGCTTTACCACGAAGGGGCCACCGAGGCCGAGATGCGCGCCGCCATGGCCCGGCTGTGGGACATCGCCCGCTGGCCCCAGGTCGGCCGCTTGCTGCCCTGAATGTCCCCAGTCGTGACCAGCCCTTAGGGAACACCCCGTTGCGGCCGGCGGCGATGTCACCCACCATAGGCACCTGTTTTTTCAACCGCAAAAGCAAAGAGGACGACAACATGAACTTCAAACGCAGAGTCATCACCTTGGCCGCTCTGGCCACCGGGGCGCTGTTGGGCGCGGGTCACGCCATGGCCCAGAGCTATCCGAGCAAGCCGGTGACCCTGGTGGTGCCTTTCTCGGCTGGCGGCCCGACCGACATCGTGGCGCGCACCCTGGCCGCCGGCATGACCAAGACCCTGGGGCAGAGCGTGGTGGTGGAGAACAAGGCCGGTGCCGGTGGCACCATCGCCGCCGGCCAGGTCATGAAGGCTGCGCCGGACGGCTACACCTTCCTGATCCACCACAACGGCATGGCCACCGCGCCGGCGCTGTACCGCAAGCTGGCCTACAACCCGGTGACCGACTTCGAGCATGTCGGCAACGTGGTGGACGTGCCCATGACGCTGCTGGGCAAGAAGGATCTGCCGCCCAAGAACACGGCCGAACTGGTCTCCTACGTCAAGACCAATGCCGCCACCATCAACCTGGCCAATGCCGGCCTGGGCGCCGTGTCGCACCTGTGCGGCACGCTGTTCCAGCAGGCCCTGGGGGTGACGCTGACCACCGTGCCCTTCCAGGGCACCGGCCCGGCGCTCAATGCGCTGCTGGGCGGCCAGGTCGACCTGCTGTGCGACCAGACCACCAACACCGTGCCGCACATCAAGGCCGGCACCGTCAAGATGTACGGCGTGACCACCAAGCAGCGCATCAAGGCCCTGCCCGACGCGCCCACGCTGGCTGAGGGCGGCATGAAGGACTTCGAGGTGATCGTCTGGCATGGCGTCTACGCGCCCAAGGGCACGCCGGCTGCCGTGTTGCAGAAGTTCGGTGACGCCATGCGCGCCGCCATGAAAGACCCGGCCTTCGTGCAACGCATGGCCGACCTGGGCGGTGAACTCCCGCCCGAGGCCCGCCAGACCGCCGACGGCCAGCGCACCTGGCTGGTGTCCGAAGTCGACAAGTGGGGCAAGGCCATTCGTGCCGCCGGTCAGTTTGCCGACTGACGCGCGTTTGACACGCTGAGCAGCGCAAACGCCGGGCTAGCCCGGCGTTTGTGTTTTCAGCCTCACCCCGCAGCGTCTGCGCGCGCATCCGCCACCAGCAGATCCACCAGTTCACGCGCATAGACCGGCAGCGTCTCCAGATGGCGCACCACGATCTGCAGGGCGCGTTCAGCCCAGGGGTCGGTCAGCGGCACGATGCCGATGGCCATGGTCTGGGCATGGCGGCGTGCGGCGGATTCGGGCAGGATGGCCACGCCCACGGCGGCCTCCACCATGCGGCAGGCGGCCTCGAAGTTGCTGACCTGGATGCGTTGCCGCATGGGGCGGTGCAGGCCGTCGCAGATCTGCTGCAGAAAGGCACGGATGGCACTGCTCTCGGCCAGGCCGATGTGGTCGAAGTCCAGCGTGTCGGCAAAACTCACGGCGGTTGCACCGGCCAGCGCATGGCCGTGTGGCACGACCAGCACCAGGCGGTCGCGCCGGTAGTGCAGCACCTGCAGGTTCTCCGTGCGCACCAGGCCGGCCACGATGCCGATGTCGGTCTGCCCTTCGGACACGGCGCGCACGATGTCGTGGCTCAGGCGTTCCTGCAGATCGACGTTCACGTCCGGGTGGTCCAGCAGGTAGCGGCGCAGCACCGGCGGCAGGAATTCACCCAGCGCCGTGGTGTTGGCATACACACGCAGATGGCCCTTGATGCCCCGTGCGTATTCCTGCAGATCGCTGCGCAGGTGTTCCAGCTGGCCCAGCACCAGCCGCGCGTGGTGCACGAAGGCCTGGCCGGGCGGCGTCAGCGTGACCCCCTGCGGTGTGCGGTGCAACAGCTTGACGCCCAAGCCCTGCTCCAGGTTCTTGATCCGGGTGCTGGCGGCCGGGGCCGACATGTGGGCCGCCTCGGCGCCCTTGGTCAGGCTGTCCGATTCCGCGATGCGCACCATCAGGCGGAGGTCGACCAGATCGAAATGCAGGGACATGGCGGAATGGATAGAGGGGGGGGGCGAGGGCCTGTCTGGCGATTATGCCCAGCCCGTTTTCGGCGCTCATTCAGAGGATTCAATACTTTTTGTGCCGAATAACAGAATGTTTAGGGTGTTAATGCGCGGCCAAGTATCAAATAAAGTGGAGGGATGGAAAAACCCCGCGCCACCTTGCTGTCGCCGCCGAAGGCTGTGCTGTTCGACGCCTACGGCACGCTGTTCGACGTCTACAGCGTCGGCCTGGTGGCGGAGCAGCTTTTTGCCGGCCAGGGCCAGGCCCTGAGCCAGCTCTGGCGCGACAAGCAGATCGAGTACACCCGCCTGGTCACCACCAGCAACCACGGTGCGCACTACCAGCCCTTCTGGCAACTGACCCAGGCCGCGCTGCGTTATGCCTGCAAGCGTCTGAAGCTGAACCTCACGCCCGAGGCCGAACTGCAGTTGATGAACCAGTACCGCCACCTGAGCGCCTTCCCGGAGAACCGGGATGTGCTGCAGGCGCTGAAAGACCGGGGCATCGCCACCGGCATCCTGAGCAACGGCGACCCCGAGATGCTGGGCATCGCCGTGCGCAGCGCCGGCCTGGAAGGCCTGCTCGACCACATGATCAGCGTCGACGCCGTGCGCAAATACAAGACCCACCCCGAGGCGTATGCCCTGGGCGAGCAGGCTTGCCGGCTGCGCGCCGCGCAGATCGTCTTCGTCAGCAGCAACAGCTGGGACGCACTGGCCGCCACCTGGTACGGCTACCAGACGCTGTGGGTCAATCGCTATGAGCTGCCGTTCGAGGAGCTGGGCACCCAGCCCAGCCGCAGCGGCAGCTCGCTCAACGACGTGCTGGGGTTTTTCCCGGCCGAATGAATTTCAAACTTCAAGGAGTAAGACCATGACGCAACGCACCAAGGCCCAGCGCCTGCAAGTCGCCACCCCGCTGTACCGCTTCATCGAAGACAAGGTTCTGCCCGGCACCGGCATCAGCAGCGCCGACTTCTGGAAAGGCTTCGACAAGCTGGCCCACGAGCTCGGCCCGAAAAACGCCGCCCTGCTGGCCGAGCGCGACCGCCTGCAGGCCGAGATGGACGCCTGGCACAAGGCCAACCCCGGCCCGATCAAGAACATGAAGGCCTACCGCGCCTTCCTGGAGAAGATCGGTTACCTGGTGCCGGTGCCCAAGGAAGTGCACAGCGACACCGCCAACGTGGACGCTGAACTCGCCGTGCAGGCCGGCCCGCAGCTGGTGGTGCCGATCCTGAACGCGCGCTACTCGCTCAACGCCGCCAATGCGCGCTGGGGCTCGCTGTACGACGCGCTGTACGGCACCGATGCGCTGCCGGAAGACAAGGGTGCCACCAAGGTCGGCGCCGACGGCAAGAGCTACAACCCGAAACGCGGCGCCAAGGTGATCGAGTACGCCCGCTACGTGCTGGACCGCGTGGCCCCGCTGGCCAAGGGGTCGCACCTCCACTCCACCGGCTACACGGTGGAAGGCGGCAAGCTGGTGGTGGCGCTCAAGGACGGCAGCAAGTCCCACCTGGCCGACTGCAACAAGTTCGTCGGTTACCAGGGCAGCGCCGCCGCGCCCACGGCCATCCTGCTGCGCAACAACGGCATCCACATCGAGATCCAGATCGACCCCAGCACCCCCATCGGCAAGAGCGACGCCGCCGGTGTGAGCGACCTGCTGATGGAAGCGGCGCTCTCCACCATCCTCGACCTGGAAGACTCCGTGGCCGTGGTCGATGCCGACGACAAGGTGCTGGCCTATGACAACTGGCTCGGCATCCTCAAGGGCACGCTGACGGAAGAAGTGAGCAAGGGCGGCAAGACCTTCACCCGCCGCCTGAACGCCGACCGCGTCTACAAGGGCGCTGCCGGTGAAGAGATCAAGCTGCACGGCCGTTCGCTGCTGTTTGTGCGCAACGTCGGCCACCTGATGACCAACCCGGCCATCCTCTACGGCGACGGCAGCGAGATCCATGAAGGCATCATGGACGCCGTCATCACCACCACCATCGCCTTGCACGACCTCAAGGGCCTGACCAGCAACGGTGTGCGCAACTCGCGCACCGGCTCGATCTACATCGTCAAGCCCAAGATGCACGGCCCGGCTGAAGTGGCCTTCGCTGCCGAGCTGTTCGGCCGCGTCGAGCAACTGCTGGGCCTGCCGGAGAACACCGTCAAGCTCGGCATCATGGACGAGGAACGCCGCACCAGCGTCAACCTCAAGGCCTGCATCGCTGCCGCCAAGAGCCGTGTGGCCTTCATCAACACCGGCTTCCTTGACCGCACCGGCGACGAGATGCACACCGCCATGCACGCCGGCCCCATGATCCGCAAGGCCGCCATGAAAGGCACCGACTGGATCGCCGCCTACGAGCAGAGCAATGTGCTGGTCGGCCTGGCCTGTGGCTTGAAGGGCCGCGCGCAGATCGGCAAGGGCATGTGGGCCATGCCCGACCTGATGGCCGCCATGCTGCAGCAGAAGATCGTGCACCCCAAGGCCGGCGCCAACACCGCCTGGGTGCCCTCGCCCACCGCCGCCACCCTGCACGCCCTGCACTACCACCAGGTGAACGTGGCCGCCATCCAGGACGAACTGGAAAAACAGGCCACCGCCAAGAACTTCAAGCAGGTGGAAGAGAAGCTGCTCACCGGCCTGCTGACCGTGCCCGTGGCGGCCAAGCCGAACTGGAGCGCTGAAGAGATCCAGCAGGAGCTGGACAACAACGCGCAGGGTATTTTGGGTTACGTGGTGCGCTGGATCGACCAGGGCGTGGGTTGCTCCAAGGTGCCCGACATCCACAACATCGGCCTGATGGAAGACCGCGCCACGCTGCGCATCTCCAGCCAGCACATGGCCAACTGGCTGCTGCACGGCATCGTGACCGAAGAGCAGGTGCGCAAGACCTTCGAGCGCATGGCCGCCGTGGTGGACCAGCAGAACGCCGGCGACCCCTTCTACAAGCCGATGGCCGGCCACTTCGACACCTCCTACGCCTACAAGGCCGCCACCGACCTGGTGTTCAAGGGCCTGGAGCAGCCCAGCGGCTACACCGAGCCGCTGCTGCACGCCTGGCGGCTGAAGGTGAAGGCCGCGGCCTGACACTTTGGCGCTATTGGTTTGATAGCTGCCTGCGCATGACAGGTAAGGGCTAGAGGCCAATTTGGTTTATAAAAACGGCACCTGCGGGTGCCGTTTTCTTTGGTCGCGGCGAACCGTGGGCCATACTTCTCACTGGCGCCCCGCAGTGGGGCGCCGCGGCAACAAGGAACGAGCGTGCAATCTGCCAGTGACCAGTGGTTCGACGAGGCCTACTACCAGCGCTACTACTTCGACAAGAAAACCAGCGTGGTCGACCCTGCGCATGTGGAGCGGCTGGGCGCTTTCGTGTGCAGCTACCTCAAGTACCTGCGTGTGCCCGTCAAGCGGGTGCTGGATGTGGGCTGCGGCATCGGCCTGTGGCGCGACATCATCACCCGGCATTTTCCGGGCGCGACGTACCACGGCGTGGAGTACAGCGAGTTCCTGTGTGCGCGCTACGGCTGGGAACGCGGCTCGGTGGTGGACTACCGCAGCACCGAGCCCTTTGACCTGGTGATCTGCCAGGGCGTGCTGCCCTACCTGAGCGCAGCCGACCTCAAGCTGGCGCTGCACAACCTGGGCACGCTGTGCCGCAGCGCGCTGTACCTGGAAGCCGTGACGCGCGAGGACTACGAGCGCGACACCATCGACGAGACGCTGACCGACCCGCGCCTGTTCCGCCACCGCGCCCAGTTGTACCGGCGCGGCCTGTCGGAAGGCTTCACCGAACTGGGCGGCGGCGTCTGGCTCAGCCGCCAGGCCGAGGTGCCGCTGTTCGAACTCGAGCGCGCGGACGGCGGCTGAGCATCACCCCACCGGCTTCGGCAGGGATCATTCCCCGCCGCCAAACAGGTCGCGGAATTGTTGCGCGGTATCGGTCGCGCTGGAGTCTGTGCCCTTGCTCATCGGCGTGCCCTTGGGGTACTCCTCGGCAATCCGGTCTTCCCAGTAGGTGGTCGGATTCGGCGCGCTGCATAGCCGGCGCCAGACCTCCTGCGGCACCTGCTTGTAGGCCAGCACGGTCTTGCTGTCCCAGTGCAGGTCCAGCTGCTGAGTGGTCGCGTCGTAATCCGCACGCCGGATGCGGCCGATCGTGAAGGTCTTGCTTTGCATGGCTCGGCCCTTGATGTGCCATCAGCCCGCCGGCGGCTCGCCCGTGGCCAGCACACAGCGCGCCACCTGCGCCAGCGCCTCGGCGGGTGTCGCCACCTGCACCACACCCTCCACGCGGGCAGCGCCTTCCAGGCCAATGACCAGTTTGCCGAACTGGCGACCCAGGGCGACTTCACTCAGGGTGCCGAAGTTGTCGCCGATGGCCACCAGGCACAGCGCGGCGCGGGCGATGACCGCGTTGCGCGCTTCGCCGATGCCGGTGGCCAGCACCACGCTGGCGTAGGGGTTGGCATCGGCCGGATCGGTGTCGGGCAGCACGCCGATGGCGATGCCGCCAGCTTCGGTGGCGCCCTTGCAGGCCGCCTCCATGACGCCGCCACGTCCGCCGCAGACCAGGGCCAGGCCCATTTCCGCGATGCCGCGGCCGACGGCCTGGGCCGCGGCGTATTGCGCCGGCGTGGCCTGGCGCGGGCCGATCACGCCCACCGGCACGCGGACGGGTGCCGCGCGCTGGCGGCGTGCGACTTCGGCGATCAGCTCGGGCAGGTGGTGGGCGTCAAACATGGTGGTTTGGCTCACAGGTGTTTCTCGTGCCGGCTGCCGAACCAGGCGCCGGCGGTCATGATGGACGAGCAGGCCGCGGTGATCAGCAGTGCCAACGCGGCGGCGGCGGGAAAGTCGGAGCCGGTCTCGGAAATCAGGCTGTAGAGCTGCAGCGGCAGAATTTCCAGCCGCGTGCCCACCAGGGCCAGCGCCGTGCCGTAGGCGCCGAACACCACGGCGGCAATCAGGCACAGGCTGCTGGCGATGGGCGCGGCCAGTTGCGGCAGCATGATCTGACGAAAGGCCTGTGCCGGTGTGGCGCCGAGCGACTGCGCCACTTCCAGCTGCGCGCGGTCGAAGTTGACGAACACCGGCAGCACGCCCATCACCACGCGCGGGATCAGGTAGTACGAGGAGGCGAAGGCCAGCCCGACCGGCGTGAACAGTGCCTTGCCGAGCACGGCGCCGTCAGCACCCAGCAGCGCCAGCAGCTGCGTGACCAGCCCGGCGCGGCCGTAGGTGAGGATGAAGCCGTAGGCCACGATCAAGCCCGAGAAGGTCAGCGGCAGCGCAATCACAAAGGCCAGCAGCGTGCGCCGCCGCTCCTCCATGCGTGCCAGGTGCAGCGCCACGGCCACCCCCACTACCAGCGACAGCGTCGAGGCCGCCACCGTCAGCACCGTGCTGCCCAGCAGCGAGGGCCAGAAGGTGGGCATGGCGATGACACGCGCGAACGCCCCCAGCCCGTCGCTGACGGCGTCGACGACCACCGCCGCCAGCGGCAGGCCGAAGAACAGTGCCAGCAGCAGCACCGCGGGTGCCACCAGCAGGGTGAAGGTCCAGCGCGACATCGTTGCGGGCCTATCGCTTCAGCCGTTCAGCGCACGCCAGTGGAGGTGACGTAACCGGCGTCGATCTCGGCTTTCTTCGCCGCGGCGGCGCGCACGTCCAGCGGGCGCACCTGCGGCGCTTGCGGCAGCTTGTCCACCACGCTGGCCGGCAGCTGGATGCCCGGTACGCTGGGCCGCACAAAGCCTTCGGCGAAGATGCCCTGGCCGTAGTCGCTCATGATGAAGTTGAGCCACAGCTTGCCGGCGTTCGGGTTGGGGCCGTTCTTGACCAGGCTGATGCCGTAGGGCGCGGCGGCCGAGGCTTCCTTCGGGATCACCACCGCCACCGCATCGCCCAGGCCGTCGGTGTACTTGGCTTTCAGGCCGTCGTTTTCGTAGGAGATCCAGATCGGGATTTCGCCCTTGACGAACTGTGCATAGGGCGTGGTGCCCAGCACGCGCAGCACGCTGCCGGCCTTGTGCAGCTTGCCCAGGTATTCCAGGCCGGGCTTGACGTTGTCCATGTCACCGCCGGCGGCGAAGTTGGCGGCGAAGCTCATCACCTGGCCGACGCCGGTGGAGCGCGGATCGAGGTAGACCACGGTGTTCTTGTACTCGGGCTTGAGCAGGTCGGCCCAGGACTGCGGCACGTTCTTCACCAGCTTGGTGTTGACGATGAAAGCGATGGTCAGTGAATGGATGGTGAACCAGCGCCCCTCCGGGTCCTTGAAGACACCGGGCAGCTTGTCGAAGTTGACCGGCTTGAACGGCGCCACCACGTCCTTGCTGACGGCGTCGACCGCCGAGGCGGCGAAGTAGTAGGCGGTGTCGGCCTGCGGGCGGTTGCGTGCCTTGTCCAGCGCCACCACGGTGGCGGCGGAGCCGAGGTCGTTGTAGACGATTTCCACCTCGGGGTAGCGGTTCTTGAAGGCCCGGAACTGCGCCGCCCAGTTGGCCCAGGTCGGCCCGGTGTCGAAGCTCACCACCATGCCCTCCTTGCGGGCGGCGTCGTACAGGGCCTTTTCGCCCGCGTACAGCTCGGGCGAGTTGGTCACGTTCTGCGCCAACGACAGCGCCGGGGCCATCGAGACGGCGGCGGCGAACAGCAAGGTCTTCAGTCTTTTCATGAAATCCTCCAGGTCACGGGTTGGGAAGGAACTGAATCGCCTCGACGGGCACCCGCACCCGTGTCAGCGCCGCGCGCGAGGTGGTCTCCAGTTTGAGTACCGTCTCGCCGATGGTCATGTCGAGCTGCCGCGTGGCGCCGAAGAAGCGGTCCTTCAGCACGCGCACCTCGAAGACGTTGGTGCCGCTCTCGCCCGCGGCCGCCGGCTCCAGCCGCTCGGGCCGGATCAGCACCTTGATCGCCGCGCCGTCGCGCAAGCCGTGCGGCAGCGTCTGCAGCCGGCCGAAGGGAAAGTCCACCTGGGCCGGCCCGCTGACGGTGCCGGCCAGCACATTGGCGCGGCCGACGAAACCGGCCACGAAGCCGTTGACCGGCCGGTCGTAGATGGCGGCCGGCGTGTCGTACTGCACCAGCCGCCCGTCCTTGAGCACCGCGATGCGGTCAGCCAGCGACAGTGCCTCGTCCTGGTCGTGTGTGATCAGCATGGCGGCGATGTTGTACATCTTCTGGATGCGCCGCACCTCGTCGCGCATCACCACGCGCGTGGCCGCGTCGAGTGCCGACAGCGGTTCGTCCAGCAGCAGGGCGCGCGGCTCGAAGGCCAGCGCACGGGCCAGCGCCACCCGCTGCTGCTGCCCGCCCGACAGCTGGGCCGGCAGCCGCTCGGCCGTGCCGGTGAGGCCGACCATCTCCAGCATTTCCTCGGCCTTGCGCCGGCGCTGCTCGGGTGCCACGCCACGCACACGCAGCGGGTAGGCAATGTTCTCCCACACCCGCATGTGCGGAAACAGCGCATACGACTGGAACACGATGCCGCAGCCGCGCGAGGCCACGCTGGCGTGGGTCAGGTCCTGCCCGCCCAGACGAACGATGCCCGCTTCGGGACGGAAGAAACCGGCGATCAGCTTCAGCAGCGTGGTCTTGCCGCAACCGGACGGGCCGATGCAGACCACCATCTCACCCTGGTCGATCTGCATCGACAGATCGAAGATGCCGGCCTTGCCGCCGGGATAACGGAAATTCACCTGATCGAGTTCGACGGCAACGCTCATTGGCCCCCCAGGGAAATATGTGTCGCGCGCTGGGTGGACAGCGCACCGCCTACCGAGGCGGCCAGGGCCAGCACGAGCAGGATGACGGTCGCCGCGCAGGCAAAACCGGTGGCACCGTAGAAGGCCTGCAGCAGCACCACCGGGTAGGTACGGTTGAGGAAACCGGCAACCAGGTTGGAGAACTGGAACTCGCCGATCGACAACGCCGCCACCACGATCAGGCCGGACAGGATGGAGTGGCGCAGCGCGGGCAGCACGATGTGGAAGAAACGCTGCAGGCCGGTACTGCCGAGCGACTCGGCGGCTTCCTCCAGCACGTTCAGTCCGAGGCGTTGCATGTCGGCGATGACCGTCTGCAGAAAGTAAGGTAGGCCCAGCACGATGTGACCGGCCGCCAGCAGCCAGACACTCCCGAGCCAGGGCAGGGTGTCGGACGAAAAGACCAGGATGAAGCCGAAAGCGAGCACCAGCGGCGGCAGTGCCACCGGCAGCTGGTACAGCGCGCCGACGAGGGCGCGCACACGCGGATTGCGCGCACGGAACACGGCGTAGGCCAGCGGCAGGCCGATGGCCAGGCACATCACACAGGTCACGCCGCCGACGAACAGGCTGGCGAGGAAGGCACGCCGGAAGCTGGGGTCGTTGGCCACCTCCAGGTACCAGCGGCCGGTGAAGCCGGTGGGCAGGATGGTGTTGAGCCAGAGGTCGCCGAAGGAGCCGATGAACAGCAGGGCGATCGGCGTGACCAGATACGCAAGATAAAACCCGGTGACAACGCGAGGCAGCATGGGTGTGGCCTTGTGAGGCGCCCCTACGTTCTGCTTCGGTGAAGCGTTCTTGCGCCGTTCGGCAAATCCTACCTGTTTGGCCCCGGGGCATCAAGCAAGGCCGCGCGTGAGTTGACGCGGATCAATCGGCGCGCGGCCTCGTCACAGGTCTGACACCTGCGGCTGCTAAGGGGCGTCGCTTCTCAAGGCGTTCAGGCAGGACTCAGCCGGCCCCCAGCGTCTTGTGCAGCACCGCGATGAACTGCTGCGCTGCCGGCGAGAGCGAGCGGCCCTGCTTGGAGACCAGGCAGATGTCGCGCGAGACCTTGGGTGCCGTCAGCGTCTTGGCCACCAGATCCGGGTTGCGCGCATAGGTCAGGTAGGCCGCCGGCATGATGGAGGGCGCCAGGCCGCTGCCGCTCATCCACAGCGCGGTGGCGAGAAAGGTCACTTCGTGCATCACGTTGAGCCGCACGCCGGCACGTGCGGCCGACAGCTCGATCAGCGGCCGGATGCCGTAACCCGGCCGCACCGTGGTCACGGGCAGGCCCTCCAGGTCGCGCCAACGCACGCTGCGGCGCTGCGCCAGCGGGTGGTCGCGCCGGCAGACCAGGCTCAGGTGATCCCGCAGCAGCGTCTGCAGCTCGACGCCCGGGCCCACGCGCTCGGGTGTGCCGATGCCGAAGTCGGTCTGCTCATTGATCACGCGCGAGAAAAACTGGTCGGGCGCGCAGTCGTCAATGACGAGGTGGATGTCCGGGTGCTGCTCGCGGAACACGCGCACCACCGGCGGCAGCAGGATCTCGGCCAGGGTGGGCGTCACCGCCACCGTGACGCGCCCGCGCCGCAGGCCGGTCAGGTCGCGCAGGCCGGCACCCAGGGAGTCGAGGTCGCGCAGGATGCGTTCGGCCACCTGCACGGCTTCGTGCGCGGCGGGCGTGGGCTGCAGCGAGCGCGTGGTGCGGTCGAACAGGCGTGTGCCCAGGCCGTCTTCCATCTGGCGGATCAGCACACTGACGGCCGACTGCGTGAGAAAGAGCTGCGTGGCCGCCGCGCTGAGCTTGCGCAGCTGGTACACGGCGACGAAGGCGCGCAGCTGCTTGAGCGTGGGGGAGAAGTGGCGTTCGTGATTCATGAAGAAAAATCATATTTGATTCTGAAAATTTCGATTTACGCAAGAATCAGAATTGATTCAAATCAAATTGACGCGGGCATCTGACCCACGCATCCAACGAGGAGACTTCATGAAATTTGCAACACGCCGCATCGCTGTGCTGACCGCCCTGATGGCCACCCTGCTGCCGGCAGGTGCCTGGGCCCAGAAAACCGACTACCCGAACAAGCCCATCCGCTGGGTCATTCCCTACACCCCGGGCGGCATCACGGACAATGTGACGCGGATGATCACCGCCGAGATGCAGAAG
>CAZJKR010000030.1:16323-17059 GCA_964546615.1 uncultured Curvibacter sp.
CCGCGTGGTGGTGACCTTCCCGCCCGGCGGCAGCTCGGATGCCATGCTGCGCCTGCTGGCGCCGCGCGTGGGCGAGAAGCTGGGCCAGCAGATCGTGGTGGACAACAAGCCGGGTGCGGGCGGCAACATCGGTCTGACGCAGGTGGCCAAGGCGCCGGCCGACGGTTACACGCTGGGCCTGGGTGCCGCCGGCGCGCTGGCGGCCAACGCCAGCCTCTATCCGCAGATGCCTTTTGACGTGCTCAAGGATTTCCAGCCCATCACCATGGTGGCGGCGATCCCGTTCGTCATCGTCGGTTCGCCCAATCTGCCGGCCAAGAACCTGCAGCAGGTGATTGCGCTGGCCAAGGCGCAGCCGGGCCAGCTGTCCATGGCACATGGCGGCAACGGCACGGCCATGCACCTGTCCACGGCGCTGTTCGAGCAGATGGCCGACATCAAGCTGGTGCAGGTGCCCTACCGCGGCACCGGTCCGGCAACACTGGATGTGCTGGCAGGCCAGGTGCCGCTGGCCATGTCAGACCTGCCGGCGGCGCTGCAGCACATCAAGGCAGGCAAGCTGGTGGCCCATGCCGTCACCACCCAGCAACGCCTGCCCATGCTGCCCGATGTGCCCACGGTGGCGGAGTCGGGCGTGGCCGAGCTCAAGGACTTTGAGGTGCAGTCCTGGCAGGCCATCTTTGTGCCAGCGGGCACTCCCACCCCGGTGGTGAGCCGCCTGCACGACGAGGTCCGC
>CAZJKR010000030.1:17069-17397 GCA_964546615.1 uncultured Curvibacter sp.
CCGAGGCGGCGGGCCTGCCGGGCTACGACTCCACCGGCTGGTTCGGCCTGGTGGCGCCGGCCGGCACGCCGGCGGCCATCGTGGCGCGGCTCAATGCCGAGTTCGGCGCTGCGCTGCGCGACCCCACCATCCAGGCCACGATCCGCGGCATGGGCATGGAGCCGGTGCCGGGCACGGTGGAGAGCTTCGACGCCTACATCCGCAGTGAGTCCCGCAAGTGGGCTGACGTAATCCGCAAGGCCAACATCAAGCTGGACTGAGAAAGACGGAAAAGAGATGACGACTTCCTACGACACCCAGGTGCTGATCGCCGGCGCCGGCCCGGTCG
>CAZJKR010000030.1:17407-21259 GCA_964546615.1 uncultured Curvibacter sp.
CCCGGTCACGGTGATCGAGCAGCGCCGCTACGCCGAACCGCCGCCGGTGAAATGCAACCACGTGTCCTCGCGCACCATGGAGCAGTTCCGCCGCCTGGGCGTGGCGCACAAGCTGCGCGCGGCCGGGCTGCCCGAGGACTACCCCAACGACGTCGTGTTCCGCACCAGCATGACGGGCATCGAGCTCACGCGCATTCCCATCCCCTGCCGGCGCGACCGCTACACCGCCACCGAGGGGCCGGACACCTGGTGGCCCACGGCCGAGCCGCCGCACCGCATCAACCAGATCTACCTGGAGCCCATCCTGCTGCACCACGCGGCGGCACTGCCGGGCGTGACGCTGCGCAACCGCACCGAGCTGCTGCGCTTCGAGCAGGATGCGGACGGGGTGCAGGTCTGGCTGCGCGACCTCGACAGCGGCGCCGAGTTCACGCTGCGCACGCGCTACCTGATCGGCGCGGACGGCGGCAGCTCCACGGTACGCAAGCAGATGGGTGCGCAGCTGGAGGGCACGCCCGTCATCCAGCGCGTGCAGTCCACCCACATCCGTGCGCCCAAGCTCAAGGCCCTGATGCCGGGCAAGCCGGCGTGGTGCTACTACGCGGTCAACCCGCGCCGTTGCGGCACGGTGTTTGCCATCGACGGCCAGGAAACCTGGCTGGTGCACAACCACCTCAATGTCGAGGAGCCGGACTTCGACTCGGTCGACCGCGACGCCTCGATCCGCCACATCCTGGGGGTGGGCGAGGACTTCGAATACACCGTGATCTCGAAGGAAGACTGGGTCGGCCGCCGCCTGGTGGCCAACCGCTTCCGCAACGGCAACGTCTTCATTGCCGGTGATGCCGCCCACCTGTGGGTGCCGTACGCCGGCTACGGCATGAACGCCGGCATCGCCGACGGGCTGAACCTGACCTGGCTGCTGGCGGCGCACCTGCAGGGCTGGGCGGACGCCGCCATCCTGGATGCCTACGAGGCGGAGCGCCAGCCCATCACCGAGCAGGTGTCGCATTTTGTGATGAACCACGCGCAGAAGATGATCAAGGCGCGCCGTGCCGTGCCCCCCAATCTGGAGGCGCCCGACGACGCTGGCGCCGCGGCGCGGGCGCTCATCGGCCAGGATGCCTACGACGTCAACGTGCAGCAGTTCTGCTGCGCCGGGCTGAACTACGGCTATTTCTACCAGGGCTCCCCCATCATCGCGGCGGACGAGGAGCCGGCGCCGGCCTACACCATGGGGGGCTTCACGCCCTCCACGGTGCCGGGCTGCCGCATGCCCCACTTCTGGCTGGCTGACGGACGCTCGCTCTACGACGCCTTCGGCCCGGGCTACACCCTGCTGCGGCTGGATGCACGCGTCGACGTCACGCCGCTGCTGGACGCCGCGCACGCACGCGGCATGCCCATCGAGCTGCTGGACCTGCAGGACCAGCCCGAGCTGCCCGAGGTCTGTCGCCACGCGCTGGTGCTGTGCCGCAGTGACCAGCATGTCGTCTGGCGTGGTCAGAG
The DNA here is from genome assembly GCA_964546615.1 of uncultured Curvibacter sp. Taxonomy (GTDB): domain Bacteria; phylum Pseudomonadota; class Gammaproteobacteria; order Burkholderiales; family Burkholderiaceae_C; genus Hylemonella. The sequence continues at coordinate 18,917 of CAZJKR010000030.1, forward strand.
CCTGCCGCACGATGCGCAGGCACTGGTGGCGAGGTTGTGTGGCGAGCGCAGCACGGTGCCGGCGCGCCAGCCGGTGGCTGCCTGAACGGTCGCTGCGGCGGTCGGGCACCGGGGCGCTAGCATGGCGCCATGCCGCGCCCGCTGATCCTCTTCGGTGCCTTCGACCGCCACAACTTCGGCGACCTGCTGTTTCCACACCTCGCGGCGGCACTGCTGCCGGGGCGGGAGTTGATTTTTGCCGGGCTGGCGGCGCGCGACCTGCGCATTTATGGCGGCCACGCCGTGCAGGCGCTCAGCGAGGTGTGTGCCACGCTGGGCACGCGGCCGGCCGAGCTGCTGCATGTGGGCGGCGAGATCCTGACCACCAGCGCCTGGCAGGCGGCGGTGATGCTGCTGCCGAGCGCAGAAGCGCAAGCCACGCTGGCCTATCTGCGCGACCGACCCGCCGAGCAGGCGGCCTGGGTACAGCGCATGGTGGGCAGTGCGGCGCAGGCGCCCTACACCTTGTCGCGGGCATCCTGTCCCGCCGTGACGCGGGTGGCCTATCTCGCGGTGGGCGGCGTGGCGTTGAACGACTGCACGCCAGCCCTGCGGGCCGAGGTGCTGGCCAACTTGCAGGCGGCCGACGTCGTGAGCGTGCGTGATGTGCAGACGCTGGCGCAGCTGACGGCGGCCGGCCTCACGGCGCAGTTGCTGCCCGACCCCGCCGTGATGGTGGCCGCGCTTTTCGGCGACCGGCTGCGCCGGCAGGCCGCGCAAGGCGAGGTTGCGCAGATGCGGCGCACCTTGACGCAGGGTTACCTGGCCGTGCAGTTCAGCGCCGAGTTCGCTGACGATGCCACGCTGGCCACCCTGGCCGCGCAGCTCGACCAGGTGGCCGCTGCGACGGGGCTCGGCATCGTGCTGTTTCGCGCCGGTGCGGCACCGTGGCATGACGACCTGGCCGGCCTGCGGCGCGTCGCCGCGCGCCTGCGGACGCCGTCGGTGCGGGTGTTCGAATCGCTCGATATCTGGGACATCTGTGCTCTGATCGCCCATGGCCGGGCTTATGGCGGCAGCAGTCTGCACGGGCGCATCGTGGCCATGGCCTGTGCCGTGCCGCGCATCAACCTGCGCCCGCCTGGCGTCGCCGACGAATGCGGCAAGCAGGCCGCCTTTGTCCGTACCTGGGAAGACCGCCACATCCCCGGCACGGTGGCGGTGGACGGGCTGGCCGCCGGGCTGCTGCAGGCGCTGGCGCTGGACACCGCGTCGCTGCAGCACAGTGCCCGGCAATGGGTGCGGCAGTTCCGGCAAGGCTACACGGCGGTGTGCGGCGTGGCGCAGGCGGCCCGGGAAGCAACTTGATGCTATATATTTTATAGCATCAAGCGCATATTCCATAAGCCTTGGGTCCTGTTTTGGCTTGTAAACCGGGGGCTGGCGCCGGCCTGGCGGTCGGCGCAGGCCGGTGCGGGCGTGGCACTCAGCTGGCGGGGGCTTCGCGGCGCCCGAGGCCGCCATGCAGGTCGAGGCAGCGCTCGAACCAGCTGTGCACCACATCGTCTTCGCTCAGCAGCTGGAAGGGGCTGCTGGTGCGTGCCCACTGGAAGCCGCCAAAGGCCAGGTAGTCGGCGTAGCCGGGCTGTTCGCCGCTGATGAATGGCCCCTGCGCCAGCGCCAGGCGCATGGGCTGCAGCGTCTTGCGGAAGGCGTCGACGCGTTGCTCGCGCCCGGCCTGCACCTCCTCCAGCGTGCGGCGGTTCTGCTTCTCGCGCGAGCTGCGGAAGTAGGCGTGGTCGGCCGGGTGCAGGCTGTTGTGCACGTCGAGCAGGATCAGGTGGCTGATGCCGCTGTGGATGGTGGTCTGCACCCAGTACTGGAAGAAGCGCAGCACCTGGCCGTCTGCGCCGGGCGCGATCAGGCGCGGCGTCTGCGGGAAGGCGCTGTCCAGGTAGCGCACGATCTCCCAGCTGTCGGTGACCAGGCGGCCCTGGTGCGACAGGGTGGGGATGGTCAGCTTGTCGCCGCTGCTGCCGATGGCCGGGATGTCACCGAACAGCACGTCGCGCACCTCGCAACTGAGCCCCTTGTGCGCCAGCGCCATGCGCACGCGCCAGGAATTGGGGCTGAAGTGGCTGTTGTGGCGGTTCACCAGGTCATAGAGGATCATGGCGGCGGTCTCCTTGTGGGGGTGGTGGGCGCCCGGCGGTCAGCGCGGGCGCAGGCTGTGGCCGGCAAACACGGTCAGGCAGGCCGCCAGGAAGGCGCCCAGCGCGTACTGGTAGGGCAGGTTGATGGCAAACCCCATCTTGTCGGTCAGCAGCACATACAGGCAATAGGCGCCGAACAGCGCCACGCCGC
>CAZJKR010000030.1:21269-21505 GCA_964546615.1 uncultured Curvibacter sp.
AGCCAGCTCTGCGGCTGCAGTTGGCGCGCGGGGATGCGGGCGGCCAGCCAGGCGCCGGTCAGGCCGCTCAGAATGCCGGCGGCCGCGCCTACGGCGGCATCAGCCGGCCAGTGCGCGCCCACCGCCACGCGCGAACAGGCCACTCCCAGCGCGAAGACGAACAGCCAGAGCCAGCGCCGCCGGCCCTGCGGCGCGAGCGAGAAATAGATGGCGGTGGCCCCGGCGAAGGCGGTCAG
>CAZJKR010000030.1:21539-22409 GCA_964546615.1 uncultured Curvibacter sp.
ACTTCGAGCGGACGCGGGTTGTCCGCCATCATCTTGCCCACGCGCGTGAGCAGACCGGCCAGCGGCGCGGCACACAGCCAGGACAGGATGATGCGCGGCGCGCGCCACAGCGCCGGCGCCGTGGCGGCATACACCGCCCAGCCGGTGCCGAACAGCGAGAGCAGGGACCAGACGATGTCGGGCAGCGCGGCGAACTGGCGGTTGAGAAAGTAGAACACCGTCGGTTCGTACAGGCCCAGCCAGAGCGGCGCGGTGACGGCCGCCACGAGGAAGGGCAGCGCCCAGTGCCAGGGCGCGATGCGCGGGGCGTTGGCGGCGTAGGGGGGGCGGGGCTCAGGCGTCATGGGTCTACTTGGGGTCAGGCGGGCATGGCAGAGGGCACGGCCGGGTTCGGGTGGTCGTTCACGGCGCCTCGAGCCGGCGCGGCGCCGGCTGGCCGCCCCAGCCGTGGCAGAGGTAGAAGCTGAAGCGGGCAATCGGGCGGCCGGCGCGTTCCACGGCGAAGCTGTCGGACGGTTCACAGCGCTGGAACTGGCCGTCGCCCAGCGGCAGCCGGTAGGCCATCTGCGACCAGTCCATCAGCAGTGCCGAACTGCCCACCGGCAGCTCGCCCGACCAGAGCGAGAACTGGTCGAAGCCGGGGGCGATCACATGCACCGGCAACGGCCGTGCATACCAGGCCAGACGGCTGGCCAGGGTCCAGTTCTGCACCGCCAGCCGCGTCACGCCATGCGCCCGGGCCAGTTGTTGTGCGCGGGTGCCGGCGGCATCCCAGCCGTAGAAGTCGGTGAAGGGGTTGATCGGCTCCGAGGCGCCTTCGTTGCGCAGCGACGTCGGCCCGGCCGTGAGCAGAAAGACATACAGCACCAC
>CAZJKR010000031.1:0-3861 GCA_964546615.1 uncultured Curvibacter sp.
GACGACGATCTCGCCCGACTCCATGGCTTTTTCCAGTGCCAGCCACGAAGCCAGACGCTTGGCCTTGTCGCGCGACAGGATGGTGTCGCCGTAGCCGTTTTCGATGGCGTCGATGGCCACCGACACGAAGTCGCCCACTTGGACTTCGAGCTCGCCCTTGTCGTTCTTGAATTCCTCGATCGGGACATAAGCCTCGGACTTGAGGCCGGCGTTGACCACGACGAAGTTGTGTTCGATGCGAACGACTTCGGCAGTGATCACTTCACCCGAGCGCATTTCGGCGCGTTGCAGGGATTCTTCAAACAGGGCGGCAAAAGATTCAGACATTTAAGTTCCTAGACCATCTGGGCGTCCATGGTGCGAGACCACGGCGTTACAGCAGCACCATTGCTGCCGGGGGATAGCTTTCGATGGCGGTTTGAGCGGATGAACCGCGGGGTTAAGTGGTTGAACCACACAGCCAGTGCGCTTAGCAGCGCGAGGAGAGCCGTATGGGCCTGTCAACCGCTCGAAATTCAGGACCCTGAGGATCCGAACGGTTGTTTGCCCTGCCACCAGTCCAGCACCAGATCGACCGATTCTTGAATCGACAGATCCGAGTTGTCCAGCAACCGGGCATCCTGTGCCGGCTTGAGTGGGGCGACGGCACGGGAGCTGTCCCGGGCATCGCGCGCCTCCAAGTCGGCACGAAGATCTGCGAATATAGCTGAAATTCCCTTTGAAATCAACTGCTTATGGCGTCGCTCGGCCCGTTTTTCGGCGCTGGCAGTCAAAAAGACCTTGAGCGGGGCGTCGGGGAAGATCACGGTGCCCATGTCGCGCCCGTCGGCGACCAGTCCCGGCAGCCGGCAAAAGCTGTGCTGCAGGGCGACCAGCGCGGTGCGCACGGCCGGCAGGGCCGAGACTCTGGACGCATTCATCCCCCCTTCTTCGCTGCGGATGGCATCGCTGACGTCCTGCCCCTCCAGCAACACCTGCTCCCCGTCAAAACGCACGGGCAGACGCCGGGCCAGGGCGGCAATGGCTGCTTCGTTCGACGGCTCCAGCGCCAGGCCGGCGCGTAGTGCCGCCAGGGCGGTGACGCGGTAGAGCGCGCCGGAATCGAGGTAGTGGTAGCCCAGTTCTTCCGCGATGCGCGAGGCCAGCGTGCCTTTGCCGGAGGCGGTCGGTCCGTCTACGCAAAGCACTGGAACCGTGCCTGCGACCGGTGTCACGACCGAGAACAGGGTTTCGAAGTAGTCGGGGAAGGTTTTTGCGACGCACTTGGGGTCGCGGATGCGCACCGGCAAACGGGCCGGATTGAAGGCGGCCAGTGAGAAGCACATCGCCACGCGGTGATCGTCGTAGGTGTGGATGCTGGCGGGTTTCCAGGCGGCCTGATCGGCCGGCGGCATGATGCGGAGGAAGTCTGCGCCTTCTTCCACCTTGGCACCGAGCTTGCGCAGTTCGGCGGCCATGGCGGCGATGCGATCGGTTTCCTTGACGCGCCAGCTGGCAATGTTGCGCAGTGTGCTGGGACCGTCGGCGTACAGGGCCATGACGGCGAGCGTCATGGCGGCATCGGGAATGTGGTTGCAGTCCAGATCGATGGCCTTCAGCGGCCCTGCTGTGCCTGGTTGGGCGTGCGAGATTTCCAACCAGTTCGGGCCGCCCCTTACCTGTGCGCCCATCAGGCGTGCCGCGTCGATGAAGCGGATGTCGCCCTGGATCGAATTTTCACCCACGCCCTCGATGCGGACCGGCGCGGCGGGGGAGGCCGCGATGGCGCCCAGGGCAATGAAATAGCTGGCCGAGGAGGCGTCGGCTTCGACGTGCAGTACACCCGGGGATCGGTAGCGGGCGCCGGCGGGGATGGTGAAGCGCTGCCAGCCTTCGCGACGCACCTGGATCCCGAAACGGGTCAGCAGGTTGAGGGTGATTTCGATATAGGGCTTGGAAATCAACTCGCCCACGACCTCGATCACCACGTCTTTCACCGCAACCAGCGGCAGCGCCATCAGCAGGGCGGTGAGAAACTGGCTGGAGACGTCACCGCGCACGCGGATCGGTGCGTCGAGCTTCAGGGCCGGCGTGCCGATGCGCAGGGGCGGATAGCCCGCCTGGCCCAGATAGTCCACGGCGCAGCCGAGTTGGCGCAGCGCATCGACCAGATCGCCGATCGGACGTTCGTGCATGCGCGGCACGCCCGAGAGCTCGAAATCGCCGCCGAGCACGGCCAGCGCAGCCGTGAGTGGACGCATGGCCGTGCCGGCATTGCCCATGAAAAAACTCAGCGGCACCTGAGGCAGCGTGCCGTTCAGGCCGTTGATGACGACGGTGGTTCCGCTCTGTTCAATCCCGCAGCCGAGCTGGCGCAGGGCGGCCAGCATGACGCGCGTGTCGTCCGAATCCAGCAGATCGTGCACTTCCGTGCGACCCTGGCACAGGGCGGCCAGCAACAGCACCCGATTGGAGATGCTCTTGGAGCCCGGCAGGACCACACGGCCCTGGGCCGTAGCCAGTGGCGGCAGATCGAGAAATTCGGTGGAATACATTATTTCTGGAACTTGTTCATGGCCCAGGCGGCACGGGCATGGCTGGCCTGGTCGATCAGGCCTTCCAGGGCTTCGCCATTGCCGTTGGCGATCATGAGTTCAAGCGCCTGCAGCTGGTGCTGGAAAAGTCTGGACTGGGTCAGCAGCTCTTCGCGGTTGGAGATCAGGATGTCACGCCAGACATGCGGGTCGCTGGCGGCAATGCGAGAGAAGTCACGGAAGCCGGGGCCGGCCAGGGCAAGGAAGTCCTTGCCCTGCGGTTGACCGGTGATCGAATTCATCAGGGCAAAGGCAATCAGGTGCGGCAGGTGACTCACCGCCGCAAAGGCGGCATCGTGTGCCTCCGGCGACATCTGCTGTACGCGACAGCCCAGCGCACTCCACACGTCAAGCGCTTGCTGCAGCTGTGCGGGCTGGGTCCGCTCGATGGGCGTGAGGATGACTTGCTTGCCGGCGTACAGGTCGGGATCGGCATGCTCGACGCCGGACACTTCCTTGCCGGTGATCGGGTGCGCTGGCACGAAGGAGCCGATGTGGTCGCGCAGAGCCCGGCGACCGGCGTCGATGACGTCGCGTTTGGTCGAGCCGACATCCATGATCAGCATCTGCGGTGTGACCAGGTGGCGGATGGCCTTGAAGGTGGCCTCGGTGGCCGCCACCGGCACGGCGATCAGCACGATGTCGGCGCCCGAGACAGCCAGCAGGGCCGAAGGTGCCTCGACATCTATCACCCCGAGCTGGCGCGCACGTTCGGTGGTCGAGGGCGACTTGCTGTAGCCGACGACGCGCTTGACCAGCCCGGCACGCTTGAGCGCCAGCGCGAACGAGCCGCCCATCAGGCCGCAGCCTATGAGTCCGAGTTGCTCAAACATGATTTGCCTTGGGGGCTTGCCGATCCGGGGCAGCGAATGACGCGAGGAACATAGGCGGGGCAGTACGCATCACTCGGCGATCGGGTAGCTTCCCAGCACCTTGTAGAAGGCGCAGAGCCCCTGCAGTTCCTGCAGGGCTGCCATGACATGCGGCTGGGAAAGGTGGCCCTGAATGTCGATGTAGAAATAGTATTCCCACTGGCCGGAGCGTGCGGGGCGCGACTCGAAGCGCGTCATCGACACGCCGTGCTTCTTCAGCGGCACCAGCAGGTCGTGCACGGCGCCCGGGCGGTTCGGCACCGAGACGATCAGGCTCACGCAGTCCTTGCCTGACGCCTCCGGTGCCGGCATGGTCTGCGGCAGGCAGACCACGGCAAAGCGGGTGCGGTTGTAGGCGTCGTCCTGGATGGCGTGTGCCACCACATGCAGGCCGAATTCGCTGCCGGCGCGTTCGC
>CAZJKR010000031.1:3871-14839 GCA_964546615.1 uncultured Curvibacter sp.
ATGCCGGCCCAGGCCGGGTTGGTGGCCGCCAGGCGGGCGCCTTCCGCATTGCTCGCCGCGGCGTGGCGCTCGGCGTGCGGCAGATAGGTGTTCAGCCAGTTCTGGCACTGGGCCAGGGCCTGCGGGTGGGCGTAGACCGCTTCGATGCCCTCCAGCGAGTCGGACAGGCGCAGCAGGTTGTGGCGTACCAGCAGGCTGGTCTCGCCAATGACGTGCAGTGGCGAGGTCAGGAACAGGTCCAGCGAGCGCGACACCATGCCTTCGGTCGAGTTTTCCATCGGCACCACGCCGTACTGGGCGCTGCCGGCGGCGGTGGCGCGGAACACCTCGTCGATGCTGCCGCAGGGCATGCGCTCAATGCTGGAGCCGAAGAACTGCTCAGCGGCCTGTTCACTGAAGGTGCCGGCCGGCCCGAGGTAGGCGACGCGCTGTGGTGCTTCCAAGGCACGGCAGGCGGACATGATTTCACGCCAGATGGTGGCGACGCTGTCGCGCTTGAGCGGGCCGGGGTTGGCGGCTTGCAGGCCGGCAATGACCTGCGCCTCGCGCTCGGGGCGGAACACCGGTGAACCATCAACACGCTTGATCTCGCCGACTTCATGCGCCAGGGCGGCGCGGCGGTTGAGCAGGGACAGCAGTTCCTGGTCCAGGGCATCGATTTCGACGCGGAGTTCAGGCAGGGTTCTGGACATGTTAATTATCTCCCCGCGTACTGCTCGTTACCTGAGACGCCGGAGGTGCCAAGACCCCTGCGCAGGCACCTGCGGAACCGGCTTGGCCGGGCCGCTGGGTGCGCCCCCCATGGGGGGAGGCGCCGAAGGCGCTTCGGGGGGGCATCATGATTTCTTTTCGAATTCGTGCATGTAGTCCACCAGCGCCTGCACGCCTTCGAGCGGCATGGCGTTGTAGAGGCTGGCGCGCATGCCGCCAACCGATTTGTGGCCCTTGAGTTGCAAGAGACCATGCTCGCGGGCACCGGCCAGGAAGGCATCGTTGCGCGACTCGTCACGCAGGAAGAAGGGCACATTCATGCGCGAGCGGCAGCTTTTGGCCACATGGTTGACATAGAGCTGCGAGTTGTCGATCGCGTCGTACAGCAACCGGGCCTTGGCGATGTTGCGCGCCTCAATGGCCGGCACGCCGCCCAGCTTCTTGAGCCACTGGAAGATCAGACCGGCCATGTAGATGGCATAGGTCGGCGGCGTGTTGAACATGGACTGGTTGTCAGCCACGGTCTTGTAGTCGAAGGCGCTGGGGCAGACCGGCAGGGCGTGGCCGACGAGGTCTTCCCGTACCACGACCAGCGTCAGACCGGCCGGCCCGATGTTTTTCTGCGCGCCGCCAAAGGCCAGTCCGACACGCGACCAGTCCACTGGGCGCGATGCGACCTGGGAGGAGAAGTCGACCACCAGCGGGGCGTTGGAGCCTAGCGCCTTCAGGTCGGGTAGCTCGTGGAACTCGACACCATGAATGGTCTCGTTGGAACAGATGTGCACGTAGCTCGCATCCGCGCTGAGTTGCCAGTCGGCCGGCGCAGGCAACTGGGTGAAGCCGTTGGCTTCATCGGTGGCCGCGACATTTGCTTGGCAGTACTTGCGCGCTTCCTTCAGGGACTTCTGGCTCCAGCTGCCGGTGAGCACGAAGTCCGCCTGGCCGCCGCGCGACAGGTTCAGCGGAACAATGGCGTTTTCCGCCAGGCCGCCGCCCTGCATGAACAGGATGTGGAAGTTCTTTGGTACTGCCAGCAGCTCACGTAGATCGGCCTGGGCCTGTTCGTAGATGCTGATGAACTCCATGCCGCGGTGGCTCATCTCCATCACCCCCATGCCGCTGCCATGCCAGTCCAGCATCTCGCTGGCGGCCAGCCGCAGCACCTCCGGGGCGATGGTGGCCGGGCCGGCCGAGAAGTTGTAGGGGCGCTGCTGCATCAGGAAGCGTCCTGCGCGTCGCCGGGCTCACCGTCGGCCTCGTCGGCAACGTTGGCGTCGTTTTCCACGATGCGCTGCAGGCCGCTCAACTTGGCGCCTTCATCCAGGCCGATCAGAGTAACACCCTGGGTGGCGCGGCCGAGTTCGCGGATCTCGCTGACGCGGGTGCGCACCAGCACACCGCGATCCGTGATCAGCATGATTTCGTCGTCGGCATGCACCAGCGTGGCCGCCACCACCTTGCCGTTGCGCTCGGATTGCTGGATGGCGATCATCCCCTTGGTGCCACGCCCGTGGCGGGTGTATTCGGTGATGCTGGTGCGTTTGCCGTAGCCGTTCTCGGTGGCTGTCAGAACGCTCTGCTGCTCGTCCTCGGCCACCAGCATGGCGATGACGCTCTGGCCTTCATCGAGCATCATGCCGCGCACGCCACGCGCATTGCGGCCCATGGGTCGGACGTCGTTCTCGTCGAAACGTACTGCCTTGCCGCCGTCGGAGAACAGCATCACGTCATGCTGGCCGTCGGTCAGCGCGGCACCGATCAGGTAGTCGCCCTCATCCAGATCGACGGCAATGATGCCGGCCTTGCGCGGGTTGCTGAACTCGTCGAGGGTGGTCTTCTTGACTGTGCCCATGGACGTGGTCATGAAGACGTAGTGATCGGACGGGAAGCTGCGGAACTCGCCGGTCAGCGGCAGCACGACCGTGATCTTCTCGCCTTCGGCCAGCGGGAACATGTTGACGATCGGCCGGCCGCGTGAACCGCGCGAACCAGCCGGGACTTCCCAGACCTTGAGCCAGTAGAGACGCCCGCGGTTGGAGAAGCACAGGATGTAGTCATGGGTGTTGGCAATGAAGAGCTGATCGATCCAGTCGTCTTCCTTGGTGGCGGTGGCCTGTTTGCCGCGTCCGCCGCGCTTCTGTGCCCGATACTCGCTCAGAGGCTGGCTCTTGATGTAGCCGCTGTGGCTGAGCGTCACCACCATGTCGGTCGGGGTGATCAGGTCCTCGGTCGCGAGGTCCTGGGCGTTGTGTTCGACCTCACTGCGGCGTGGGCCGACCTTGGTCTGGCCGAACTCCTGCTTGATGGCTGCGAGTTCCTCGCTGATGATGACCGAGACGCGTTCCGGCTTGGACAGGATGTCGAGCAGATCCTCGATCTCTGCCATGACTTCCTTGTATTCGGCGACGATCTTGTCCTGCTCCAGGCCGGTCAGGCGCTGCAGGCGCATCTGCAGGATTTCCTGCGCCTGGGTGTCGGACAGGCGGTAGAGGCCATCGCTGCCCATGCCGTAGTGCTTTTCCAGCTTTTCTGGACGATAGTCGTCAGCATTGACGATGCCGCCGTCGGCGCGGGTGCGGGTCAGCATCTCGCGCACCAGCTTGCTGTCCCAGGGCCTGGCCATCAGCTCCGCCTTCGCCACCGGTGGGGTGGGCGCGTTGCGGATGATGGCAATGAAGTCGTCGATGTTGGCCAATGCCACCGCCAGACCTTCGAGCACATGACCGCGCTCGCGCGCCTTGCGCAGGTTGAACACCGTGCGACGGGTCACCACTTCGCGACGGTGGTCCAGGAAGACCTCGATCAGATCCTTCAGGTTGCACAGCTTGGGTTGGCCGTTGATCAGGGCCACCATGTTCATGCCGAAGGTGTCCTGCAGCTGGGTCTGCTTGTAGAGGTTGTTGAGCGCGCTTGAGTTCGATCACGACGCGCATGCCGGACTTGTCGGACTCGTCCTGGATGTGGCTGATGCCCTCGATCTTCTTCTCGTGCACCAGCTCGGCAATGCGCTCCAGCAGGGTCTTCTTGTTGACCTGGTAAGGCAGTTCGTCGACGATGATGGACTGGCGCTGCCCCTTGTCGATGTCTTCAAAGTGGCAGCGCGCGCGCATCACCACGCGACCACGACCGGTGCGATAGCCTTCCCTGACGCCGCTCATGCCGTAGATGATGCCGGCAGTGGGGAAGTCGGGGGCCGGGATGATCTCCATCAGCTCATCGATGGAGGCTTCCGGGTTGCGCAGCAGGTGCAGACAGCCGTCGACCACCTCATTGAGGTTATGCGGCGGAATGTTGGTGGCCATGCCCACCGCAATGCCGCCCGAGCCGTTGACCAGCAGGTTGGGCAGGCGACTCGGCAGCACCAGAGGTTCTTTTTCGGAGCCGTCGTAGTTGGGGCCGAAGTCCACCGTTTCCTTGTCGATATCGCCCAGCATTTCGTGGGCGATCTTGGCCAGCCGGATCTCGGTGTACCGCATGGCGGCGGCACTGTCGCCGTCGACGGAGCCGAAGTTGCCCTGGCCGTCTACCAGCATGTGGCGCATGGAGAAGTCCTGCGCCATGCGGACGATGGTGTCGTACACCGACTGGTCGCCGTGCGGGTGGTATTTGCCGATCACGTCGCCGACGATACGGGCCGACTTCTTGTAGGGGCGGTTCCAGTCGTTGTTGAGTTCGTGCATTGCGAACAGAACCCGCCGGTGCACCGGCTTGAGGCCATCCCGCGCATCGGGCAGGGCGCGGCCCACGATCACGCTCATGGCGTAGTCAAGGTAGCTGCGCCGCATCTCCTCTTCAAGGCTGATGGGCAGGGTTTCTTTGGCGAACTGGGTCATGGGACGGTGGAGCTGTTCTGGGACGGGCAATCTTCCATTTTAAGCGGCACCTTCTGTCGCTTCATAGCAACAAACTTGCCTGTGCTCACTTTGTAACGACCAGTGTCTTACATAGGCCCCTTGTGTGGCTTATGGGTTATGGCACAATGCATTGGACAGTTCGGGTGGTAGTCATACAAGTGCATGCCATCTATTCATCTTCATCAATCGCAGCTTTGCTGCAGCTTTTTCCGTCAGAGGAGAACCATGAAAAAATTGAATAAAGTGGCAATGTTGATCGCATCGGCTGCATTGGCTACCGCAGCAAACGCCCAATCCGTTGACAACTGGATGAGCGGCTCCGGTATTGCCGTCAAGAACGGGACTAACGAGCTGTGCTGGCGTGATGCCAGCTGGACGCCCGCCACCGCCGCCAAGGGTTGCGATGGCGCCATCGTTGAGGCCCCCAAGGCTGCTGCTGCCCCGGCTCCCGCCGCGGCTCCGGCTCCGGCTCCGGCTCCAGCCCCGGCAGCCCGTCCGTCGCCCGTTGCTGCCACCAAGGTCACATACGCTGCTGACGCCTTCTTCGACTTCGACAAGGCTGTGCTCAAGCCCGAAGGCAAGGCTCAGCTCGATGATCTGGCCCAGAAGGTCAAGGCCATCAACCTGGAAGTGATCATCGCCGTCGGCCATACCGACTGGACCGGTCCTGACGCCTACAACCAGAAACTGTCGGTTCGCCGTGCCGAAGCCGTCAAGGCCTACCTGGTGTCCAAGGGCATCGAGAAGAACCGTGTCTACACCGAAGGCAAGGGCGAGAAGCAGCCCGTCGCTGACAACAAGACCCGCGAAGGCCGTGCCAAGAACCGCCGCGTGGAAATTGAGGTCGTCGGCACCCGCCCGAACCGTTGATCCCCCATGGGTATCAAACCCCGCTTCGGCGGGGTTTTTTTTATGGTCGCCCGGATTCCGTGATGCTGTCTCTGGTCCTGCGGGCGGCTTGGGCATGCCGGATAATCTTGGCATGACTTCTACCGTGAATGCCGATCCGGCCGAACTAGCCAAGTTTTCCGAGCTGGCCCACCGCTGGTGGGATCCCGAAAGCGAGTTTCGCCCCCTGCATCAGATCAACCCCTTGCGGCTGGACTGGATCAACGGCTTGGCGCCGCTGACCGGCAAGCAGGTGCTGGACATCGGCTGCGGCGGCGGCATCCTGGCCGACGCCATGGCGCGCAAGGGCGCGCAGGTGACCGGCATCGATCTTTCGACCAAGGCGCTCAAGGTGGCCCAGTTGCATGCGCTGGAAGCCGGCACACCGAATGTGAACTACCGCGAGGTCAGCGCCGAGGCGCTGGCAGCGGAAACGCCCGGCGCTTATGACGTGGTGACCTGCATGGAGATCCTCGAGCATGTGCCGGATCCGGCCTCGGTGGTGCAGGCCTGTGCCAGGCTGGTCAAACCCGGCGGCTGGGTGTTTCTCTCGACCCTCAACCGCAATCCCAAGTCCTTCCTGTTCGCCATCGTCGGCGCCGAGTACCTGCTGAACCTGCTGCCGCGCGGCACGCATGAGTACGCCAAGATGATCCGCCCCAGCGAGTTGGCGCGCTTTTGCTGCCAGGCGGGGTTGGACCTCGCCCAGACGCGGGGCATGGAATACAACCCGCTGACGCGACGCTACCGGCTCAGCGCCGATACCAGCGTCAACTACCTGTTCGCCACCCGTAGGGTGGAGGCCTGATGTTGCGGTTTGCCGGTATCGAGGCCGTCCTGTTCGACCTGGATGGCACTCTGATCGACAGCGCGCCGGATCTCGGTGCGGCCGCCGACAAGATGCGAACGGACCGGGGGCTACCGTCTCTGCCGTTCGAGCTTTACCGGCCGATGGCTGGCGCCGGTGCGCGCGGCATGCTCGGCGTAGCTTTCGGTCTGACGCCCGAGCACCCGGAATACGAATTGATGCGCGAGGAGTTTTTTGTCAACTACGAGCGCTGCATGACCGAGCGCACCTATGCGTTTGCCGGCGTGGGGGAACTGATTGCTCAGTTGCTCCAGCGCGATCTCGCCTGGGGTGTGGTGACGAACAAGATGCAACGCTTCACCGAGCCGCTGACCCGGGCCTTGCCCTTGTTTGCCAGTGCCCGGGCGATCGTCAGTGGTGACACCACGCCGCATGCCAAACCTCACCCCGAGCCGCTGTTTGAGGCGGCGCGCCGCCTGGGCCTGCCGCCGCAGCGCTGCCTCTATGTGGGCGACGACGAGCGCGACATCGTGGCCGGTCGCGCGGCTGGCATGGGGACGGTCGCAGCCACCTATGGCTACCTCGGCCAAATGACCGACATCGCCAGCTGGGGCGCGCATGCGGAAATTAATTCTCCCGGCGAGCTCTTGAAATTGCTGGGCGAGGCCTAAAATGCACACCTTAGGGGCTGCACTGGTTTCGACGTGGGTTCGGACACGCAGCAGGGCATGTCGAGGTTCTGTCACCTCGTAAAACCGCAGAAAAAAACTAACTGCAAACGACGAACGTTTCGCACTCGCCGCTTAATCCGGTGAGCCTTGCAACAGTTGGCCGATAGGCTGGGCAAGGGGGCGTAAGCCTCCAGGCTGCAAGGGAATTCATATTGGCTGGTCTGCCCCCGGGTGCCTTGGGGGTGGACGAGAAAATAGGGCACTGGTCTGGTGCGTAGCGTGTCGCTGCGCGATGCATCGGGCGAGACACAAAACAGACGACTACACATGTAGAACTGCGCGAAGAAGGCTTGCGGACGGGGGTTCAAATCCCCCCAGCTCCACCATTCATAGAAATCCCGACTCTTATCAGCCGGGATTTTTTTTGCCCGTTCCCCCAGTGTTGGCGCGGTTCAGCGCAGTTTCCTCTTGAGCGGCAGGACGGCCAGGGTGCCACTATTCATGCTCTGACACCCCGTTTTCTGTCTCTATTCTCTGCCGGTCTCTTGAGCGTTCAAGTTGCGTGGTCTAGAAAAATCAACGACTTGCAATGGGGTGGTTGCAACTGGCAAGCACTTCGCGGTTGGGAGCTGGCAATGCGAATCTTGACCGACGGCCACAAAAAAGCCGCCTCGAGGGCGGCCATTTGCTTCGGTGATGTCCTTGTGCCTATTGGTACGGCCCCAGCCTTGCTCGCTGGGCTGACCACTCGGTGGGGAGGCCACCGCCTCGGATGAAATGCTCCAGCGCCATCTTGCTGCCAGGCCTGAGACTAGCGTGGATGATTTGCGGGTCCAGGTAGGCCAGCTTTGCTATCCGGCTGGCCTGACTTAGATTCATCTCCTCGGCCGCGGCGATCTCGGTCAGCGAGCCGAAACGACCGTCGTCAAGAAGCCGCTGCCAGTGATGCGCCAACCCCAGAGCTCGCAGCAGCGGACTTGGCTGCTCAAGTTCTCGTTGCTGGCGTTCACGGGCCGCCTCGTCGTTGAATTCAATGGGTGTGTCGAACGGCGTGATCACCTTACGCCGCACGCCCCGTTTGACCAGCGTCCATGGGATGTATGTCTCCATCTGCACGCCACCTGCCGGACTCGGGATCTGGAATGTCACCGGGGTTCCGATCACTTTGCCGAGGTCTTTCTTGCCCATCTTTATTCCTATCTGAACTGATCAAAAAGTGCCCGCTGCTCGCTCCAGAGACTGGGAATGCGGTTGCGGATCAGCCAATGCGCTGTCAACCGTCTGGGTTGTTTGCCGGCCATCAGTTCTTCAACCAGGTCGGGAGCCAGTAGCCCCATCCGGACCAATCGGTTCACGGTCGATGGTGTGACGTGTTCAACTTTGGCAATGTCGGACCCGCTGGCGTATACGCCGGTGTCGAGGAGCTCTTGCCAAAAGAACCCACGACCGACCACGTTGAGGATGTTGACGTCATGAACAGGGGCACCGCTGTCCGCAATCAGCCTGCCTGCCCGCCGCTTCAAATTCAGTGGCACGAAGGTGCTCTGGTCTGTCGTCTCAGTGACGCTCATGTCGCCTCCATTTCGACCAACTCGGCACCGATGCTGTCCGGCGCGAATTCTTCAATCAGGTCCTTCCAGCCAACCTCTCGCCACTTCACTTTCAGCCCACCGGTCACCAGGTCCACACGCTCGATCATCAGGTTCACGATGCGGTGCTGCTCAGCCGGGTAAAGCTGCTCCCAAACACTGCCCAGCTGGCGCATGGCCATCACTGCGATGTCCTCGCGCACGGTGACACCGTTTTTTCGAATGAACTGGCAGACGCCAGCTACCGATTCAGGGCTGGAGAGCACGGTCTTGATCTGGGCCAACGTGGCAGCCTCAACCTCATCGGCTGGTAGGCGCGCGTAGGTCTTGCTGTCAGCACCGAACCTGGCCTCTGCTTTCGAGAAGTAGTAGCGGTACTTGCGACCGTTTTTGTTGGAGTAGGTCGGGTACATCCGGTCCCCAGAAGGGGCATACAACAAGCCGCGCAGCAGGGCATCGGTTCGCGAGCGCGCTTTGGTTTCCACGGAGCGCGTGTGCCCATCGCTGGCCAGGATTTCGTGGACTTGTTCCCACAGGCCGTTATCAATGATCGCGCTGTGGACGCCGGGGTGCCAGCTGCCCTTATGGGAGATCTCCCCCAAGTAGAGCCGGTTGCGCAGCAGTTTGTAGAGGTACTTCTTGTCAATGCGCGAGCCGCTGTGTATCTGGCCGCTGCGTGTCACCCATGCCTTGGTGGTAATTCCTTCCGCTGTCAAATTGGCCGCGATTTGGGTGGTCGAACCGATCGTCAACATTTCCTGGAAGATGCGCTGGACGATGGCGGCTTCAGCATCGTTGACGATGAGCTGCCGATTCACGACGTCGTAACCCAGGGGCGGCACGCCACCCATCCACATTCCCTTGCGCTTGGATGCCGCAATCTTGTCGCGGATGCGCTCGCCCGTTACCTCGCGTTCGAACTGCGCGAACGACAGCAGCACGTTCAGCATCAACCGCCCCATGGATGTGGTGGTGTTGAACTGCTGCGTGACCGAGACGAACGAGACCTTGCGGCGCTCGAACACCTCGACCATCTTGGAGAAGTCCGCCAGGCTGCGTGTCAGTCGGTCGATCTTGTAGACCACCACGATGTCAACCAACCCGCGCTCGATATCGGCCATCAGGCGCTTCAGACCGGGCCGCTCGGTATTGCCACCGGAATATCCAGGATCATCGTAATCGTCGGCCACCGGTATCCAGCCCTCGGCGCGTTGGCTGGCGATGTACGCATGCCCCGCCTCCCGCTGTGCATCGATGGAATTGAATTCCTGGTCCAGTCGCTCGTCGGTGGATACGCGGCAATACACCGCGCAGCGCTGGCGTGGCTTTTTGTTCGGGGTATCGCTCACTGGAACTCCTCCGCAGGACGACGTAAGCCAAAAAACAATGGTCCTGACCATGAGCTGCCAGAAATGTGGCGTGCCACCGCCGACAGGCTTTTGAAGTACTTGCCCTCGTATTCAAATGTTCCGTCGGCGGTAACTTTCACATAGTGGTCACGTTCGGCCCATTCACGAACCAAGACCGTGCCGGGAGCCAGCGTGATTTCAGGGCCCTTGCGGCGGGTTTTGATCTTGGACTGCCGGACGCCGATGTTGGCCAAGCGCCGACGCATATCAGGATCCAGTCCGCCAAAGGCTTCTTCCTGAAGCTTGTATGCAATACGGGACTCTAGGTAGACGCGGTTGGTTTTCTCCGGGCGAGATTTGAAGAAACGATCCCACAGAGCCCATAGGTCTGGCAGCGGTATCGATGGCAGGGAGGCCACTTGTTTGGCCACGGATGATGTGTCGTTCATGACAACTCCTCTTGTTGATACGGGGTTGTATGAACGCGCTGGTCTAGCAGAAAGCCAAGGTCAACCGAGCTCTCTGCTGGCTCATTAGCCACATAGCTGCGGTTGATCGCCGTGGCCAGGATGGCGCAGATTTCCCTCGCCCTGGCGCAGGGGGTCATCTTCGCTGGAGATAGGAGTTTGATGATTTGCATGACGGCTCCGAAGAATTGCAACCGTCTTAATGGTCCGCCAAATCGTCCGAAGCGGATGGCAACGCAGGGTAATGCCGTGTGATTTACGGCCCGCAGAACAACCTTGCCGATTCACTCATCAAAAAGCACGTTGGTGCAATCACAGGCTTTCAACGAACTCAAAGACAGATGTCTCATCGGCCTCGTCGTCAACGATCATCTCCATGCCTGGCATCCTGAGTTCCCAGGCACGCGCGCCTTCAACGCGAACGATGTAATCGCGCCAAGGTGAGTTTTTGCCGGTGAACAGGTTGGATGGTGATTTGCAGCTAGTGCCATCCATCAGCATTTTTGAATTGACGTGGGGCGTGCCTGCCGCATAGGCCGCAACCAAGCGTTGCAGCACAATGATTTTGGCTTTGTTGGTCACTTTCCATGGAGCCTTACCTGGAATGGACAGCACTGCAGAGTAGCCATCA
>CAZJKR010000031.1:14849-21850 GCA_964546615.1 uncultured Curvibacter sp.
GAAGAAACCTTCAAACTGACCGAGGCGCCGCCCATGGCAGCCAGCTGCCCATGTCGGTAGGCTACCTTCAATCGGTTTATGTCGATAGCGGTTTCTTGCCCTGTGGTGGCGAGTACGTCATCGATCGCGACCACCAAATTGGTGCCGGCAAATGGAAACGGTGCGGACGCTGTCGTCAACACAATGCCGGGGGCTGAGCGAGGATGAAGCCGCAATGCGGCATCGACCTGTGCGAACTGGCGGTCATTGGACATCCTGGCGGCGAAGTACAGCGCGACTGCCTGGCCGTCAATATCGAGCTCGCCCAGAAAAATGGGCTCATCCTCCTGGTGCTTGCCACGAACGCCCAACAGGCCCGTGCCCAGGGCGGTGATGATTTCCTCTCGCAACCAGTTCAGATCCACTTTCCACAGGCGAGCGTGCTTGGCGGGCAATGTCACATCGCTGCCGGTCAGCGGATCACGGTAACGAACGAAGTTCGGGTCGGTGCAGCGCTCCAGAACAACGGTGAATCGTTCCCCCTCAGCTACATCGATCACCTTCTGCGTAATTCGATCTCCTTCGGTGATGATGCCCTCATCTTCGAACCGTTCGATGTCAATGTCCAAATGTGCCAAGGCGAAACCATCCATGGGGCTGGTCGCGCATTCAAGAAGTTTGGCGACTTGCCTGATGAGAGTTGGGTCATCAATGCCCGAGCCAGGATGCAAAGGCTTGAGGACACCCAGCGCCTCGAGCAGTTGCGTTCCTGCATCTCGCAGCCGCCGGTCCTTCTCGCCCTGAAGGCTGCAGCGGCCAGGTTCCGCCACGACGATAGACAAAGGAGTTTCGGTGGTCTCGCCATCAAACACAAAGTCAGCGACCAGCGTGACGCCCAGAATGGCACCAGGTTGTGAAAACGGATGGGCGCTCCAACGCTGTGTAATGACATCGTGCAGCTCGACGCCGCTGTCGATATGCAGCGTGACGGCGTCAGTGGAGTGACCAATCAATGCCTTGGCCTCGGTCAAGTACAAGCGCTCGACTTTGACGCCGTCCAATCGTGGCTTGGCATCCTTGAGCGGCAAGGCAAACCGGGATAGGTCATACCTGGAGCGGTTCAGTGGCCGGTTTGACAAGGGGGCCTTGAAGCCATGCTTGGACAGCACATTGGCCAGCGGTGCCCGCGTTGACAGCGTGTGCGCATAGGCCTCGACGACTTTTCTATCTGGGTTGTAGACCAGCGTGGCATCGCGGGCAGGAAAGTAGCAAAAGGTCTTGCGGTTGCGATTCACCATCTGGACTGCGGTCACCTGGTCGCCGGCAAAACGAACCACCAGGTAGTGAATGGTCGAGGTGTCACCATTCCTTTTTTCGTCAGCCAGCGGGACGTAGACCACCTCACACGGTTCACTCAGGCGCATGGCGTGAGTCAGTTGCGTCTCCAGTTCTTTTCGGACCGTGTCGTTCCAGATGAAAGGCGGCGCCTCATCGCATGGGATATCAAAAGCGTCATAAAGGCGCTTGCTGCCCCGAATGTCGCCCGTGTTGAGGATCGACTCGGCGACGTCAAATAGCCTCGCCGATTCATCGCAGTGGGTGCGCATCCAGACCGATCGGCCAATTTCGCCGCCGTCCTGCGCCTGGAATGTGGCGATCAGTTCATTGTCATGGAGCTGTTCGGCAACAGTGGCGAGGATTTGCGCCCCACGCGGTGCCGCCAGACGCAGGACACGGAGTGCTTCGCGTTCTGCGGGGTCGCGCTGGTCTTTGCGTAGGTGTTTGATATGTTCGACCAGTGCAACGGAGATCTGATCTTCATCTCGCGACCAATCGAAACCCCGGGCCAGGGCTTGGCATTCTTGAAGACCACTGAAGGCCTTGAGGGTTGGCACCGTTGCCAGTTCGGCGAGTTCCAGCAAGCAGTGCGCATTTGTCAGGGTCTTCTTGCCCATGTTGTCTCCTCCGGCCTTTTACATGGCCACGGTCCATTGGCGCATGACCGCCACTGATTGAGTCAATCCCTGCGCGAGCAGGGTGTCCAGGTATTCATCTGCTGTTTTCGGCGGGTTTTTCAGTGACCGCCGGTGGCTGGCTGCCGCCTCAAGGACGCTGGCCGGGTGCAGATCCAACAGGTCCACAATGAAATCATCTGGATGTTGGGCGGCCAGGTTGTAAGGCTTGAGCGCGTCAGCCGGGAAATCCTTGAGGTTGAAGGTCACGATCAGGCTGGCCCCAGAGTGGATGGCGGCGGCCGCCACATGGCGGTCATCCGGATCGGGCAGGTTGATTGATGGGATCAGGTACTCGAATCCGGACGTGGGTGTTCATCAGCTGGCGTGTCCGCGTCAGCTGGTCTTGGGTCAAATCGGGGCGGATGGCCAGGACATTACGCGTCCACTCGTCGTGGATCATGTCGCTCCAGCGCGCCCGGTACAGATCCGATAGCGCCAAATGCATCAGCAAATCGCGCAGCGGTGCCGGGTAGAGCACGCAGGCGTCATAGACGACGGTGAAGTGCGAACTCATCCGATCAGTATCCCATGTTGAGTTCTTGGGCCTGCGCGGCCAGCTCATCCAACGCTTTGCGACGCTCGGCATCGATGCGCTTCTTGTAGGCAATCACATCCTGGTAGCGAACGCGACGGTGCGTACCGATCTTGTGAAATGGCATCTCGCCCTTCTCCAGCAACTGAACTAGGAAAGGCCGGGAGACGTTGAGCACGTCTGCCGCCTCCTGAGTCGTCAGTTCAGCGTGGATCGGGATGATCGATACCGCGTTGCCTTGACCGATCTCGGTCAAGACTTCCAGGAGTAGCCGAAGCGCGGAGGTCGGGATCCGAACCGCGCGCACAGCACCTTTTTCATCATGGAAGTCGATCTGCTGAACCTCGCACCGTGTCTGGAGCACGGTCGATAACGCCCGACCAGACTCTCTGGCGAGCGCGATGTCCTCTTCGGAAGGCAGGGTTTTGGGGATGGCGGGAGCGTTCATAGGGGGTCTCCTCGTCGGGGTTGAGTTCACGTTGAAGGTATTTTAAACGAAATAAGCGAAAACGCAATAACCGAAACGACGGCCGAGGGGTCATATAGATCAATAAGTTACGCGTTTCATCGCTGTTGGGCTTGGGGATGGATGCAGTGCCAGAGCCGAAAAAGTTCACCCCCAAGCCCAAAGAGTGGAGCAATTCAATAGGGACTCCCAAAACAAACGGAGTCCCGCAATGCGAAACCAAGCCCTATCTGTTCAAGCCGGCCGTAGCCATTCGCGCTACCAGCCGAACAACACCCCACGTCTGGCCCTTGACGAAAACGAGCTCGCCATCCGCTGGGGGCTGTCCGTCAAGACCCTGCGCCGCTGGCGCCAGGAACAGATTGGCCCGATCTTTTGCAAGCTCGGTGCCAGCGTCCGGTACCAGATCTCTGCCATCGAGCAATACGAGCGCCAAGTAGCCCGGTTCTCGACCTCTGCTCGCGCATACCAGTGATGAGGCCGGCCATGACTGATCTGACCGTCTTCCCCGCCGACATTGCCGAGATGTCCATTGCCCAACTGGCCAGCCTGCCTGCCCAGCAACTTTACGAAATCGATACCAACCTCGACCAGGCCATCGCTTGGCTCAAGACTGCCCGGACCAAGGTGGATACCGCCCTGGAGCAGCGCTTCGGTGCCCAAGGCCGTGAAGCCCTACGTGACACCGGACGTGATTTCGGCACCGCTCACCTGAAGGCCGATGGCCTGCACGTGAAGTTCGAGTTGCCCAAGAAAGTGTCCTGGGACCAGAAAAAGCTCAAGGCCATCGCCGAACGCATCGTCGCCTCGGGCGAAGCCGTCGAGAGCTACCTCGACGTGAAGCTGGCGGTGCCCGAGTCCCGTTACACCAACTGGCCGCCAGCCCTGCAGCAGCAGTTCGCCGATGCCCGCACGGTGGAGGCTGGCAAGCCGACCTTCGAGCTGTCTTCTGACCAGGAGTGCTGACCATGAACCAGCAACTTGTTCCATTCGACTTCGAAGGCCGCCCTGTCCGTGTTGTGACGGATTCACAGGGTGAGCCTTGGTTCGTAGCGGCTGACGTCTGCCGCGTGTTGGAAATCTCCAAGGCCGAAAACGCATACGGTCGCCTCGACGATGATGAAAGGGATACCCGCACTGTGGGTACCCCTGGCGGCCCCCAGGACATGGTGGTGATCACCGAGTCTGGCCTTTACAGCCTGATTCTGACCAGCCGCAAGGCTGAAGCCAAACGCTTCAAACGCTGGGTGACCCACGAGGTATTGCCCTCGCTCCGCAAGACCGGCAGTTACGCCATTCCCGGCACCATTGCCAGTCTGCCAGCACCCACCCAAGACCGTGTCACCGCGCTGCTTCTGATTGGCGAAGCCGTGGCCAAAGTGCCAGGGGTGAAAGCCGGTATCGCCATGGCGGCCACGCTCACCTGCATTCAGGAAAACACTGGCCTCGCCGTCGAGACCCTGCGTCGAACGCTGCCAGCCGCCAATGAGCCCATATGCGCGCTCAACGCCACCCAGCTAGGCAAACTCACTGGCTTGTCCGCCAAGACCACCAACCTGCGTCTGGCCGCCCTGGGTTTGCAGTACCGCAACGATCGCGACGAATGGGAGTTGACCGAAGCAGGGGAAGTCTGGGCGGAAGCCATGCCGTATTCCCGAAACGGCCACAGCGGTTACCAGATCCTCTGGAATCCGGCGGTGGCTGAACAGTTGCGGGAGGTGGCGTGATGGCACTTCCAATCATCAGCGCTTCGCAGCGTTTGGCAGAAAAGCAAGGCGTCAAGCTGGTGCTGCTCGGCAAGTCCGGTATCGGCAAGACCACCCAACTCAAGACCTTGCCCGAGGACAGCACGCTGTTCGTGGACCTGGAGGCGGGCGATCTCGCGGTCAAGGATTGGCATGGCGACTGCGTACGCCCCGCAACCTGGCCCGAGTTTCGCGACCTGGTGGTCTTCCTGGCTGGCCCCAACCCAGCACTGCCCGCAGAGGCCCCGTACTCGCAGGCTCACTTCGACCATGTCTGCGAGCGCTACGGCGACCCCTCCCAACTGGCCAAGTACGACACCTACTTTGTCGACAGCATCACGGTGCTGGCACGCCTGGCCCTGATCTGGGCCAAGGTACAGCCGCAGGCCCTATCCGAGCGTACCGGCAAACCCGACACCAGAGGGGCTTATGGCTTGTTGGGTCAGGAAATGCTGACGGCGCTGACCCACCTGCAGCACGCCCGGGGCAAGCACGTGGTGTTTGTCGCCATCTTGGACGAGAAGCTCGACGACTTCAACCGCAAGGTGTTCGTGCCGCAGATCGAGGGCTCCAAAACCGCAGCAGAACTGCCGGGCATCGTCGACGAGGTGGTGACCCTGGCCGAGATCAAGGCTGAGGATGGTAGCAGCTACCGCGCCTTCATCACCCACACGCTCAACCCCTATGGCTACCCGGCCAAGGACCGCTCCGGCCAGCTTGAGCTGCAGGAGCCGCCCAACCTGCGCGCGCTCATCGACAAGTGCGCCGCTGCCACCCGCATGCCCTCTGGCATTCCCACATCCCAAACACCAAAGGAGTAATTCATGTCCAACAACTGGTCCGACTTCAACGACGCAGAACAACAGCAATCCTTCGATCTCATCCCCAAGGGCACGGTCGCCAAGGTCCGCATGACCGTGAAACCGGGTGGGTATGACGACCCCAGTCATGGCTGGCTCGGCGGTTACGCCACCCAGAGCTTTGAGACCGGCAGCATCTTCCTGGCCTGCGAATTTGTCGTGCTCGAAGGTGAATACGCCCGCCGCAAGCTCTGGTCCAACATTGGCCTGTACAGCAGCAAGGGGCCCACCTGGGGCAACATGGGACGCACCTTTGTGCGGGCAGCCTTGAACTCGGCGCGCAACGTCCGCCCCGACGACAACACGCCGCAAGCTGCAGCGGCCCGCCGCATCCAGGGCTTCCATGAGCTGGACGGTCTGGAGTTCGTCGCCCGCATCGACATCGAGAAAGACGGTCGCGGCGAGGCCAAGAACGTGGTCAAGATGGCCGTGGAGCCGGGTGAGCCTGAATACGCGCCCACGATGGCTGCCGCAGGCTTTATTCCCAACCGTATGGCAGGGGCGCCAGTGGCAACCCCAACCGCAGTCCCGCACGCACCTCCGACCGCAGCCCCAACCGCACCCGCGCCGGCATCAGCCCAACGGCCTGCGGTGTCCGGCAAGCCCGCCTGGGCGCAGTGAGGGAGGGCAATGAAATGCTGGGTCTGCTCAAGACAGGCCCGGGGGTACGGCCATACCGACAACCGGCATGGCATCGGCAACCCCTGGCGCTATCCCATCGACTGGGTCTTCTGTTCCCGCCGCTGCCAGGACGCGTTTCACGCGATGTATGGCAACTGGCTCCGGGCCAAGGATGGTCGTATCGACAAGATGGAGGTCGCCATGATTGATCCGTCTGATGTCGAGCAGGCCGCCATGCGCCAGTGCCTCAAGGCGTTCGGTGAGGCCGCTGACGAGATCGGCTTTGCCAAGCCCCTGGGTGATTACTCCGAGGCCGAGGCTCTGCGCGTGATCGACGCCATCGTCACCGGCTACACGGATGCCATGGCGGCGCACCACGAGGCCAGCAAGTTCCCGCCGGTGCGCGGCATGCCACCGACGCCGGATCCACTCGCGCACCCGTTTGCCGATCTGGAGGACGACTTTCCGTGGGACGAGCCGAAGGGGAAGAAGACATGATCGACTTCAACTCTTCGGCCAGTGTCTCTGGCCAACTCACGGCCCTGGTGGATGCCGGGATGCAGCGTGCCCGGGCTTCTGAGTCAGGTCGGGATTACCTTGGCGCGTCACGTCTGGGTGTGGCTTGCGAGCGCGCCCTGCAATACGAGTTCGCCAAGGCACCCATCGACAGTGGCCGTCGCTTGGAGGGGCGCATGTTGCGTATCTTCGAGCGCGGTCACGTCATGGAAGACTGCATGGTGGCCTGGCTGCGTGCGGCCGGGTTTGACCTGTGCACCCGAAAGG
>CAZJKR010000032.1:0-1635 GCA_964546615.1 uncultured Curvibacter sp.
TCCTTCAGCATCACGGAGAGGGGCACGACATGGAAGACGCCGGTGTCCGTGACCCCAGGCGGCGGCAGGCGGCTGAAGTTCTTGCGCCGCTCGCGCAGCTGCGCATCGAGCTGGGCCGCAGCCGACTTGCTCCACAGTTCCACGTCGGCCAGCGCAGTCTGGTGCACGCTGCGCAGGCGCGTGGACAGCGCACGCACCAGCCGGTCGGCAAACTCAGGTTGGGCCAGCCGGAAGGCGTTGCCAAAACCCAGGTATTGCAGATGACTGCGCTCGACCAGATCGAGGTCGCTGATGTACTCCTGCATCTGCGGCTCGGTCGGCGGCTGCAGCGAAAAACCATGCTCGGCGTTGAGCTGGCGGAAGGTGGCTGCCAGCATGGTCTGGATCTCGCCGGTCAGCGACTGCACGCGCCGCAGGTTCTCGCGCAGGCGGTCGAAAGTGTCGCCATAGGCCTTCTTCACACCGAGCTTGAGCCCTTTCTGCTGCAACGCCTGCGTCAGCTGGCCCATCTCCTGGCGCAAGGTGGTCGAGCCCAGCAGATTGAACACATCGCGCAGCAACCTCAGGTGAACGGAACGCACGGCATGGATCTTGGCGCCACTGAGGTCGAACTCGGCCTGCTCCTGCGCAATGCGCGCACGCATGTGCTTGATGATGCTGCTGTTCTTGCCGCGCAGGCCCTTGAGCTCCATCAACTGCTCGGCCAGATCACGGCGACGGATGTTGAGCACCCGGCCGGTCTCGCCCTGCAGATCGGCAATGCCGCTGGCCACGGCCGCGCCCAGGATGCGCTGGCGCTGGCCCATGATGCGGCGCGCCAGGGCGTCTTCCAGCGCCGGCAGGCAGCTCGACTGCAGCAGCGCCTCGTCGTCGGTGACCTTGGCCACCAGACCTTTTTGTGCCGAGATCGGAAAGACCTGTTCGCGCGTGATGCCCAGGATCTCGGCCGTGGTCTCGCACTGACGCTCGATCTGCATTTGGATCTGGGCCGGCGAACTCAGGGCATCCCAAAGCGAATCGATCTTGTTGAGCACCACCAGGCGGGTGTCGCTGTCGGCCGATTCGGTGATCAGATGCTCGCGCCAGATCGCCAGGTCAGACTTGGTCACGCCGGTATCGGCCCCCAGGATGAACACCACGGCATGCGCCTGCGGCACCAGGCTGACGGTCAGCTCGGGTTCGGCGCCAATGGCGTTGAGCCCCGGCGTGTCGAGGATGACCAGCCCCTGCTTGAGCAAGGGATGCGCGATGTTGATCAGTGCGTGGCGCCAGCGCGGCACCTCCACCATGCCATCGGCATCGGTGAGGGGATTGTCCTCGGGCGTCTGGCTGTCCCAGAAGCCCAGCGCCCGGGCCTCGTCCTGCGACACGCGCACGGTCTCGGCCACCTTCTCCAGCGCCACGGCGAGCTGCTGCGGATCGTTGACATCCAGGTCGATGCGGGTCCACTTCTCGGGCACCATGCGCCATTCCATCAGAGACTGGGTCTGCAGCCGGGTTTCGATCGGCAACAGACGCAGGCAGGGCGGCACGTCGGCGTCATAGCCCATCTCGGTCGGGCACATGGTGGTGCGCCCGGCACTGGCCGGCATGATGCGCCGGCCATAACCGGCGAAGAAGATGGCGTTGATCAGC
>CAZJKR010000032.1:1645-4565 GCA_964546615.1 uncultured Curvibacter sp.
GCCGCGCGAAAACTCGGCGACGAAGGCCACCATGACCTTGTCCGAGCGCACCTGCGTCTCCAGCCGGCGCAGCCGCTCCTCGACAGCGGCATCGAGCAGGTCATGGTCCTTCATCCATTCGGCCAGCAGCTTCAGGCGCAGGGCGAACTCGCGCCGCCATGTGCCATGCTGGTCAAACCTGTCGTTGAATGAAGTCGCCACAATCTCTCCCAATCGATTTCAATATAGCACCGCCGTCCTCAGCTTCTCTGACAGACCGGGCAGTAGAACGTGCTGCGCTGCCCCTGGCGTATGGCCTTGATCGGTGTGCCGCACACCCTGCAGGGCTGACCCTCGCGACCATACACCATGGCGTCGAGCTGGAAGTAACCGTTTTCACCCTGCGCATTGGAAAAATCGCGCAGCGTACTGCCGCCCTTGGCGACGGCACGGGCCAGCACATCGCGTATCGCCGCATGCAATTTGGCGGCGCGCGGCCGGCTCAGGCGCGCCGCGCTCACGGTGGGCCGGATGCCGGCCAGGAACAGTGCTTCGGAAGCATAGATGTTGCCGACCCCGACCACCAGATCGCCCGCCAGCAACACCTGCTTGATGGCCGCGCGACGCGCTTTCAGGCCGGCATGGAAGGTTGCCAGATCGAAGTCGTCCGACAGCGGCTCCATGCCCAGCCCGCCCAGCAGCTTGCGCGCCTGCGGATCGTCCTCGCCCGGCACGCAGACCACGGCGCCGAAGCGGCGCGGATCGTTCAGACGCAAGGTACCGCGGGTGGTGACCAGCTCGAAATGATCGTGCATGCCGCGCGGCGGCAGCGTCGCGCCGAAACTCAGGCTGCCCGACATGCCCAGGTGCACGAGCAGCAGGCCCTCATCCAGGTCGAGCAGCAGGTACTTGCCGCGTCGGCGCACGCCACGTACGGTGCGCCCGACCAGCTGCTGCACCGACACGCCCAGCGGCCAACGCAATGGTTTGCCCAGGCTGGCTGAGACGACGCGCGCGCCGGTGATGCGGTCGACAAAACTCAGGCGGGTGACTTCGACTTCCGGCAGTTCTGGCATGGGCTACAGGGCAAACAGGCTTGGATTATTATGGTCCGATGTCGCCACTCCAACGCATTGCCGCCCTGTTGCTGGCCAGCGCGCTCCACGCGCAGGCCCAGGGTACGGACGCTCCTGCCGCTGCGCCAGCCAGTTCCGCACTCGACGGCGCGCTCTTTTACCAACTGTTACTCGGAGAGCTCTCGGCCCAGGGTGGCGACCCCGGCACCGGTTATGCGCTGCTGCTCGATGCGGCGCGCAAGACGAACGATGCCCAGTTGTACAAGCGCGCAGTCGAAATCGCCTTGCAGGCGCGCTCGGGCGACTCGGCGCTGCAGGCCGCGCGTGCCTGGCGCCAGGCCATGCCCACCTCGAAGGAGGCCAACCGCTACGTGCTGCAGATCGTGGTGGCGCTCAACCGCCTGAGCGATGCCGTTGAGCCGCTCAAGCGCGAAATCGGGCTGGCCGATGCCACCGAACGCGGCGTCGTCATCGCGCTGTTGCCCAACTACCTGGCACGCGCCAGCGACAAGGCCCTGGCGGCCCAGGTCATGGAACAGGCGCTGGCCGATCATCTGAACAGCCCGGTCACCGGTGCGGCCGCGTGGACCAGCGTGGGCCGCCTGCGCCTGGTCGCCTCCGACCTGCCGGGCACACTGGCCGCAGCGCGGCGCGGCCAGGCGCTCGATGGCCAAGCCGAAGGGCCGGCCTTGCTGGCGCTGGCGCTGCTGGGACTGGGCCAGCCTCAGGCCGAAGCACTGGTGCAACACTACCTGGAACGCAAACCCCGATCCGAGATTCGTCTTGAATACGCCCGGGTGCTGCTCAATGCCCAGCGTCTCAGCGAAGCGCTGGCGCAGCTGCGGCGGGTCACCGCCGACCGTCCGGAGGAAGTCCAGGCCTGGTTGCTGCGCGGCTCGCTCGAGCTGCAGGAGAACCGGCTGGCCGATGCCGAATCTTCTCTCCAGCGATATGTGCAGTTGCTGCAGACAGGCAGCGCGACGCCCTCGGAAGAGCACAGCCGCGGCCTGGCCCAGGGGTACCTGCTGCTGGCGCAGGTCGCGGAGCAGCGGCGCGACTTCGCCCAGGCCGAGCAGTGGTTATCCAGGATCAGCAACGCCCAGGACATGGTCAGCGCCCAGAGCCGTCGTGCGGCCATCCTGGCACGGCAGGGCAAGCTCGACGAAGGCCGTCAGCTGATCCGCAGCCTGCCCGAGCGCAGCCCGGCCGACGCACGTCTGAAGCTCACGGCCGAGGTCCAGCTGCTGCGCGACCACAAGCAGTACCAGCCGGCCTACGATCTGCTGGCCGAGGCCATCCGGCGCGAGCCCCAGGATGTGAACCTCCTGTACGACCAGGCCACCCTGGCCGAAAAGCTCGACAAGGCCGACGAGATGGAGCGTCTGCTGCGCCAGATCATCGGCATCAAGCCCGACTACCACCACGCTTACAACGCGCTGGGCTACTTCTTCGCCGATCGCAACATCCGGCTTGACGAGGCCCGCCAGTTGATCCTCAAGGCGCTCGAATTCGCGCCAGGCGACCCCTTCATCGCCGACAGCCTGGGTTGGGTCGAATTCCGCAGCGGCAACACGGCCGAAGCGCTGCGCATCCTGCAGGAGGCCTACAAGAAGCGTCCGGACGCCGAGATCGCCGCTCACCTGGGCGAGGTGCTGTGGAGCCTGGGCCAGCAGCAGCAGGCCCTCAGCGTCTGGAAGGAAGGGCTTGAGCTCAATGCCGAGAATGAGACCCTGCTGCAAACGCTTCAGCGCCTGCGTGTGAAGCCGTGAATGTGCAGCGATGGTCACGCGCCCTGGGCGGCATCCTCCTGCTCGCTACTTTTTTGATAGCAGGCTGCGCAGCACCGGCAAGTCCGGAAGACCAAA
>CAZJKR010000032.1:4575-14430 GCA_964546615.1 uncultured Curvibacter sp.
GCAAGGGGAACTGAGCCTGTTCAGCCCGCTGGGCACCACGCTGGCCCAGCTGCGCTGGACACCCGGCGGTGCCACCCTGGTCAACAACGGCCAGTCCCAGTCCTTCGAATCCCTGGAGGCGCTGGCCACCCAGGCCACCGGTGCGGCGCTGCCGATCGCCGCATTGTTCCAGTGGCTGGCCGGCGTGCAGACGACGGCCGACGGCTGGGCCGCGGACCTGTCGCAGCTCGAGGCCGGCCGCCTGTCGGCACGGCGAATGCACCCCGCACCCCCGACGGAACTGCGGCTGGTGCTGGAACGCTGAAGCCGCGCTGCACCAGGGCGGCGTCGATAATCGGACCATGAAGGCGCTCTACGACATTGCGGCACCGGCCAAGCTCAACCTGTTCCTGCACATCACGGGCCGGCGCGCCGACGGCTACCACCTGCTGCAATCGGTCTTCATGCTGATCGACTGGGCCGACACGCTGCATTTCGAGCGCCGCACCGACGGCCGTATCACCCGCGAGGACCTGCTCAAGCCGTTGCCGGCCGACGACCTGATCCTGCGCGCCGCGCGCGCGCTGCAGACCGCCAGCGGAACCGCACTGGGCGGGCACATCGGCGTGGAAAAGCGCCTGCCGGCGCAGGCCGGCATGGGCGGCGGCTCGTCCGACGCTGCCTCCACCCTGCTCGCCCTCAACCGGCTGTGGCAGCTGAACTTTAGCCTGGAGCAGCTTTGCGTCATCGGCCTGACACTGGGCGCCGACGTGCCGTTTTTCCTGCATGGCCGCAACGCCTGGGTCGAAGGCATCGGCGAACGCATCACCCCCATCGAACTGCCACGCCGCCAGGTGCTGGTGGTCAAGCCCGAGACCGGCCTTGAAACCAGGGCAATTTTTTCCGACCCGACGTTGAAACGCGACAGTATTCCTGCTACAATTTCAGGCTTTGCTGCAGACCCATACGGATTTATTTCCGAATCAAGCCGTAACGACTTGCAGCCTGTTGCCCAGCGGCTTTGTCCCGGCGTGACGCAAGCCCTTGACTGGCTGGCCTCGCTCGGTCTGCAGGGTCGGATGACAGGTTCAGGAAGTGCCGTGTTTGCCTGGGCACCGCCCTCCTTGAGCGTTCCGAAGGCGCCGGACGCGATGGAGGCCCGGTTATGCTGCAGCCTGGATGCTCACCCGCTTTCGGGATGGGCGACCAGCGATAGAGTTGTCGGTGGATAGCTGTTACGGCTGTCAACCTGTGTAGGGGAGTCGCCAAGTTGGTCAAGGCACCGGATTTTGATTCCGGCATGCGAGGGTTCGAGTCCTTCCTCCCCTGCCAAATTTTTCTGTGTATCCAATCGCTGGAACGTTCATGCAGGTCGCTCCCTCCCCTGATTACATGCTTTTCACCGGCAATGCCAACCCTGGCCTTGCCGCTGACATCGCCAAGCATCTCGGCATATCCCTTGGTGCGGCCACGGTAGGCCGCTTCTCCGACGGTGAAGTGACCGTCGAGATCAACCAGAACGTGCGCGCACGCGACGTGTTCGTGATCCAGTCGACCTGCGTGCCGACCAACGACAACCTGATGGAACTGCTGATCATGGTGGATGCGCTCAAGCGCGCGTCGGCCGAACGCATCAGCGCCGTCATCCCCTATTTCGGCTACGCCCGCCAGGACCGCCGTCCGCGCTCGACCCGCGTGCCGATCACGGCCAAGGTGGTGGCCAACATGCTGCAGGCTGTGGGCGTGGCCCGCGTGCTGACCATGGACCTGCATGCCGACCAGATCCAGGGCTTCTTCGACATTCCGGTGGACAACATCTACGCTTCGCCGGTGCTGCTGGGCGATCTGCGCCAGAAGAAGTACGAAGACCTGATCGTGGTTTCCCCCGACGTCGGCGGCGTGGTGCGCGCCCGTGCGCTGGCCAAGCAGCTCGGCTGCGACCTGGCCATCATCGACAAGCGCCGTCCCAAGGCCAATGTCAGCGAAGTGATGCACGTCATCGGCGAAATCGAAGGCCGCAACTGCGTGGTCATGGACGACATGATCGATACCGCCGGCACGCTGGTCAAGGCTGCCGAGGTGCTGAAGGAGCGCGGCGCCAAGAAGGTCTATGCCTACTGCACGCATCCGATCTTCTCCGGCCCGGCCATCGAACGCATCTCCAAGGGCAATGCGCTCGACGAGGTGGTGGTCACCAACACCATTCCGCTCAGCCCGGCTGCGGCCGGCTGCGCCAAGATTCGCCAGATGAACGTGGCGCCGCTGATTGCGGAAACGATCCACCGCATCGCCAAGGGCGAGTCGGTCATGAGTTTGTTCTCGGATCAGGAAGACCTTTTCTGATCGGGACAAAAAGCAGGCCCGTACACGTGCTGCACGTGGCGGGCCTTTGTTAAACCGGAGTCACACTGGTCGCGGTGGACTCTCCATGGAGCTGAACTATGAAATTCGTCGCTTTTGAGCGCGCCAAGCAGGGTACGGGTGCGAGCCGCCGTCTGCGCAACACGGGCCGCACGCCCGGCATCGTCTATGGTGGCACTGGCCAGCCGCAGCTGATCGAGCTCGATCACAACGCGCTGTGGCACGCCCTGAAGAAGGAAGCCTTCCATTCGTCCATCCTCGACATGGAACTCGACGGCAAGGACAACAAGGTCCTGCTGCGTGACGTGCAGATGCACCCGTTCAAGCAACTCGTGCTGCACATCGACTTCCAGCGCGTGGACGCCAACACCAAGCTGCACATGAAGGTGCCGGTCCACTACAGCGGCGAGGAAAACTCGCCCGCGGTCAAGCTCGACCTGTGCCTGGTCAACCACGTGGTGAACGAACTCGAAGTGGCCTGCCTTCCGGGCGACCTGCCGGAGTTCATCAGCGTCGACCTGAGCGGCCTGAAGAAAGGCGAATCGCTGCACCTGGCCGACATTACCCTCCCCAAGGGCGTGACCGCCGTCACCCATGGCAAGGCCAACCCGGTGCTGGTGTCTGTCACGGCCCCGGCCGCAGAAGTCGAAGCCACGCCGGCCGCAGCTGCTCCGGCTGCTGAAAAGGCCCCGGCCAAGAAGAAGTAACCTGTCTTCCCGGTCTGCCCTGCAACGGCCCACTTCGGTGGGCCGTTGCTTTTGGTAACCCCGCCGTGGGCGTTCAAACCACGATAATCCGCGCATGATCAAACTGTTTGTCGGCCTGGGCAATCCGGGCCCGGAATACGAGGCCACACGGCACAACGCCGGCTTCTGGTGGATCGACGCCGTGGCACGCGAACTCAAGACCAACCTGGTGATGGACAAGAGCTACCACGGCCTGGTGGCGCGCACCACGGTGAAGGGTCAGACCGTCTGGCTGCTGCAGCCGCAGACCTTCATGAACCTCTCGGGCAAGTCGGTGGCGGCGCTGGCGCGCTTCTTCAAGATCCAGCCCGACGAAATCCTGGTGGCGCACGACGAACTCGACATCGTGCCGGGCCAAGTCAAGCTCAAGCTCGGCGGGAGCCATGCCGGCCACAACGGCCTGCGCGACATCCACGCCCAGCTCGGCACCGACGACTACTGGCGCCTGCGCATCGGCGTCGGTCATCCGGGTGTGAAGTCCGAAGTGGTCGGCTGGGTGCTGAAAAAACCCTCGCCCGAGCACCGCACCGCCATCGAAGACTGCATTGCGCGCAGCCTCAAGGCGCTGCCGGACCTGCTGGCCGGCGACATGGACAAGGCCACGATGCTGATCCACACGGCCAAGCCGCCGCGCCCGAAGCCGCCGCGCCCGGCAGCAGCTGCCGCCCCCAGCCCCACCGCCGCACCCGGAGACACCGCATGACTCGCTCCCTTCAGATTGCTACGTTTTTGATAGCTGGCTGCGCTTTATCGACGGGCCTGAAGGCCCAAAACGTCTATCGATGCGGGGACAGCTACAGCCAGTCGCCCTGCGCCGGAGGCAAGGCCATCGATGCCGGCGACAGCCGAACGCGCGCCCAGCAGGCGCAGGCCGAGTCGGACACGGCACGCGCACGCCAGGCGGCCCAGGCACTGGAAAGAGACCGCCAGAAGCAGGAAGCCGCCGCCGAGCGCGCAGCCCGGCAAGCACCCCAGGCAGACGCCGGCAGGGCCCAAGCGGCAGCGCCCGCCCCGGCGGCGGTGCATACCCACAAGACGAAGCCGGCCAAGCAGCCGCCCTACTTCACCGCCCGCGCAGCGGATGAGAAAAAAGACAACAAGAAAGCGGCGAAGACGAAAAGCGCCGACGGCAACAACGCCGGCAACAGCACGCGCTGAGTGCGCGGCCCCGCCAGCCCGCTCAGGCGGCGGGCTTGCCCACCGCAGTCGCCGGGGCCTGCGCAGCCTGGGCTTCCGCTTGCAGACGGCGGTACTTCTGCCACAGTGTTTCGCGGTCTTCCACGTGGGCCGGGTTGACCGGAATGCAGGCCACCGGACAGACCTGCACGCATTGCGGCTCGTCAAAGTGGCCGACGCACTCGGTACAGCGATGCGGGTCGATCTCGTAGATCTCCTTGCCGAGGTAGATGGCCTCGTTCGGGCACTCGGGCTCGCAGACATCGCAGTTGATGCACTCGTCCGTGATCATCAGCGCCATGCTGCCCCCGCCTTGCCGCCGTCAAGAAAAACCACTTGGATACCCATGCCCCGATTATCGGCGCTGCCGGCACAACCCCACTGGCGACAGGTCGATCCGGACCAGCGACGCCTCAGGCAGGGTCGGCCGCCGGCTGGGCCAGCCGGGTCTGGTCGTACACCGGCTGCGGTGGCAGATCGGCCAGGTGGGCGGTGTCGGCCCACTGGACAATCTCGATCGCCTCGCCCGAGAGCCGCACACGGTTGAGCCCGGCATTTGGAATTTCACTCTGGCGCGGCCCCGACAGCGGCAGCCCCAGCGCGGTGCGGTAGACCATGTCGAGCACACCGCCGTGGGTCACCACCACCAGCGTCTGCCCAGCATGGCGCCGGCCCAGCTCACGCACCGCTGCCAGCACGCGCGCATGGAACTGGCGCGTGGTTTCGCCGCCGTCGAAGGCGTAGTCCGCCTCGAAACGGATCCAGCGCGACCAGGCCTCGGCATGCCGGGCCTTGATGTCGGCCACGCACATGCCCTCGGCGATGCCGAAGTGCTGCTCGCGCAGCCCGGCGCTCAACTCGGGCGTCAGCGGCATGGGCTGCAGCGGATGCGCCCCCACCGGCTCGGCCGTCTGGCGTGCACGCAACAGATCGCTGCTGACCAGATGCCGCACCGGTTCTCGCGCCATCCGCTCGGCCACACGCTGCGCCTGCACGAGGCCGATCTCGTTGAGCGGTACATCCAGCTGCCCCTGGAAACGCAGCTCGCGGTTCCAGTCGGTTTCACCATGGCGGATCAGGATCAGTTCGGTCATGCAGTCATTATGCGGTGACGGCATTGCCGGATTGTTTCCGTCCCCACGCGCTGTGGCAGAACAGGCGTGCGGGCTGCGCCCCCCGGCGCAGCCGATCGAGTGGAGACCGTGCAGAGCCTGCAGGCCTGACGGACTCAGTCTTCCTGCGCGGGCTTGACGATCATGACCGGCACACCGGCGGCGTGCAGCACCTCGTGCGACACCGAGCCCAGCAGCGCGCTGCGCAGGTTGCCGCGGCCACGCGCGCCCATCACCACCAGGTCGCAGCCATATCGTTCCAGGATGTCGACCAGGGTGTGCGCGGGGTCACCCTGCGCCACCTCGGACTCGAACGGCACACCGGCTTCACGCAGCAGCGCCTCGGCCGGGGCCAGCGTGTGGGCGCCGGCTTCGGCGCTCACGCGCGCCAGCACGTCGATGTCATGCGCGACCACCATCTCATAGAGGGTGGCCGGCTCCTGAACATTGGCCAGCACCACGCTGCCACCCAGGCCGTCGCGCACCATGCGCACGGCAAAGCGGACCGCCTCCAGCGCCACGTCGGAGCCGTCCACCGGCAACAGAATCTTCATGTATCCATCCTTTCAAGTGCGCGGCGGAAGGCCTCCAGCCGCGCCGCATAGTCCACAGCATCACCATACTCGAGAAAATGCGCGTAGCGCGCATGCGTACCCAGAATTTTGCGCGCATGCTTGATCGGGCAGAAGTACTGCTCGGTACGCGCCACGATCTCGGTCACATAGGCCAGCAGGCCATTGGCATAGGCGCAATAGGTGCAGTGAAAGCGCTCGATCACGTTGAGGTAACCCAGCTGGCGCCGGTCGTAGACGAAGTAGTCGGCACGCCGCGCCTTCGTCACGCGGTAGAGCGGAAAGCAGACGGCCTGGTAGAAGCTCACGCACAGATCCAGCATCAGCAGGGGCACGATCATGCTGTAGATGACGGGGGCGGACAGCATGTTCTGCGGCCGGCCGGTGAACAGCCAGCGCCAGACGCCCGTCTTCATGCGCTGGTGGGCCTCCTTCACCGACTGTTCGAATTCGACGCGTTTGCCCTTGATGCGGAAGCTCGCCCGCGCCTCGTGCTCATGCAGGGTGCTGCGCAGTTCGTCTTCCAGCGTACCGATCTGGGCCAGCAGTTCACGGATGCGTTCGTTCATGGGACTCCCTGGGCCGGCGGCGCCCCGGCATGTGTGTGAATGCCTCGGCCCGCCGTGCCTAACCGCGCCCCAGGCTGCGCACCTTGTCAGCCAGACGCTGCGCCACCAGCGGATCGACGAACTTGTCCACTTCGCCGCCGAGCGTGGCGATCTCGCGCACAAACGTACTGGAGATGAACTGGTACTTGTCGCTGGGGGTGAGGAACACTGTCTCCACATCCGGCATCAGGCTGCGGTTCATGCCGGCGAGCTGGAACTCGTAGTCGAAATCGGTCACCGCGCGCAGACCCCGGATCATGGCCTTGGCGCCGCGCGCCACCACGAAGTCGCGCATCAGGCCGGCGAAACTCTCCACCGACACCTGCGGGTAGGCCTGCACAAGCTCACGCGCCATGTCCATGCGCTCCTGCAGGGTGAACAGCGTCTTCTTGTGATGCCCCACCGCCACGGCCACGATGATGCGATCGAACAGCTGGGTGGCCCGGCGCACCACGTCGATGTGGCCAAGCGTCATGGGGTCGAAGGTGCCGGGATAGACGGCGATCACGTTGCGGGACATGGTGGGCTTCTCCTGCCGCGCATTATGCAGCCCTTGGCCAGGCCCTCGCGCCGAGCGTCGGTACGGAAATTGCGTGTCCTCGACGTGCCGTGGGCACGCCTTGCCCCGGCCCCCTTCCTGTACCACCGTAGACTCTCGCCATGACCTGGCACGCCACCCTTGATCTGCAGTACCGCCGGCACGGCCCACGCACCGTGGTGCACTACCACCATGAGGGCCCGTTGCGCGTGCTGCAAAGCCTCTATCCGGAAGGCGATGCGGTGTGCCACAACGTGCTGGTGCACCCGCCCGGCGGCCTGGTCGGCGGCGACACGCTGAGCATCAAGATCGCCGTGCAGTCCGGCGCCCATGGCCTCGTCACCACGCCGGGTGCCACCCGCTTCTACAAATCCGCCACCGAGTCCGCCGTGCAGAGCGTGCACGCGCAGTTGGCACCTGATGCGCGGCTGGAATGGCTGCCGCTGGAGGCGCTGGCCTACAACCAGTGCCGTGCCGTCAACAAGGCCGTGTTCGAACTCGCGCCCGGTGCCGAACTCATGGGCTGGGACATTACCGCCCTGGGCTTGCCGGAAGCCGGTCAGCCCTTCACGCAAGGCACGTTTGCGCAGCATCTCGAAGTGCCCGGCGTCTGGCTGGAACAGGGCCGTCTGGATGCCGCCGACCTGCGGCTGATGGACAGCCCGCTCGGCCTGGCCGGCCAGCGCTGCATGGCCACGCTGTTTTTCGTCGCCGGCCAGCCGATCGAGCGCAAGCGGCGCGAGCAGGCGCTGGAGGCGGTGCGCCGCGTGATCGATGACCACGCATTGCGCGCCAGCGCCGGCGCCACCAGTCCGCACCCCCAGGTGCTGGTGCTGCGCGTGCTGGCCCCACTGGTGGAGCCGGCGTTGGCGCTGCTCAAGCAGGCGCGCGCTGCGTGGCGCCAGCAGTTGTGGGCCATGGAAGCGGTGCCTCCGCGGGTCTGGGCGACCTGAGTCGCAAAATCCGCCTGGCAGCCGGGGCTTCAGCAAGCCCCAGCGGCCACCTGCACCGATAATCAGGGATGACCACTTCCCCCTCGAACAGCGCCCAGGATTTCAGTGCCCTGGCGCTCAGCCCGGCCACCTTGGCCAACCTGCAGCAGCTCGGCTACCTGCAGATGACCCCGATCCAGGCCGCCGCCCTGCCCGCCGCCCTGCTGGGCAAGGACCTGATCGCCCAGGCCAGCACCGGCAGCGGCAAGACCGCCGCCTTTGCGCTGGCGCTGCTGGCGCGGCTGAACCCGCGCTGCTTCGGCGTGCAGGCGCTGGTGCTGTGCCCGGTGCGCGAACTGGCAGACCAGGTCAGCGCCGAAATCCGGCGTCTGGCGCGTGCGGAAGAAAACATCAAGGTCGTCACCCTGTGCGGCGGCGTGCCGCTGCGCGGCCAGACGCTCAGCCTGTCGCACGGCGCGCATATCGTGGTCGGCACACCCGGGCGCGTGATGGACCATCTGGCGCGCGGCCACCTGAACCTGGACCAGCTCAACACCCTGGTGCTGGACGAAGCCGACCGCATGCTCGACATGGGCTTCTTCGACGACATTGCCACCGTGGCGCGCCAGTGCCCGGCCGAGCGGCAGACCCTGCTGTTCTCGGCCACCTACCCCGAGGGCATCACCAAGCTCAGCCAGCAGTTCATGAAAGACCCGCAGCAGATCGCGGTGCAGGCGCAGCATGCCGAGGCCAAGATCGAGCAACGCTGGTACGAGGTGAAAAACAGCGAACGCCTGCACGCGGTGTCGCTGCTGCTCAACCACTTCCGCCCCGCCTCCACGCTGGCCTTCTGCAACACCAAGCAGCAGTGCCGCGACCTGGTGGCCATGCTGCAGGCGCAGGGCTTCAGCGCGCTGGCCCTGTATGGCGAGCTGGAACAGCGCGAGCGCGACCAGGTGCTGGTGCAGTTTGCCAACCGCAGCTGCTCCGTGCTGGTGGCCACCGACGTGGCGGCACGCGGGCTGGACATTGCCCAGCTCGAAGCGGTGATCAACGTCGACGTGACGCCGGACCCCGAGGTACATATCCACCGCATCGGCCGCACCGGCCGCGGCGAGGCCGAAGGCCTGGCCCTGTGCCTGGCCAGCCTGGACGAGATGGGCAGCGTGGGCAAGATCGACCAGCTGCAGGGACGCGAGTCGCGCTGGTACTCGCTGGCCGAACTCACCCCCACCGGCCAGGGTCCGCTGGTGCCGCCCATGGCCACCATTCAGATCGTCGGCGGGCGCAAGGAAAAAATCCGCGCCGGCGATGTGCTGGGCGCCTTGACCGGCGAGCTCGGCTACACGCGCGAGCAGATCGGCAAGATCAACGTCAACGAGTTCTCCACTTACGTGGCGGTGGACCGCGCGATTGCCGCCCAGGCCGCGCAGCGGCTGAACAGCGGCCGCGTCAAGGGCAAGAGCGTCCGGGCCCGGCTGGTTGACAATAGCGGGCTGACCCCAGCATGAACCCCATGACGACCAGCCTCGCCCCCCATACCCAAGACACCCCGGCCCAGACCGGCGAACCCCAGTCCACCCAGCCCTCCAAGCCAGCGAGCAGGCAAGACCGCACACGCTCGGTGCAACCTGTGCTGGAAAAACTGTTCGAGCTGTACCCGCACCTGTTCGGCGCCGAATTCCTGCCGCTCAAACTCGGCATCTTCCAGGAGCTGCTGGCCAAGCACCCCGAGCACTTCCAGCGCGACAGCCTCAAGGCCGCACTCGGTGTGCACACGCGCTCCACGCGTTACCTGCAATGCGTGGCCGCCGGCAAACAGCGGCACGAC